>NC_016002.1:0-300000 GCF_000283535.1 Pseudogulbenkiania sp. NH8B
TGTGGATAACTTTCCGGAAAACTATTAGAATGTCAAAACTTAGCGCCCCCCACCCGCTGCGTAAGAATTGAACAGAAACCTTCCCCCTGCGGGCAAGGTTAGCCGCTCCGGCTGGGAGGATGCGCCTCTGCGCCATGCCGAACACTGACCGCCGCGCCGCCCACGAGGCCCTGGCACGGCGGTATCTCCCGCCTTCGCGACAACGGACAACGGCGGGATTTTTTGCTTTTTATTGCGTGTACTTAATGACCGAACTGGATCAATTCTGGCCTGCGTGCCTCGCTCGCCTCGAGGGCGAACTGTCTTCACAGCAGTTCAACACCTGGATCAAGCCGCTGGCCGCCGAACTCACTGAGGACGGCGTGCAGCTGTTGGCGCCCAACCGCTTCATCATGCAGTTCATCAAAGACCGTTTCCTCGGTCGCATCGAGGAACTGGCGGTGGAGCTGATGGGCGAGGTGCCGGTCGAACTGCGCCTGGGCAGCCCCAATGCCGCCCCGGCGATGGTGCCGGCCAAGCCGGCCGCGCCGAGCGGCAAGAGCGCACCGGCCGGCGGCGCGGCCCCGGCCGTGGCCACCCCGGCCAAGCAGGCGGCGGTCAAGGCCATCGGCGGCGGGCACGAAAGCACCCGGCTCAACCCGGCGTTCACCTTCGACACCCTGGTGACCGGTAAGGGCAACCAGCTGGCGCGCGCCGCGGCGATGCAGATCGCCGAGAACCCGGGCGACCAGGCCTACAACCCGCTGTTCGTGTACGGCGGCGTCGGCCTCGGTAAGACCCACTTGATCCAGGCCATCGGCAACCACGTCTACCAGAAGAACCCGCAGGCCAAGATCCGCTACATCCACGCCGAGCGCTACGTGGCCGACATCATGCGCGCCTACCAGCACAAGGCTTTCGACGAGTTCAAGCGCTACTACCACTCGCTCGACCTGCTACTGATCGACGACATCCAGTTCTTCGCGGGCAAGAACCGCACCATGGAAGAATTCTTCTATGCCTTCAACGCCCTCTTGGAAAGCGGCAAGCAGGTCATCATGACCTGCGACACCTACCCCAAGCAGATCGAAGGCATGGACGAGCGCCTGATCTCGCGCTTCAGCTGGGGGCTGACGGTGGAAATCCAGCCGCCGGAGCTGGAAATGCGCGTGGCCATTCTGATGAAGAAGGCCGAGGCCGACAGCATCAAGCTCGACCACACCGTGGCCTTCTTCATCGCCCAGAACGTGCGCTCCAACGTGCGCGAGCTGGAAGGTGCCTTGAAGCGCGTGGTGGCCTACGCCCGCTTCACCAACCAGAGCATCTCGCTTGAGCTGGTCAAGGAAGCGCTGAAAGACATCCTCGCCGCCGGCAACCGCCAGGTGACGGTGGACGCCATCCAGAAGACCGTGGCCGAGTACTACAAGATCAAGCTGGGCGACATGCACAGCAAGAAGCGCAGCCGCGACATCGCCCGGCCGCGCCAGATCGCCATGGCGCTGGCCAAGGAGCTGACCCAGCTCTCGCTGCCCAACATCGGCGACGCTTTCGGCGGACGTGACCACACCACGGTGCTGCACGCCTGCAAGACCATAGCGGAGATGCGCGGCAGTGACGCCGACATCGGCCACGATTACGATACCCTGCTGCAAATGCTGCGCAACTAAAAAAACTTTCGGGAGCCCGGAACATGCTGATTCTGCAAGCTGAACGCGATGCCCTGCTGAAACCGCTGCTGGCGGTGACGGGGATTGTCGAGCGTCGCCACACGCTGCCTATCCTGTCCAACGTGCTGATCGAGAAAAAGGACGGCGCGGTGGGCTTTCTGGCCACCGACCTGGAAATCCAGATCACCACGGCCAGCGCCGAAACGCTGCCGGGCGAATCGTTCCGCCTGACTACCTCGGCCAAGAAGCTGCAGGACATCCTGCGCGCCATTCCCGGCAACTCCACCGTGTCGCTGGAGCAGCAGGACAACCGCCTGACGCTGAAAGCCGGCAAGAGCCGCTTCAACCTGCAGACGCTGCCGGCCGAAGACTTCCCGCTGCTGTCGGTCAACGGCACGCCGGAAGCCACCTTCAGCCTGCCGCAAAAAGAGCTCAAGCGCCTGATCTCGCAGGTGCAGTACAGCATGGCAGTGCAGGACATCCGCTACTACCTGAACGGCCTGCTGATGCAGACCGACGACAACCAGGTGCGCCTGGTGGCCACCGACGGCCACCGCCTGGCCTTCGCCGCCGCCGAAATCGACACCTCGCTGCCCAAGGCCGAGGTGATCCTGCCGCGCAAGACCATCATCGAGCTCTACAAGCTGCTGCAGGATAGCGACGAGCCCATCACCATCGAAGTGCTGGCCAACCAGGTGCGCTTCACCTTCGGCTCTACCGTCATCATCAGCAAGGTGGTGGACGGCAAGTTCCCCGACTACAACCGCGTCATCCCGCTCGACAACGACAAGCTGTTCCTGATCGACCGGCTCACCTTCCTGCACGCGCTGCAGCGCGCCGCCATTCTCGCCAACGAGAAATTCCGCGGCGTGCGGCTGGTGCTCAAGCCGGGCAGCCTGTCCATCCTGTGTACCAACAGCGAACAGGAAGAAGCCGAAGAAGAGCTGGAAATCGACTACGGCGGCGGCGAGCTGGAGATCGGCTTCAACATCAACTACCTGCTGGACGTGCTCACCAACCTGCCGGCCGAAACGCTGCAGCTGGCCTTTGGCGACGCCAACCGCAGCACGCTGGTGACCATTCCGGACTACGGCCAGTTCAAGTACATCGTGATGCCGATGCGCATCTAACGCGGTTTCGGCCGGCCTCGGACATCGCCAGGTTGGCCGAAGACGAAGGCGGGGGCCTCCCCCGCCGGTGACACCTGCCACACGACAGAGAAGGTTTTATGAGCGAACAGGAATACGGCGCAGACAGCATCAAGGTTCTCAAGGGTCTGGATGCCGTACGCAAGCGCCCGGGCATGTACATTGGCGATACATCGGATGGCACCGGCCTGCACCACATGGTGTTCGAGGTGCTGGACAACGCCATCGACGAAGCGCTGGCGGGTCACGCCGACACCATCAAGGTCACCATCAACCCGGACAACTCCATCTCGGTGGAAGACAACGGCCGAGGCATCCCGACCGACATCCACCCGGAAGAAGGCCGCTCCGCCGCCGAAGTGATCATGACCGTGCTGCACGCCGGCGGTAAGTTCGACAGCAACAGCTACAAGATTTCCGGCGGCCTGCACGGCGTCGGCGTCTCCGTGGTCAACGCCCTGTCCGACTGGCTGCGCCTGAAAATCTGGCGTGACGGCAAGGTGCACGAAATGGAATTCCGCCGCGGCGAAGCGGTGGCTCCGCTCACCGTCACCGGCCACAGCACCTATCGCGGCACCGAAGTCACCTTCCACGCCAGCGAAGAAACCTTCGGCAAGATCGAATTCCACTTCGACATCCTCGCCAAGCGCATCCGCGAACTGTCGTTCCTGAACCAGGGCGTGGCCATCACCCTGATCGACAAGCGCACCGGCAAGGAAGAAAGCTTCGCCTTCTCCGGCGGCGTGGCCGGCTTCGTCGAGTACATGAACCGCAACAAGACCGCCCTGCACCCCAAGGTGTTCCACGCCATCGGCGAGAAGGAAGGCATGACGGTCGAAGTGGCGATGCAGTGGAACGACTCCTACCAGGAATCGGTGCAGTGCTTCACCAACAACATCCCGCAGCGTGACGGCGGCAGCCACCTCACCGCGCTGCGCCAGGTGATGACCCGTACCCTCAACGGCTATATCGAACAATCCGATACCGCCAAGAAGGCCAAGGTCGACACCTCCGGCGACGACATGCGCGAAGGCCTCACCTGCGTGCTCTCCGTCAAGCTGCCCGATCCGAAATTCTCCAGCCAGACCAAGGACAAGCTGGTCTCCAGCGAGATCGGCCCGGTGGTCAACGAAGTGATCAGCGACGCGCTGAAATCCTTCCTGCTGGAAAACCCCAACGACGCCAAGATCATCGTCGGCAAGATCGTCGACGCCGCCCGCGCCCGCGAAGCCGCGCGCAAGGCGCGCGAGATCACCCGCCGCAAGGGCATCATGGACGGCCTGGGCCTGCCCGGCAAACTGGCCGACTGCCAGGAAAAAGACCCGGCCATGTCCGAACTCTACCTGGTGGAGGGTGACTCTGCCGGCGGCTCCGCCAAGCAAGGCCGCGACCGCAAGTTCCAGGCCATCCTGCCGCTCAAGGGCAAGATTCTCAACGTCGAGCGCGCCCGCTTCGACAAGATGCTGGCCAGCCAGGAAGTCGCCACCCTGATCACCGCGCTCGGCTGCGGCATCGGCAAGGACGAATACAACCCGGACAAGCTGCGCTACCACCGCATCATCATCATGACCGATGCCGACGTCGACGGCGCGCACATCCGCACCCTGCTGCTCACCTTCTTCTACCGCCAGACACCCGAGCTGGTGGAGCGCGGCCACATCTACATCGCCCAGCCGCCGCTGTACAAGGCCAAGCACGGCAAGCAAGAACGCTACCTCAAGGACGACTACGAGCTCGACCAGTACCTGCTGCAGCTGGCACTCGATAAGGCCGAACTGGTGCCGGCCGAAGGCGAAGCCGCCCTCTCCGGCGACACGTTGGCCGAAGTGGCGCGCCAGTTCCTGCTCGCCCGTGCCGTGATCGAACGCGAAAGCCGCGTGGTCGACCCGCTGGTGCTGCAAGCCATGCTGCGCGTTGGCCGCCTGTCGCTCGACACCGAGCACGCCGCCCGCGACGCCGTCGCCGTGCTCAGCGCCGCGCTGCCGCCCGAATTCATCCGCCTCGACCTGCTGCACGACGAGAAGAACGACGGCTGGATGATCAAGATCACCCGCAAGCTGCACGGCAACGTGATGGTGACCGTGCTCGACCAGGACTTCCTCGACTCCGGCGACTACGCCGAACTCGCCAAGACCGGCGACCTGCTCAAGGGCCTGCTGCGCGAAGGCGCCACCGTCAAACGCGGCGAAACCGTCAAGCCGGTGGCCGAATTTGGCGAAGCGCTCGACTGGCTGCTGGCCGAAGTGCGCAAGGGCATGAACATCCAGCGTTACAAAGGCCTGGGTGAGATGAACCCGGGACAGCTGTGGGAAACCACCATGGACCCGACCGTGCGCCGCCTGCTCAAGGTGAAGATCGAAGATGTGATGGGCGCCGACGACGTGTTCACCACGCTGATGGGCGACAACGTAGAGCCGCGTCGTGCCTTCATTGAGGGCAATGCGCTGATTGCGCGGAATATTGATGTGTAAGATGTAGGATCCCACGAATATCTAGATATTTCCCACTTTTCTAGATTTTTGGGATTCTGCTCTTTGCTCTCAGCTTGGCAAATGGCCTCCAGGATTGGAGGCCATTTTCATTTCATGGTAGACAACGGGAGATGAAGCCAGAGTGCCAGCAGGACCGGTGTTCGGCCAGAGCGGACGTTGGTCATGAATCAGCTGAAGGACCGTTCTTGGACAGGGACAGGAGAGTCCAAGTCTAGGTATTGTGTATCACAGGGCTGTCGAAACTCTTCACCGAGTAGGGGATGCAGCGGGGGGGGCCAGCCAGTTCCTGATCTCGGTGATCCATCCGGGAACAGCCATTTCCGTGGTGCGTCCGGCAACGTATTTCTCGGCGAAGATGAACTTGTTGTTTCCTTCGTCAAAGAATCGCTCGATTGCCTCGCGTTCGCTGTCTCGCAAGTCGAGGGCGAAGAACGAGGGCTCTTCAGTCGCCTCCCCGTAACCATTTAGGAACGCGAGCGTGTGATTGCCGGGAACGAACGTCCGCAGCGTTTCGTAGAAGTGCTTCCCGTTGAGGACATCCTCGATTTCAGTCTTCGGCGACACCGGATTCGAGTTGATATTCACGAGCGAGACCGATTTCGTTGCTCTAGCGGTTACCATCCGCCTGCAATGGAGATTGTCGAAGTTCCTGACATCGTACTGGACCAGCTCCGCATCCGTGTCGGACAGGAGATAAATCTTTCCAGTTACCTCGTCCTTGAATTCCTCGTAGGAAACCGAAAGGTGCTGGTAGAGACGCTTGACCTCCTTCGCTCCTCCTACGGGAATGATGCGAAGGCGCTTCTCGGTGATCAAATCCTTGAGGTAGCTGGACAGATACACCTTTTCGGAGCTGCCTTCGCAGATGAGCCAGTTGTAGGGGTCTTCGCCGATGGAACTCGTGATGATTGACTGGACGAAATCGTTAATGCTCTTGAGCCTGACATCGTAGGGTAGCGTTCCCCGGCTACCTCTAGTCAACTGCCTGACCTGCTCCCGGTGATTGGCGAGATTGATGAGGTCAACGACGTGCTCTTCCCCCGTCTTGGTGATGACTGCCGCGCTTCCAGATTCGATGGTCGGGAAGAATCCGTACCAATGGGTGGCGAATAGCAACTGACGGCAGGAACGGCTGATTTCGTAGAGTGCAGCGAACTGGTCGAAGCATGCCGACATGTGAAGGGAAGACTCGGGTTCATCCACCGCCAGAATGAGATTGTCCCCGCTCGCACGATGGTTCTTGATAAGGCTGTGGGCAACGTCGATGATTGCCTTCTGCTTCTCCCCGGAACTTAGGGAATTGATTTCCAGCCATGCATCGCCCTGCTTCCTGTGCAGCATCCGGATGTTGAAGAACGCTTGGACGATGAGGTTGTAGACATCCTGCTTCTTGAGGTTCTGCTGACGGTTGGTACGTGTCCGGTAGGAATAGTCGACAAGCTCTTCGGAGAGGGTGTCCAGAAAGCTGTTCAGTTGCCCATTGATGTCCCGAATCACATCAGCCGAAACCAACCCTTCGATGATCTGGTTCAGGCTTTCTCCCATCAGGGACTGGATTTCCTTCGTTTCCAGCTTGGTGAAGGAATCGGAATCGATTTCCTTAGGAATGTAGATGTAGTCGGTCGACGCCTTGATTTTGTCCAGCAGCGGCTTGAACTCCTTCAACTGGAACTCGGTCAGCGCAGTTGTTCCGGCCTCCGTTTCCGCCCCCAGATGAAGCTCCACCAGCTTCCTGCAGTTGAACATGGAAAGAGAAACCTCATGTCCTCTGTCGATCCCGATGGGAATGAGATAGTACTCATCCATCGGAAAGGCCAACGCTAGCGAGTTACGGTGGGCAACGAACTTCCTGATTTGAGTTTTATGGGAAACCGAGCCGACATCGGCATCCGTGATCTCCATTGCCAGCCTGCTTAGGGTCTCCGCCATTTCTGCAGTGCTTCCGGACAAGTCGCTCTTTTTAATGAGGAATAGTGGAACCACATGAGGATTGGTCTCGCTAAGCCCGCTCCGCTTAGTGACGATGTTCAGATTGAGAGCTTTTTCGTTGAACAGGGCATCGAGGGCCTCAAGGACAGAACTCTTCCCTACTCCGTTGTTTCCGACAAGACCGCAGAACCTGTCGTCGCTTGCGAGAGGAATATAGTTATAACCACGATAGGTCTTGATGTACCTGAGGAAGATTCCGACGATCATGTTTAGGATATTCGCTTCTGTCCAAGAGAAGCTGATAATCATACATCATGACGTTGCACATGTCTGAGCAGCAGCCTGTAGCTGACTCTTGGGGTTATAAGATGTAGGTCCGTTTTGGCCGACCTGCCGCCCTAAGCCGCTACCTTGGGCGACCGCTCCACTCACCGTGCGCTCTTCCCTCATCCTCGAGGCGAAAGCAGCCGTAAATCTGGTCCGGGTGTGGTAACCCCAGACACTATGCGGTCTTGCTTTCGTTGTAGTCCTTCCCCAACAGCCAACGCTGATTAAACGTGAAATAGGCTTAGAAACCAATATTCGTTGAGACATTCGTCTTGGTTGATAATTTTTGATTTTGTGTAACCATTATTTTTATCGGTTTATAATGCTTCCATGTCTTGTAAAATAAATCATGTCTTCAACAAACTCGGATTCAAGTTTCCGACATACCCGGCCCGTGCCGGGGATATTTATGTTACGAGAAGCCTGTGCTAGGCCAGCATATGTTGCTGTTGGCATGTAAATGGCCTTTGCATGCGCTGAGTTCACAATTGATGTAACTCGCTCCTCATTGAATTCTGTTGGGTCATTAAAGAAGCCAACCCCAACCTTGGGCTCATGCATGTCAGCAAGCCCACGTAATAAGCGCTCTCTGGCTGCATAACTCTTAGCCTCAACGTACAGAGTTCTGTCTCCTGTTCGGCCAGTTGGCCTATAGTAAATTTGGATATCTCCTTCACTTCGTGTGCCTGTTTCGCTAAAAATTCTAGGTTGAGTATCGGTTAAACCGGAATTTCGTAGTGCTCTCACCAGTAAAGACTGATTTAGTGTTCCAGCGATAGAGACAAGACTATTTCCACTTTTTGTTAAATATTCCTCATAGGGAAGCACAAGATGGGTTATTAATTCGTTAAAATGAATGCTTATCTCGCCAGTTGCTTGATTTATATGGTTGTTAAGGGCTTTTGTACAGAAGTCATTTGCGAATGCATTGGCTAATCCTTCGACAAACGTCTTTGCGAGCTGGTTGGCTCGAACCAATGTTTCTCCTACAACAGCGGAGCCGAGTTGACGCTCTATCTCATCGAGGATTGCCTTGGTATCAGGAAAAACACCTGCGATGCGTCCACACAATGAAGGGTGCAAAGCCATTGCTTCTTTGACCTTTTTACGGACTGTAGCCTCTTTGATCGTAGGAAACAGGTTGGTTATCGCCTCAAGGTCAACAAGATTACGGCTAGGTGCCGCGCTAACAAAATCAAGAATGGCAGTCGTGTAGTCAGGGCGGGATTTATTTGATCGAGCCATCTTTATATTCAGAGTAAATTTAAAAAGATGAGATAATGGGGTGCTTTATTGTTGGCTTTTCGTGTTTAAGACTTTCTCTGAAAACAATTTTTTTTCAATGGTTAGCTGAAATCTGTCGTCATCGTCGTAACTTCCAGACTCTTCGCCATGCGTTGTGCTTATCCCACTAAAATGGTTTGTTGTTAAATTGATGGAATATATTTTAATTTGGTGTTCAGTGCATTCAAAGCTGCTGCTAAATATTTGGCCGGGCCTTCTGGCGATATGTTCCCATATTATATGGTGATAGTTGATCCCTGTTTTTTCGCAAAACTCAACATTTCTTACATGGGATATATCTAGGCCAAAGCAAAGAGACTTTTTATATGACAGGGAGTCGTAGATAAATTTTTGTTCTTCAGGGTCTTTGTAAATGAATTGCATTATTTGTTTTTGTTCTAATTCTTTCATGCCCTTTGCTGGATCTTTTCTTTTGAACTCAATTATAGATATGCTGCCATCCTCATTTTCCATGAGGGAGTCAATGTCCACTTTTTTTCCTAAAAAATTCATGAAAATTCGAGTGGCAAGTATTTTTTGCAAGTCAGGAGTGGCTATATTGTGGAGCCATGTATCAATTCCGGGTTGATTGCTTTTTGCTGTTTTTAATTTTGTTAATGAAGTGTTTGTATGGGTATTAATATTTTGGCAGAATAGTTTAAGTTCTTCTGTTTCTTCAAATAGTGTGATTTTCTTATTTAACAGGCCGATTTCTCGGGTGGAAAATTTTATAGATGGTATGTTGTTCTTGTTTGTTGGTGAGGTTATTTTTGCATGAGTTAACAATATGCGGTCTTCCGGATTGTGTCTCACTGCGTGTTGTATGAATTTTTTGTCAGCAGGTGATAGTTTTTTCTCTTCGATGAGTAGTTTGTGCCATATTCGTTCATTATTTTTATGCTTGTATTCGTAAGACCATCCCGTCGAGAGCCCGCTTTTAATTCCAAGCCCCAGTTTTGAGGCGAGTACTTTTTCGAAAAAATATTCAGTGAGCAAAGTGGGTAGGCGTTTGGTGAAATTTACTTTGTTACGGGCATGTTCTACGCGGTGTATCCAGTCAATTATGTATTCTGTTTCGGTCATTCTGATTTTCCACTAGATTCAGTTTTGCGTTTTCTTGGTTAGTTGAATGAACTCCTGCAGATCAAGGAGCCAGTGCTTTTGCTTTTCCGAATACGTTGCGTGAACTGTAGCTGGAATGACAAGCTTGAGATTGTGAGAGGCCATTTCATCGGTCTGGGCTTCACTGATAGCAGCTTCCAGTGTGACAAGGTGTTTTGACGGAATTCGGGCGGCTTCACTCAGCACTTGGCGCCAGCGATCCTTGCAGGTGGTCTTGGCGCCCAACATGATGAGATTGTCGGTAGGGAAGTCTGGATTGTTGTAGTCGGTAAAAGATGGGAACAGGAAGTCCGGCTTGGCGTTGTTTTCCGTAACGTGCCCTTTTCCTCTGCCTTGTTGGAATTTCAGTTTGTGCAGTCTGAAGAGGTGGTCAAGATGGCCTTCGAAGGCATGGCCAACACGTGATTTGCGCCGGTTCTGGACACTGAGAGAGAAGCTGATGAACTCATCCACATCGTCCCCGTGGTCCCCAAAACCGGCTCGGAGCCGGTCCTGAACCAAGTGGCGTTCATAGATGCGGAAGAGCTTTTCTTCATGGTCCATCCAGCTTATCAGTGTGTCATCAGGCTGGGCGATCGGGTCCATGTCTTTGGCAATGGACTCTCGTGCAAATCGGGAAAAATCTGCGGTCCCCGGGAATGCCATTCCACCAAATGTATCCACGAGCCGGCTAAGCCATTGGTCGTCAGCAAGGGCCGGCTTGTTCAGTTCTATACCCAGATCTTCCAGCATCAGCCGTAGTGGAAGCAGCAAACTGACGGTATCCAGCGTACCGGCGCGGAAACGCTCGTCAATCATCCCCAGACCGAAGAGGGTACGAAGCTGGTTTTCGATGGAGCTGCCTGCCGGTGCGAAGACCATCAGCAGGGTTCCGTCCTTCAGTTTGGCAACGAGGAAAAAGTCACCGGGAGAAAGTTGCTCGGTGACAGGGCTGTCGTAGTAGTAAAGACGGTATTCGGGGCCGCGGTGGGCGACCTTGCGGCGGCTGTCATACCAAGTGACATCGCTGTGACAGATGAGCGGTGCTTCAGATTCATCGCTCATGTAGATCTGACGGGCCCGGAAACGGAATTCTTCCGTTTTACCCGGTGTCCCTAGCCATTGTTTGAAGCCTGCGGCGGGCAGGCCACCGATTTCGTGCTGGTGGGAACGGCCGGGATCGGCGTCCACGGCGCTCAGGTATTTGGCGGCAACACCTTCGAAGTAGTCACTGATTCTGTCGTTGAACATGGCAGGGGCTTCAATCCGGATTCGTCTAACTGGGTAGTAGACGAACCTTTTAGCAGCCAGTCCGTGACGTAGTCAATCAACATATCCAGATCGCTTGACTTATTCGATCTTGTTGCGCACTCCCACACTACTAGTACCCGCCAACCTTGGCTGATGAGTTCGGTAAGCTGTCTTTCGTCACGAGATTTGTTCAGGCCAATTTTCTGAAGCCAGAATTCGGTACGAGTCTGTGGCACCTTGAAGTAGCGGCAATCATGGCCATGCCAGAAGCAGCCATGGACGAAGATCACGGCCTTGTATTTCGGGAAAACCAGATCGGGCTTGCCGGGGAGGTCTTTGACATGCAGCCGGTAGCGGAATCCTGCTGCATGAAGGGCTTTGCGGAGAACAAGCTCGGGCTTGGTGTTCTTGCCCCGGATGCCGGACATCATCCGGCTCCGGGTTGCCTTGTCTACTATGTCCGTCACTATGCCAGATGCTGCCAGGACTCGGGATCAATGCCTGACCGGCGCATGAAGAAAGGGTAGGCCGCCTCGATGACCTGGTCCCCGAATTGGGTGAAAAGGCGTGTCAGGATGCTCTCTGCCTTACTTGCTTCTGCATCACTGAACAAAGGCTGGCCAGTTCCTGCTTGCACTATGTGTTCTGCCCTGTCTTCCGAATGGAACAGCAAATCCAGCTTGTCCATTTCAGCGAACCAGGACTGCATTGCTTGCTCGTCTTGTCCGGTCAGATCTGGAATACGGTTAACGTACTGCATAGACAGCCTCGCTTTCCTTGTGATCAATTGCTGTGGTTTCGGTATTCCACATATCCGGAATGACCGGCTGGAAGCTCTGTTCCAGGATAAACGGTCTCATTGCATTTGCAACGGCCTTGAACACCGGCATCACGACAGAGTTGCCGAACTGCTTGTATGCCCGGGTATCGGAGACCGGAATCACAAACGTATCGTCCAGTCCCATCAGCCTTGCGCACTCGCGGGGGGTGAGGCGGCGTGGATTCTTGCCGGGGCCCTGTTCGATCAGGATTTCAGATCCGTCCTTGTAGTAACGGGCGGACAGTGTCCGTGCCACGCTCTCTTGGCCAACCAGTCCAAAGCCGAAACCGTTGCCTTTGGCACGGTGCTTCTCGGCGTAGTTTTGGAGGTATTGCCACAGTTTCGGGGTCAGGGTGTATTTGGAGTTGACCTGTCGGTTGTCGTGGTCGAAGTAGCGGTTGCCATCCTGTACCAAGTACGGTTCGCTGCCATCCGTCCGGTGCAGGATGTCTTTCATGGTCTTGGTGCCTTTCGGCGGCAGGAAAACGTCGTCCCAGTTGAATGGAGTAGCGTCGCGGAAACCGACGATCACGATCCGTTCGCGGTGCTGCGGTACAAAGTGCTGGGCATCGAGGATGCGGTAATGGATGTGGTAGCCAAGGTCTTCGGTCAGTGTGCGACGGATGACGTCGAAAGTGCGTCCCTTGTCGTGCGACATCAGGTTTTTCACGTTTTCCAGCAGGAAGGCACGCGGGCGTTTGGTCTGCAGGATGCGTGCCACGTCAAAGAACAGCGTGCCCTGCGTTTCATCGGCAAAGCCGTGGGCGCGGCCCAGTGCATTCTTTTTGGAGACCCCCGCAATCGAGAAGGGCTGGCAGGGAAAGCCTGCCAACAGCACATCGTGGTTCGGAATGTCCGTAGCTGAGACCTGGGTGATATCGCCGTTCAACTCATGACCGTCGCGGAAATTCGCCGCATAGGTTTTCTGTGCGTAGCTGTCCCACTCGCTGGTAAACACGCATTCGCCACCAATGTGTTCGAAGGCTTTGCGGATACCACCGATGCCCGCAAACAGGTCGATAAAGCGGAATTCTCCAGAGTGTGTTTGTGGCCCGAACGGCTGGAGTAGATGTTTCAGACTATCTACCACATACGGCTTAGGTTCTGTTTCGCCAGCTACCCAGCGGCGGATGGTGCTCTGGTCGGTGCCGAGTCGTTGGGCCAACTCCGTCTTGCTGTAGTACTTGAGGGCTTCGTTCAGATACTGCTGGATGAGGTCTGTGTGAGATTTCATGTTCTTCTCTGGGAATTTTCCGTGCATTATGGCAGGAAATTTCCCTTTTGCCTGGCCCTTGATAACACTTGGCATGAAATTGAGTTTTCTATGGTGTGGTACACCCACAAAGGTTGAGTAAAACCATAGGTCGTACCTCGATTGCATGGCGAAGCAAGCGCAACAAGACGAGGACAAGGCAATCAATGTGGCTGTCCTTTCAGCGGTCCCCAAACTCATACCATGCCGGGCTCCATGGCAGGCTCCAGCGGCCCCCATGACTGATAACCCAGCTGGCGAAGCTCTTGGTGTCATACCAGATCAGGTCGCGGTGCTGGGCGATGTAGAGCTGCTTGGCGTAGAGGTTCGGCAGGGGACGTTCATACTGGTCGAACTGTAGCTGACTGGTGTGGGACGAGTGCTGCAGCACGGTCTGGTAGTGGTCGGTCCACGGCCAGACGATGTCGGGGAGGCCGTCCTTCAGGCGGAGCCCGAACAGCTGCAGTGGCACGGTCAGGTTGATCAGACCGGCCAGTGGTCTGGCGATGGCCTGGGCATCGAGAAATTTTTCGAACGGCAGGGCCAGCGATTCGGGTTGCTGGCTGATGGTGGCTTGTCCGATCACGATGGAGAAGGGGAGGCCGTTTTGATTGCCATCGATATAGCACGCTATGTGGCGGCATTGGGTGAACAGTTCGGTAACGGTTAGGGTGGAGCCGGGCCAACTGGCTTGGTGCATGGGGCTCAATACCATGGCGTGCTTCCTTTCCTTCTCTCTGTTAAAGCTCTGACCATCGAGGGCAGTTCATCCGGGGTGCTGCAAGTTCTGCTAGATGATCGTTTCAGTGGCCTTCCTGCTTATGGCAAATGGTTTGCCATAAGCATAAATTCATTTTTACGCAATTAGACGTAAATAGTCAATAATGACTTTATACGCCCTACGTGAAGGTGGCGATGGCGATGACCATTGGAAGCACTATGGTCAAAGCAACAAGTAAAGCTGGAACACCAAAAGGATCGCTGTCAGTCATCGTTGGGCGGAACATGCAAAAACGACGACAGGCACTCGGTCTTACTCAGAGCCAGCTGGCTGAGATGCTTGGTGTCGAGATGGAAACCGTTTCGCGGTATGAGCGGGGTATTGTTGCCCCTTCTTTCCCTCAACTCGAGAAGGTCTGCGACGTATTGCAAATCCAGGCTTGGACGCTGTTTTCGGATGGAACGGAGGTGCCCAATGCCGAGGGTGGGGTTGGCGAGCTGTTGCAGGCGCTGCATAGCCGCGATCGGGAATTCGTGGTGTCCTTCGTCAAAAGCTATGTGGAGCACCACGGGGCGAAGAAGCGCAGTGGGGGTGTTTCCTAGCAAGTGGCCGCCAAGTCAGCCAAAGCACATTGTCTGATGCCGGGTGGTAGATGCGTGCCTTGCCAAAGAGGTACCGCCGCGCCCGCCTAAGCGATATCCTCTTGGTCTTGAATCCTGTCTAGGAACTCCAAAAGTGCATTTCTCAAACTGGTTGGTCTTCTGCGGCGTTGCCTTGCTTATTACCTTTACTCCCGGCCCAGGAGTGCTGCTGGCAATCTCGAATTCGGTTGCAGTCGGACCACGCCGTGCCATGCTTGGCTCCTTGGGCAATGCCGTGGGCCTGTTCATGGTGTCCGCCATTGCCATGGCGGGGATGGGTGTGATCCTGGCGACATCGGCGGCTGCCTTCACCGTACTGAAGCTGGGCGGTGCGGCTTACCTTGTTTACCTCGGCATCAAGCAGTGGCGTAGCAAGGCAAGTGCTTTCTCCAATACGAGTGCATCGGCCACATCGGTAGGCTCGAACACCGATTGGCGTCTTTTCGGGCACGGCGTCACCGTGGCACTGACCAACCCGAAGGGTATCTTGTTCTTCTCCGCGCTGTTCCCTCAGTTCTTGACGCAAGACGCGCCGGTCCTGACGCAGTTCTTCGTACTGACGTCCACGTTTGCCGTCTGCGCGGTGTTCTCACACGCTTTCTATGTCCTGCTTGGGCGCGTTCTGAAGAACCAATTTGGCAGTGCCCAGCGTGTCCGCCTGTTCAATCGCGTGTCCGGCGGTCTCTTTGTCGTATTGGGTTTGAGCCTGCTGCGCCTGCGCCACAAGGCCGCGTGAGTCACAGGGCCGCGCCCACAAATCATCCAGCGCGTTGGCCGCAACGCGCGCTCGCGCCGTTCCTGTCATAAGCGCCTGTTTTTTATAGCGAGGCCGACGTAGTAGCAGGGGGCGTGTTACCATCTTCGCCGCGCCGTTTTTATTGCTTTGCAGCATGCGGCGCACCGCTGCTGCTGCAGCTCCATTGCCATGATGCGGCCAACGTTGGCCGCCCTTTCTGTCGTCTTCCCGCCTTGTCGCCGGTCGCGGCGTAACCTGTTTTCAGCCGCCGCACGGCGCTTCCCATGATCATTCTGAAAAACGTGGCCTTGCGCCGCGGCACCAAAGTCCTGCTCGACAACGCGTCGGTGACGCTCAATCCCGGCGAGAAAGTCGGCCTGGTCGGCCGCAACGGCGCCGGCAAATCCTCGCTGTTTGCGGTGCTGAACGGCTCGCTGCACGAAGACGGTGGCGATGTGTCGATCCCGTCGCAGTGGCGCATGTCGCAGGTGGCGCAGGACATGCCGGAAACGGCGCAGACGGCGACCGAGTTCGTGGTCGAGGGCGATACCACGCTGCTCGCCGCGCAGCGGGAGGTGGCCGAGGCCGAGGCTGGCGAAGACTACATGCGCATGGCGCATGCCTACACCGCGCTCAACGATGCCGGCGCCCACGACGCGCCGGCACGGGCGCAGGCGCTGATTCTCGGGTTGGGGTTCAGCGTCGCCGAGCTGCAGCAGCCGGTGAACAGCTTTTCCGGCGGCTGGCGCATGCGGCTGCAACTGGCGCGCGCGCTGATGTGTCCGTCCGACCTGCTGCTGCTGGACGAGCCGACCAACCACCTGGATCTGGACGCGCTGGTATGGCTGGAAGCGTGGTTGAAGCAGTACGCCGGCACTATGGTGGTGATCAGCCATGACCGCGAATTCCTCGATGCCGTCACCAATGTGACGCTGCACGTCGACAACGCCAAGCTGGTGCGCTACGGCGGCAATTACAGCAAGTTCGAGGACATGCGTGCCGAACAGCTGGTCCTGCAGCAGGCGGCGCAGGCCAAGCAGCAGGAAAAGATGGCGCACCTGCAGAAGTTCATCGACCGCTTCAAGGCCAAGGCCAGCAAGGCGAAGCAGGCGCAGAGCCGGGTCAAGGCGCTGGAGCGGATGGAGAAGATCGCGCCGGTGCTGGCCGATGCCGAGTTCCAGTTCGAATTCAAGGAGCCGCAGAGCCTGCCCAACTCGATGCTGTCGATGAGCGGCGCGGTGTTCGGCTATCCGGCGCCGGAGGGTGCGCCGGAAGACACACCGCCGACGGTGATCGTGCGCAACGTCAACCGCACCGTGCTGGCCGGGCAGCGTATCGGCATTCTCGGTGCCAACGGCCAAGGCAAATCGACGTTGGTGAAAACCGTGGCCGAGGCGCTGCAGGCGGTCGGCGGCGAGATCATTCGCGGCAAGGGGCTCAATATCGGCTACTTCTCGCAGCAGGAGCTGGACGTGCTGCGGCCGGAGGACGATCCGCTGCAGCACATGTTCCGTCTGGTGCGCGACACCCCGGCGGCGATGCGGCCGCCGGCCAATGATTGTCGCGAGCAGGGGCTGCGCAATTTTCTCGGCACCTTCAACTTCAGCGGCGACATGGTGAAGCAGGCGGTCGGCAGCATGAGCGGCGGCGAGAAGGCGCGGCTGGTGCTGTGCATGATCGTGTGGCAGCGGCCGAACCTGCTGCTGCTGGATGAACCGACCAACCATCTGGATCTCGCCACCCGCGAGGCGCTGAGCGTGGCGCTGAACGAGTTCGAAGGCTCGGTGATGCTGGTCAGCCACGACCGGGCGTTGCTGCGCGCGGTGTGCGACGAATTCTGGATGGTGTCGCGCGGTGGGGTCAGCGATTTCGCGGGTGATCTGGACGATTACCAGGTCTACCTGCTGGAAGAGGCCAAGCGCCGGCGCGAAGAGGCGGCCGGCAAGCGTTAAGCCGGCCCGTCTGTGCGTTACCACCTTTCGGCCAACCTTGAATAAGGTTGGCCGAAAGGTTTTGGGTGGCGACGGAGAAAAGGGGACCGATTTATTTCTGGTATACGGGCAGCAGCCTGACGGATAGCTGAGGGCCGCTGCCGGCGGCGATGTGCCTTCCCCCGTCGCCGTATCGTGGCATGATGTCTTTTTCCCCTTCTTTACGAAAACAACATGAAGCGCTTTGCCAAACTGTTTGCTGTGGCGGCGCTGGGCGTCACTCTGCACGCCCAGGCCGATACGCCCAAGGCCGGGGTGGTGGTGATGCACGGCAAGGGCGGCTCTCCCTCTAAATATGTGTCTGACCTGGCCGCCTCGCTGGAGCGCGACGGGTTTCTGGTGGCCAATCTGGACATGCCCTGGTCTGGCCGGCGCGAGTACGACGTGGACGTCACCACTGCCGAAAACGAGGTGGAAGCGGCCTTGACGGCGTTGCGGCAGCAGGGTGCCGGCAAGGTGTTCGTGGCGGGGCATAGCCAGGGTGGGGTGTTTGCGCTGTATTTCGGCGGCCGGCACCACGTCGACGGCGTGGTGGCCATCGCGCCGGGTGGCAACGTGGGCAATGCCACCTTCCGTGAGGCGGTGGGGCCGTCCGTGGAGCAGGCGCGCCAGCTGGTGGCGCAGGGCAAGGGGCAGGAGAAGGCCCGGTTCCGCGATTACGAGGGGGGCCGGGGGACTTATGCCGTGGCCTCCACGCCGGCGGCCTATCTGACCTGGTTCGAGCCGGAAGGGGCGATGAACCAGACGCTGGCGATGCGCGGCATCAAGGCGGATACCCCCGTGCTGTACATTGCGCCCAGCAACGATTACCCGGCCCTGGTACGGGTGAAGCACGAGATGTTCGGGCTGCTGGCCAAGCACCCGCTGACCCGGATGGTCGAGCCCGCTTCCAACCATCTGAACGCGCCCTCGGCCTCGGTGCAGGAGATCGAGCGCTGGATTGCCACGGTTTCCAAACAGTAAACGCCCCCGACGCTGGCGGCCGGCAGGGCCGGTCACCGTTGGGGGGGCTCTCCCGTGCGGCAGTCGCTTGGTCTTCGATGGCGGTCTGCAAATCGCATTGCGTTGCCCTTGCCACCATCTAACATGGAACAAACTCCAACAATTCGGGAGGGGCGGCGATGGGTATCAACCGGCGGGATTTTTTGCGTGTCGGCTCGGGTGGCTTGCTGCTGGCTGGCGGGGGTTTGCTGGTGCCGGCCTGGGCCAAGGGCGCGAAGTTGCTGCAGCCGGCGGCGCTGCCGGATGGCGCGCGTGAGTCGGCCTTGCTCGAGGCCCTGCCCGGCAAGGTGCCGCTGATCAAGCGCAGTTACCGTCCTCCCAACTATGAAACGCCGCCGGAGTACTTCCGCGAGGTGTTCACGCCCAACAAGGCGTTTTTCGTGCGCTATCACCTGGCCAACATTCCCGAGGTGGAAGCGCGCAGCTGGCAGCTGCGCATCGGCGGCGAGGTGGAGAGCCCCCTGATGCTGACGCTGGACGAGCTGCGCCGCTTCGAGACGGTGGAGCTGGCGGCGGTGTGCCAGTGCTCGGGCAACCGGCGCGGCCTGTTCCAGCCGCACGTGCCGGGGGTGGAGTGGAGCTACGGCGCGATGGGCAACGCGCGCTGGCGCGGGGTGCGCTTGCGCGACCTGCTGAACAAGGCCGGGGTGAAGAAGGGCGCGCTGGAGCTGGTGCTCGACGGCGCCGACGGCCCGGTGCTCGACAAGACGCCGGATTTCGTCAAGAGCCTGCCGCTGTGGAAGGGGCTGGACGAGAACACCCTGATCGCCTTCGAGATGAACGGCGAGCCGCTGCCGCACTGGAATGGCTTCCCGGCGCGGCTGATCGTGCCGGGCTGGACCGCCACCTACTGGGTCAAGCACCTGAGTTCGATCAACGTGGTGTCGGCGCCGTTCGACGGCTTCTGGATGAAGAGCGCCTACCGTGTGCCCACGGGCAAATTTCCGGTGGTGGAGCGCTTTTTGTCGCAGGAGACGGCGGCCAACACGCCGATCACCGAGATGGTGGTGAATTCGCTCATCACCAGCGTGCGCGACGGCGAGCGGCTGCCGCTGGGCAAGCCGCTGGAGCTGGCCGGCATCGCCTGGGACGCCGGCTACGGCATCCGCCAGGTGGAGGTTTCCATCGACGGCGGCATGAGCTGGCGCAACGCCGAGCTCGGCACCGATCACGGCCGTTTCTCCTTCCGCCCCTGGCATTATCGCTTCCAGCCGCGCCACAAGGGCCGCTATACGCTGCTGGCCAAGGCCACCAACCGCATCGGCCAGACCCAGACCTTCGAACTGATCGCCAACCCGGCCGGGTATCACCACAACCTGGTGCACCAGGTGGCGGTGGACGTCGTGTGAGGGGCCCGCCATGAACAAGACACTCTACGCGCTGCTGTTGCTGCTGCCGGCCCTGGCGCTGGCCGACGAGAGCGCCGTCAAACTGCGCCAAGGCAGCAACCAGGACGTGGTCGCCCGCAATTGCGCGGTCTGCCACAGCCTGGACTACATCCAGATGAACTCGCGTTTTCTCGACCGCAAGGGCTGGGAGGCGACCGTCACCAAGATGGTCAAGGTGATGGGGGCGCCGATCAAGGAAGAAGACGTGCCCCTGATCCTCGATTACCTCGATCAGCAGTACGGCAAGCCGAAGTAGGCGGTGCCGGCCGGGTACATGCGGCAGCGTCCCGGCATCGGGTTCCCCCGCCGGGACCGACGCGGGCTTCGTGCTGCCGAGGCGGGACAAGGTGCGCGAGGTGTTCGACGGCGTCGCCACCTCGCGGAAGGATCAACCCTTCGCCTCGATTTGGCCGGCCTGCTTCTCTCGGCGCGGATCGGGGCGAGTCCCTGGTCGGGAGAACCTCCATGCTTGCATGGCTCATCTTCGCCATCATTGGCACGCTCGGCGGCGTGGCCGCCGGCTTGTTCGGGGTGGGCGGCGGCATCGTTATCGTGCCGGCGCTGATTTACTGGGCGGGTTTCTCGCAGCACGTGGCCACCGGCACGTCGCTGGCGGTGCTGTTGCCGCCCATCGGCCTGGCGGCCGTCATCGAGTATTACCGGCACGGCAACGTCGACGTGCGCGCCGCCGTCATTCTCGCCGCCACCATGTTTCTCGGCGCGTGGCTGGGCGCCTATTTCGCCAACCGCATGGCGGGGCCTCAGTTGCGCCTGCTCTTCGGCGTGTTCATCACCGGGCTGGGCGTGTACCTGGTGTACGGCGCCTGCAAGCGGCTGGGCTGGCTCTGAACGGAGCGCGCGGTGCCTGAAGTATCGGGGCCGATTCACTATGGTGAAGAAACAGGCGCCGTCCGGGCTCGCGTGCCCCGATGCCGTTCTTCCTGTGGGAGAAAAACATGGGCCAAGCCGTTCCGCTTCCCCGCACCGACGTCGTGCGCGATCCCCACCTCAACCAGGGCACCGCGTTTAGCGCCGAGGCGCGCGAGCGGCTGGGGTTGAGCGGGTTCTTGCCGCCGCGCATCGAAACGCTGGACGAACAGGCGGCGCGGGCGCTCGACATGGTGCGCGCCCAGGCCGGCCCGATCGAGCGCTACGTCTACCTCTCCGCCCTCCAGAACGAGAACGAAACGCTGTTCTACCGGGTGGTCGTCGACAATCTGGCGGAATGCCTGCCGCTCATCTACACCCCCACGGTTGGCCAGGCCTGCCTGGAGTGGAGCCGGCGTTACCTGGCCCCGCGCGGGCTGTACCTGACGCCGGAACACCAGGGGCAGGTCGCCGACATCCTCCGGCGCTGGCCGCAGCGCGACATCGACATCATCGTGGTGACCGACGGCGGCCGTATCCTCGGGCTGGGCGATCTGGGCGCCAACGGCATGGGGATTCCCATCGGCAAACTGGCGCTGTATACCGCCTGTGCCGGCGTGCCGCCGTCGCGTTGCCTGGCGGTGACGCTGGATGTGGGGACGGATACGGCCTCCCTCCGCGAGGACCGCTTCTATCTCGGCCGGCGCGTGCCCCGGCTCGCCGGGGAGGCCTACGACAGTCTCGTCGACGAGTTCGTCGGCGCGGTGCGCCAGGTGTTTCCCGGGGCGGTGCTGCAGTTCGAGGATTTCAACAACGCCAACGCGTTCCGCCTCTTGGTGCGCTACCGCGACCAGCTGTGCTGCTTCAACGACGACATCCAGGGCACCGGCGCCATGGGGCTGGCCGGGCTGTACGCCGCCGGCCGGATGACGGGACGCACGTTGGCCGAAGAACGCCTCCTGTTTCTCGGTGCCGGCGAGGCGTGCCTGGGGATCGGGTCGCTCGTGATCAAGGCGCTGCAGCATGCCGGGGTCGAGCTGGCGCAAGCGCGCTCGCAGTGCCTGTTTGTCGACTCGACCGGCCCGGTGGTGGCGAGCCGCCGCGATCTGCCGCCGCACAAGCGCGTGGTGGCGCAGGACCGCGCTGCGCAGCCCGACCTGGTGGCGACCATCCGGGATTTTCGGCCGACCGTGCTGATCGGCGCCACCGGCTGCGGCGGCCTGTTCACCCGGGCGGCGCTGGAGGCGCTGGCGGAGGTCTGCCCGCGCCCCGTGGTGTTCGCCCTGTCCAACCCGACCGCCAAGGCGGAGTGCACCGCCGAGCAGGCGTACGTCTGGAGCGCCGGCCGCGTGATCTTCGCCAGCGGCAGCCCGTTCGAGCCGGTGACCGTGGCGGGGGTGTCGCATGCGCCGGGGCAGGCCAACAACGCTTATATCTTTCCCGGCTTCGGACTCGGGCTGATCGTCTCCGGCGCCCGCCGCGCCAGCGACGAGATGTTCTTCGCGGCGGCCAGCGCCCTGGCCGGCCAAGTCAGCGCCGACGATGTGGCCGCCGGGCGCATTTTCCCGCGCCAGGCGCAGCTGCGCGTTGTGGCGCAGGCGGTGGGCGCGGCCGTTGCCCGGGTGGCGTACGAGCAGGGCGTGGCGACGCAACCCCGGCCGGATGACCTGGACGCGGCGGTCAGCCAGGCGATGTGGCAGCCGCGCTACGCGGCCACGGTGTGAGCCGGGTGGTACAGGGCGGGCCGGTCAGCGGCTAGCGCGCCAGCCCCGGGTAGAGTCTGGCCGCCAGGGCCAGCAGCAGCAGGAAAACCAGCAGCATGATGCCGAAGCTGGTGGCGTCGCCGTAGACGCTATGCCCGCCCACGATCATCGCCCCGCGCAGCGCGTCCACCAGGTAGGTGAGCGGGTTGAAGGCGGCGATGCCGCGCAGCCAGTCCGGCATGATATCGAGCGGATAGATGGCGTTGGAGGCGAAAAACAGCGGCATGGTGAGCAGCTGGCCGATGCCCATGAAGCGCTCGCGCGTCTTGACGATGCAGGCGATCACCAGCGAGAAGGTGGAGAAGATGCACGAGCCGACGAACACGGCGGCGGCCACGGTGACCATCGGCAGCGGCTCCCAGCGGATCGCCACGTGCAGCGCGATCGCCACCAGGTACACCACCGCCGCCTGCACCAGCCCGCGCAGCCCCGCCGCCACCGCCTTGCCGAACACCAGGGCGCTGCGCCGCGCCGGGGTGACCAGCAGCTTGTGCACGATGCCGAGATCGCGCTCCCAGATGATGGCGATGCCGTAGAAGATGGCGCTGAACAGGATGCTCTGCGCCAGGATGCCGGGGGCCATGTAGTCGAGGTAGCGCAGGCTGCCGGTGGGGATGCCGCGCACGTGGCTGAACACCTGGCCGAACACCGCCAGCCACAGCACCGGCTGCACCGCGCGCGACAGCAGCTCGGTGGGGTCGCGCCGCAGTTTGCGCACCTCGGCGTCGGTCACAGCGGCGCTTTCGTAGAGCCAGGCGAGCATGTGTTTCACCCCAGGCGTTGGATGGTGCCGCGGCTTTGGCGGATGCCGCGGTAGTAGCCTTCCTGCTCGATGACGGCGCCGCTGAAGTGGGCGAAGACATCGGCCAGGTCGGCCTGTGGTCCGACTTGCGCCTTGAGCGCGTCGGGTTGGCCGATGACCGCCAGCTGGCCCTGATGCAGGATGGCGAGTTCGTCGCACAGCACGTCGGCCTCTTCCATGTCGTGGGTGGTGATGAGGATGGTCATGCCCTGGCTGTGGCGCAACTGCTGCAGCCGCTCCCACACGGTGCGGCGCGCCACCGGGTCGAGGCCGATGGTGGGTTCGTCGAGAAACAGAATTTCCGGGGTGTGCAGCGTGGCCTGGGCCACTTCGAGGCGGCGGATCATGCCGCCGGAGAAGGTGCGCACCAGCTTGTGCGCCACCGTCTCGAGGCCGGCGAAGGCCAGCGCCTCATGCACCCGCGTCTTGAGGCGGGCGCCGTGCAGGCCGTACAGGCGCGCCGACAGGGTGAGGTTCTCAGTGGCGGTGAGGGCGCCGTCGGCCGACAGCAGCTGGGGCACGTAGCCGATGCGCCGCCGCACCTCGATCGGGTCGGCCGCGACGTCGAAACCGGCCACCGTGGCGCGGCCGGAACTGGCTTCGAGCAGGGTGGTGAGAATCTTGATGGTGGTGCTCTTGCCGGCGCCGTTGGGGCCCAGCAGGCCGAAGATCTGTCCGCGCGCCACGCTCAGGGTGAGCCGGTCGAGCGCCGTGACGTGGTTGAAGCGTTTGCACAGGTCAACCGTGGCAATCGCGATGGAGTTGTTGGTAGCGGCCATGATCCATGCTAGCACCGAAGGCGGCGCTTGGCCGGTTACGGCCAGGCTCCCCGCCGTGGCCGTGGCTACCGGCCGGGCGGGGGGAGGTCGGCAGGGCGGGCGGCCGCGTGCGCTTACGCCTCGCCGCGGCTCAGGCCGCTCTGGCGGAAGAACAGGTAGTACACCGCGCTGAGCACGGCGAGGAAGGGCAGGCCGAACACCAGGGTCATGCGGAACACCTCGGTGAAGGCGGTGGTGACCAGGATCGCCAGCATCAGCAGCAGGCCCGCCAGCGTGGTGAGCGGAAAGCCCTTCATGCGGAACGACAGCGCCGGGCCACCCTGGCGGTCGTGGAAGCGGCGGAAGCAGTAGTGGGTGAGAAAGATCATCAGCCAGGTGAAGATGGCGCCGAACATCGAGATTGCCATCATCAGCTCGAACGAGTGCTCCGGGTACAGCAGATTGAGCACCGTCGCCAGCGCGATGCCTACGGTGGACAGCAACAGGGCGTTGAGCGGGATGCCGTTGCGGGTGACGCGGCCCATGCCGGCCGGGGCGTGGCCGGCGCGCGACAGGCTGAACATCATGCGCGTAGTGATGTAGAGCTGGCTGTTCATGGCGGAGAGCGCCGCCACCAGCACGATGAAGTTGATCACCCCGGCGGCGCCCGGAATGCCCAGCACCTCCATCACCTTGACGAAGGGGCTGCCGCTCTTGCCGGCGGCGTCCCACGGCACGATGGCGAGGATCAGCGCCAGCGACAGCAGGTAGAACACCGCCAGGCGCAGCATGGTGGCGCGGAAGGCCTGCTTCACCGCCTGTTCCGGATTGTCGGCCTCGCCGGCGGCGACGGCGATCATTTCCACGCTGAGGTAGCTGAAGATGGAGATGATCACGGCGACCCAGGTGCCCGAGAGGCCGTGCGGGAAGAAGCCGCCGTGCGCGGTGTAGTGCTGCAGGCCGTACTGCGCCGAGCCGGAGCCGAAGATGACGTAGGCGCCGAGCAGGATGAAGCCGACGATGGCGATCACCTTGATCGTCGAGAACCAGTATTCCACCGTGCCGAAGGCCTTGACGCTGGTGGCGTTGATGGCGATCAGCAGGCTGGAGAACAGCGCGATCCAGGCCCAGGCCGGCACCGCGGGGAACCAGAACTTCATGTACACCGCCACCGCCGTGACCTCGGTGCCGACCGCCAGCACGATGCACGACCAGTAGGCGTAGCGCACCAGAAAGCCCGCCAGCGGACTGACGTAGTGCTCGGCGTAGGCGCCGAACGAGCCCGAGGTGGAGTGGGCCACGGTCATTTCCGCCAGGCAGCCCATCAGCAGCAGGGTGATCAGGCCGCCGATGGCGTAGCTGATCAGCACGCTGGGCCCGGCAAAGCCGATGGCGAAGCTGCTGCCGAGGAACAGGCCGGTGCCGATGGCGCCGCCGATGGCGATCATGCTCATCTGGCCGGCGCTGAGGCGGCGGTGCAGGCCCTGCTCACGCCGCGCGATGTGGTCGAACGAGTTGCTCATCTGTTTCTCCATTCATGAGGTGAAGCCGCCGGCAATACCCGGCCCGCCGCCCGGCTGGTCGGAGCGGGGCGGGGTCGGGCAAGGGCGGTCGTTGTTATGGGGTGAGGCGGACGGCGCGGGGGCTCAGGTCACCGAGGCGCGCTGGTGGAATTCGGGGCGATCCCAGCTGCCGCTGTCGAGGATGTCCTTGAGCGTGTCCACCGCGTCCCAGATGTCGGCGTAGCCGAGGTAGAGCGGGGTGACGCCGAAGCGCAGCACTTCCGGCTCGCGGTAGTCGCCGATCACGCCGCGCGCGATCAAGGCCTGCATCACGGCGAAGCCCTGCGGGTGGCTGAAGCTGACGTGGCTGCCGCGCCGGGCGTGCTCGCGCGGGGTAACCAGGGTGAGCGGGTGCGCGGCACAGCGTTGTTCCACCAGCTCGATGAAGAGGTCGGTGAGCGCCAGCGACTTGTCGCGTACCGCCGTCATGTCGGCCTGCAATGCCACGTCTAGGCCGCATTCGATCAGCGACATCGAAACGATGGGCTGGGTGCCGCACAGGAAGCGGCGGATGCCGCTGGCGGGCTGGTAGTCGGTGGCCATCGCGAACGGGCGCTGGTGTCCCCACCAGCCCGACAGCGGCTGCCAGAAGCGGTCCTGGTGGCGTGCCGCGACCCAGATGAAGGCGGGCGAACCGGGGCCGCCGTTGAGGTATTTGTAGGTGCAGCCGACGGCGAAGTCGGCCTCGGCGCCGTTGAGATCGACCGGCACCGCGCCGGCGGCGTGCGCCAGATCCCAGATGGTGAGGATGCCGTGGCGGTGCGCCAGCGCGGTGGTGGCGGCCATGTCGTAGAGGTAGCCGGTGCGGTAGTTGACGTGCGACAGCAACAGCACCGCGACGTCGTCGTCCAGCGCCGCCTCCAGCGGCGTGGCGTCGTCGATCAGGCGCAGCTGGTAGCCCTGCTGCAGCAGGTCGATCATGCCCTGGATCATGTAGAGATCGGTGGGGAAGTTGTCGCGTTCGGACACGATCACGCGGCGCTCGGGGTGGTCCTGCTGCTGGATGCGCAGGGCGGCGGCGAGCGACTTGAAGAGGTTGAGCGAGGTGGTGTCGGTGACCACCACTTCGCCGCCGTTGGCGCCGATCAGGCGGCCGAGCTTGTCGCCCAGGCGCGCCGGCAGGTCGAACCAGCCGGCGGTGTTCCAGCTGCGGATCAGGCCGACGCCCCATTCCTGGTCGATGACCTCGGCGCTGCGCGCGCGCGCCGCCTTGGGCAGCACGCCGAGCGAGTTGCCGTCGAGGTAGATCACGCCGGGGGGCAGGTCGAACTGGTGTTTGAGTGCGGCCAACGGGTCGTGCCGGTCGGCGGCGAGGCAGGCTTCACGGGTATGCATGGTGGGTCTCCTTGTGGGCGAGGTGTGTCAGGCCAGCGTTCTGAGCACGGCCCGAACCGGGCTGGCGTCGAGCTGGACGAGCTTCAGGGGCAGCGCGATCAGTTCGTAATCGCCTTCCGGCATGTCGTCGAGCTGCAGGTTTTCCAGAATCGCCATGCCATGGCGCGCCACGGCATGGTGGGCATCGAGCGTCTTGCTGTGGGCCGGGTCGAGCGAGGCGGTGTCGACCCCGATCAGGCAAACGCCTGCTTCGGCCAACCCGTCGATGGCGACCGGGTCGATGGCGGCAAAGTGCCCGTCCCACTGGCCGCGCGGAAACTGCCGGTAGCTGCGGATCAGCACGCGCGGCGGCAGCGGGCCGGCAACGCCCTGCAGCCGGGCCGCCAGTTGCGGCCACGTGACCAGGGGGCCGGCGTCCAGACAATGCACGACGCGGCAGGGGCCGAGGTAGGGCGTCAGCTCGACTGCGCCGATGGCCAGGCCGTGCGGCGAGTAGTGCAGCGGGGCGTCGGCGTGCGCGCCGCAGTGCGTGGAGAGCGTCAGGCGCGAGACGTTGACCGGGCAATCGGCGCCCAGCTGCCAGGTGCGGTGTGCGCTGAAGGGCGTGTCTCCCGGCCAGACCGGGGTGCCGGCGGACAGCGGCGGCGTGATGTCGAACAGCATATGGAGCAGGCCTTCTTGGCTACGGCTGATGAAAACTATGCTAGCACCGGCGGCTTTGGCCAAAATTGCAAGTTAGACTTGTCGATGTGCCATTTTTCGCAGATTATTCGAAGAAATAGTGCTAAACGATTGGATATTGCAGATGCAGATCGATTCGATAGATTGGCGCATTCTTGCCGCGCTGCAGCAGAACGGCCGGCTCAGCAATCAGGACCTGGCCGACAAGGTGGCGCTGTCGCCGTCGGCCTGCCTGCGCCGGGTGCGCACGCTGGAAGAGCACGGCCTGATTCGCGGCTACCACGCCGAACTCGACGCGCAGCAGCTGGGTTTCGAGCTGGAGGCCATCGTGCACGTCACGCTGGACCGCTCGCGCGAGGAGTGGCACGAGCAGTTTCTGGAGCAGATCGCGGCGCTCGACGAGATCGTCGCCGCCTACGTGGTGAGCGGGCCGACCAACTACGTGCTGCACGTGCGCACGCGCCATCTCACGGCGTTTTCCAATTTCGTGGTGGAGAAGCTCAACAAGATTCCGGGCATGCGCGACATCTGCTCCTATATCGTGATGAAGAAGGTCAAGGACCGCCTGGGCCGGCTGCCGGTGGACCAGGGCGACTGAAGCGCGGGCCGGCGCGGCGCGTGCTTGGGGGGCGGCGCTTTTCTGCGCTACATTGCATGAGGCGCGGCCCGTATTACGCCGCCATGCCGTCGTCTCCGACGGCTCTTGACCGTGATTCGACCGTAACTGCAACCACAAGGAACAGAACAATGCGCAAATTCGTGATGATGGCCCTGTTGGCCCTGGTTTCGGCCAACGTGGCCCTGGCCGGCGACGCCGCGTGCGAAGCCAAGGCGGCGGAGAAGAAGCTGGCGGGTGCCGCCAAGGCCAGTTTCCTCAAGAAGTGCGAGAAGGACAGCAAGGGCATGGCGGCGCAGTCGAGCTGCGAGGGCAAGGCCGCCGAGAAGAAGCTGGCGGGCGCCGCCAAGAGCAGTTTCATGAAGAAATGCGTGAAGGACGCCGGCGCCAAGTAAGCCGGCAGCGCGTGGCGTATCACCCGGGCCCGTCCGTTGTGGACGGGCTTTTTATTGCACGGGCGACGGGCGCGGGTCGCCGGATGCCTTCACTTGTGGGGGAAAGCGGGCTAGCTTTAAAGAATCTCAAGGGGCAACCATTCGCATACCGCATGGCCCGCGCCCGTCATCCGTCGGCGTCCGGCGGCCGGGTCATGGCCGACTTTGGAGGAGGACGATCATGTCGATCTCTACCACCTTGCAGGACTGCCTGAGCCGCAAGGGCAGTCAGTACGATATCGTGCATCACGCGCACACCCATTCCACCAGCGAAACCGCCCAGGTGGCGCACGTGCCGGGCGACCGTCTGGCCAAGACGGTGCTGCTGGCCGACGAGCGCGGCTACGTCGCGGCGGTGCTGCCGTCCACCTTCCGCCTGGACATGTCGGAGCTGAGGGACACCACCGGACGGGATCTGGAACTGGTCCGGGAGGCCGAGCTGTCGGCGCTGTTCCAGGACTGTGAAATCGGCGCGGTGCCGCCGGTGGGCATGGCCTACGGCATGCAGACCTACCTCGACGAGAGCTTGGCGATGCAGCCGGACATCTACTTCGAGGCGGGCGATCACGAGGACCTGATCCACATGCGCACCGAGCAGTTCCTCAACTTGATGGACAAGGCGGAGCGGGGCAGTTTCGCCCACCGCTGGAGCACGTGACGGAGCCGGGCCGGCGCGGCCGACGCCCGCGCCGGCCCTAGCGTCAGGGAGCACGCATGGGAAAAGCCATCATCACGCCGCGCAATAACGGCCCGTATCACATCAAGGGCGAGTTCACGATCGTCACCCAGGGCGGCCGGGAGATCGCCGTCGAGGGGGACCAGGTCTGGCTGTGCCGCTGCGGCCACTCCAGGAACAAGCCGTTCTGCGACGGTTCGCACAAGGCGGCCGAGTTCAAGAGCGATCTGGACGAGCCGTCGTAGCGGCGCCGTGGAGCGGCCCGCCGTGGACGGCGCGGGCGCGGCAGACAGCAAAAAAGGTTGGCTTCGGCCAACCTTTTTTGCGGTAGCGGGACGACCCCGGGGTTAGGGCGCCAGCCGCGACTTCTGCCACTGGCCGGCATCGTCCAGCGTGTACACCACGCGGTCGTGCAGCCGGCTGGGGCGGCCCTGCCAGAATTCGATGCGGTCGGCGGCCACGGCGAAGCCGCCCCAGTGCGGCGGGCGCGGCACGTGCAGCGGGTACCTGGCGCCGAACAGCGCGGCACGCTTGATCAGCTCGGCCTTGGAGGCAATCTCGCTGCTCTGTTCCGAGGCCCAGGCGCCGAGGCGGCTGGCGTAGGGGCGGCTGTGGAAGTAGGTGTCGGACACCTCCGGCGCCACCGTCACGGCCTTGCCTTCGATGCGCACCTGGCGTTCCAGCTCGGGCCAGAAGAAGGTCAGCGAGACCCAGGGGTTGGCCGTCAGCTGGCGTCCCTTGCGGCTGTGGTAGTTGGTGTAGAACACGAAGCGGCCGTCCTCCACCCCCTTGAGCAGCACGATGCGCGCGCTGGGGCGGCCGTCGTCGCCGACGGTGGCCAGGTGCATCGCGGTCGGCTCGTTGACCTTGGCGGTGATGGCTTCGTTGAGCCAGAGCGTGAACTGCGCGACGGCGTCGGGCAGGCAGTCGTCCGGCGACAGTTCCTTCTGGGCGTAATCGTGGCGGATATCGGCGAGCTTCAGCGACATGGCGTCCTCCTGTGGGGCGCTATCTTACTCCCTTGGCCTCCGCCGTGGGGAGTAGGGACGGGAGCACTGGTTTAGGCTAGAATAAGCCATTTAACCTGCGGCCTTTCCGCTCATGCATCTGGTTGCTTTCGGACTCAATCATCAAACCGCGCCGTTGTCGGTCAGGGAGAAGCTCGCTTTCCCGGCGGAGGTATTGCCGGGAGCGCTGGAGAGCCTGGTCCATTCCGACGCCGCGGGCGAGGCGGCCATCGTCTCCACCTGTAACCGCACCGAGATCTACTGCGCGAGCCACAACCCGCAGGCGGCGCTGGAGTGGCTGTCGCAATTCCACGGCCTGCCGCTCGACGAACTCGTCCCCTACCTGTACCAGCTCGACGCCGCCGCCGCCGCGCGCCACGCCTTCCGCGTCGCCTCGGGGCTGGATTCGATGGTGCTGGGCGAGACGCAGATTCTCGGTCAGATCAAGGACGCGGTGCGCGCCGCCGAGCAGAGCGGCACGCTCGGTACCCAGCTCAACGCGCTGTTCCAGAAAACCTTCGCCGTGGCCAAGGAAGTGCGCAGCAAGACCGCGGTCGGCGCCAACTCGGTGTCGATGTCGGCGGCGGCGGTGAAGCTGGCCGAGCAGATCTTCCCCACCATCCGCGAGCTCAAGGTGCTGTTCATCGGCGCCGGCGAGATGATCGAGCTGGTGGCCACGCACTTCGCCGCGCGCAACCCGTCCTGTATCACCGTGGCCAACCGCACGCTGGAGCGTGGCGAGAAGTTGGCCGAACGCTTCGGCGGCAACGCCATCACCCTGTCCGACCTGCCCGAGGCGCTGCCGCGCTACGACGTGGTGGTGACCTCCACCGCGAGCCAGCTGCCGATCCTCGGCAAGGGCCTGATGGAGCGCGCCATCAAGATCCGCCGCCATCGCCCGGTGTTCATGCTCGACCTCGCCGTGCCGCGCGACATCGAGGCCGAGGTGGGCGAGCTGGACGACGTCTTCCTCTACACCGTGGACGACATCGCCAGCGTGGTCGAGGTCGGCCGCGAGGCGCGCCAGCTGGCGGCGGAAGAGGCCGAGACCATCATCCAGGCGCGCGTGCAGGAATTCGTCGAATGGCTCAAGCGGCGCGAGACCGTGCCCTTGATCCGCGGCCTGCGCGACGAGGCCGAGCGCGTGCGCCGCCACGCGCTGGAGGCGGCGCACAAGCAGCTGGCGCGCGGCGACGACCCGGCCAAGGTGCTGGAAGCGCTGTCGCAACAGCTCACCAACAAGCTGATGCACCCACCGACCCAGGCACTGTCCGCGGGCCACGGCCCCGAGCATGACGCGCTGGTGCACGCCATCACGCGTCTTTACCGTTTACACCCGGAGTCGTAATGAAACCGTCGATTGCGACGAAGTTGAGCCAGCTGGCGGACCGGCTGGAAGAAGTCACCCATCTGTTGGCGAGCGAAGCCGCCACCCGGGACATGGACTCGTTCCGCAAGCTGACGCGCGAACACGCCGAACTCACGCCGGTGGTCGAAACCTACCAGGCCTATCGCCTGTGCGAGAGCGACCTCGCCACCGCCACCGAGATGCTGGCCGACCCGGACATGAAGGAATTCGCCCAGGCCGAGATCGACGAAGGCAAGGAGCGCATGGCCAGCCTCGATGTCGAGCTGCAGAAGCTGTTGCTGCCCAAGGACCCCAACGACGAGAAGAACATCTTCCTCGAAATCCGCGCCGGCACTGGCGGCGACGAGGCGGCGCTGTTCGCCGGCGACCTGTTGCGCATGTACACGCGCTTTGCCGAGCGCAACCGCTGGCAGGCCGAGATCGTGTCGTCGTCCGAGTCGGACCTCGGCGGCTACAAGGAAGTGATCGTGCGGCTGGTGGGCTTTGGCGCCTTCTCGCGCCTCAAGTTCGAATCGGGCGGCCACCGCGTGCAGCGCGTGCCGGCCACCGAAACCCAGGGCCGCATCCACACCTCGGCCTGCACCGTGGCGGTGATGCCGGAGGCCGAGGAAATCGCCGAGGTGGTGCTGAACCCGGCCGACCTGCGCATCGACACCTTCCGCGCCTCCGGCGCCGGCGGCCAGCACATCAACAAGACCGACTCGGCGGTGCGCATCACCCACCTGCCCACCGGCATCGTCGCCGAATGCCAGGACGGCCGTTCGCAGCACGCCAACAAGGCCAGCGCGATGCAGGTGCTGGCGGCGCGCATCTACGACATCCAGCTGCGCGCGCAGCAGCAATCGGTGGCCGCCGAGCGCAAGAGCCTGATCGGCTCGGGCGACCGCTCCGAGCGCATCCGCACCTATAACTACCCGCAGGGCCGCATCACCGACCACCGCATCAACCTGACGCTGTACAAGCTCGATCAGGTGATGGACGGCGACCTGTTCGAACTCACCGACGCGCTGATCGCCGAACACCAGGCCGAGCTTCTGGCCGCCATGGGCGACTGAGCACCTGTTCCCGCTCTTGCTGCGCCTCCCTGATCGGGGCTCATGGGCACTGCGTGCCACTGAGCTAATCACTGCGTGCCAATCTTCTGATTGGCTCAGCGGAGCGGAAATCCTCATGTACTCCAGTACATTCCGGTTCCTGTGCTGCTCTTCGCTCCGCTGAGGGCTGCTCCCGACAGATCGTGAACAGGTTCTGAGTTCTTCCTCTCGTCTTGCCGCCACGCGGGCCGCCTTCGGGCGGCCCGTTTCGTTTGGGGGCGGGCTTGCCTTTTTAAGTGCCATATATTATATATTTGTATATATTGTTTTCGAATGGCGCACAAAGGAGCGAGTGATGAAGCAGAACATCGGCAGGATCGAACGCGTGGTACGCATCGCGGCGGGGCTGGGCATCGTCAGCCTGGCGCTGGTCGGGCCGCACAGCCCGTGGGGCTGGCTGGGGCTGATTCCGCTCGCCACCGGCCTGGTCGGCTGGTGCCCGCCGTACGCGCTTCTCGGCATCAACACCTGCAAGTGCCGCCACTAGCCGTTGCTTCCGTCCTGTCCGCCGCCGCCCAGCGCGGCGGTTTCCATTTGCACAGCAAGAATCGGATCGTCATAAGACGCCACCTTCTCTACACTGGTGTTTTGCGAGGACATCCCGATGAATCTTCCGAGTCGTTATTCCGGGCGTCGCCGTCGGCGCGCCGTGACCGTCGTGGCGGAGGTGCGCCATGGCTGAGCGGCGCGACTGGCTGTGGCTGGTGTTGCTGGCCGCGATGTGGGGCGGCTCGTTCCTGTTCATGCGCGTGGCGGTGCCGCAGCTGGGGCCGTTCCCGCTGATCGCGCTGCGCCTCAGCGTGGCGGCGCTGGCCTTGCTGCCCTTGCTGCTGTGGCAGGGCGGGATCGCGCTGTGGCGCCAGCATTGGCGCGCCATCGCGATCGTCGGGGTGTTCCTGTCGGCGCTTCCGTTCTGCCTGATCGCCTGGGCCACGCTCAGCCTGCCGGCCGGGGTGGCCTCGGTGCTCAACGCCACCACGCCGCTGATGACCGCGCTGTGGGCGATGCCGCTGGCGGGCGAGGCGATGACCCGGCAGCGCGCCGCCGGGCTGGCGCTGGGGCTGGCCGGGGTGCTGGTGCTGACGCTGGGACGCGGCGCCGCGTTCGGCCTGGACAGCGGGATGCCGGTGCTGGCGATGTTGGGCGCCACCGCCTGCTACGGCTGGTCCGGCCACATGGCCAAGCGCTGGCTGCCGGGCCTGCCGCCCCTGGTGACCGCCACCGGCAGCCTGGCGTCGGGCGCGCTGCTGCTGTTGCCGCTGGCGCTGGTCACCTGGCCGCCGGTCGTTCCGCAGGGCAAGGTGTGGGGCGCGGTGCTGCTGCTGGCGCTGGCCTGCACGGCGTTGGCCTACGTGATCTTCTACCGCCTGATCGAGAAGCTCGGCGCCACCCGCGCCAGCAGCGTCACCTACCTGGTGCCGGTGTTCGGCGTGTTGTGGGGGGCGATGTGGCTGGGCGAGGCGGTGAGCGCGGCGATGCTGGGGGGCGGGGTGCTGATCCTGGCCGGGGTGTTGCTATTAGGCTGGCGACGGCGCGGCTGAGAACCCATCCCATTAGGCGGCTGCGCCTGCGCATCGTGAGCGCCGGCGATGCTCGGAATCCTCATGGACTCCGTGTCCATGCCGGTTCCTGTGCGCCGGCGGCACTTGACCGGCCTTGCCGCGCTCGCCTCCTGGGGGCGGGTTTTGAGGGCCTCGATTCGGCTACTCCGTGTCCATGCCGGTTCCTGTGCGCCGGCGGCACTCGACCGGCCTTGCCTCGCTCGCCTCCTGGGGGTGAGTTTTGACGGCTTCGGCCAACCTTTTCACCCAACGGGGAGCTTCGGCTCCCCGTTTTTCGTTTGTGGCGCCAGCGTGTCGCTCCAGTCCGATCAAATGTCGCCAGAGTTCGCTGGGCCGGGGGCCGATGCCGCTACAGTGACGCCACTACCCCCTCCGCCGGGTGACGGCGGTGCCACCGGGCGCCGCGTGGATGGCCGTCGCAACGGCCCGCGGGTCGGAACAGGACCGATTCTTTATCACGGAGCTAGGACATGAAACTGGATATCAAACCGCTGGTGCTGTGCCTCTCTTCGTTGCTGGCGCTGCCGGCCTTGGCCGCGGAGCCGGAAAGCTGCCGCAACGTGCGTTTTGCCGACGTCGGCTGGACCGACATCGCCGCCACCACCGGGCTCGCGACGGTGGTGTTCAAGGGGTTGGGCTACGTCCCGAGCAAGACCATCGCCTCCGAGCCCATCGTGTTCGCCGGCCTGAAGAGCAAGCAACTGGACGTCTACCTCGGCTACTGGGACCCGTCGCAGACCCCGGCCATCACCCCGTTCGTGCAGAGCAAGTCGCTGCAGGTGCTGCCCGGCGCCAATCTCGACGGCGCCAAGTACACGCTGGCGGTGCCGAGCTACGCCGCCGAGCACGGCCTGAAGACGTTTGCCGACATCGCCAGGTTCCGCAAGGAACTGGACGGCAAGATCTACGGCATCGAGCCCGGCAGCCAGGGCAACGCCCAGATCAAGAAGATGATCGACAGCAACGAATTCGGCCTGAAGGGCTTCAAGCTGATCGAGTCGAGCGAGGCCGGCATGCTGGTCGAGGCCACCAAGGCGTTCCGCCAGAAGCGCCCGATCGTGTTCCTGGCCTGGGAACCGCATCCGATGAACTTCCTGATGAAGCTGACCTACCTCTCCGGCGGCGACAAGCAGTTCGGCGCCAACTACGGCGGCTCCAAGGTGTACACGGTGCTGGCCAACGACTACCAGCAGCGTTGCCCCAACGCCGGCAAGCTGGTCGGCAACTTCAAGTTTACCCTCGACATGGAAAACCGCGTGATGGACCCGATCATGAACAAGGTCGACCCGGCCAGTGCCGCCAAGCAGTGGCTGCAGCGCAACCCGCAGGTGCTGACCGCCTGGCTCGACGGCGTCACCACCTTCGACGGCAAGCCCGGACTGGACGCCGTGAAGAGCTATCTGGCGCAGTAAGCCGGCCCCCGATTCCCGCAGAAAGGACACAGCATGAACCATGACGTCATCGTCACCTGCGCGGTGACCGGCGCCGGCGACACCGTCGGCAAGCACCCGGCCATCCCGGTCACCCCGCGCCAGATCGCCGACGCCGCCATCGAGGCGGCCCGTGCCGGCGCCACCGTGGTGCACTGCCACGTGCGCAACCCGGACACCGGCAAGCCCAGCCGCGACCCCAAGCTGTACCGCGAGCTGGTGGACCGCATCCGCTCCTCCGGCGTCGACATGATTCTCAACCTGACCGCCGGCATGGGCGGCGACCTGGAGATCGGCGCCGGCGAAAAACCGATGGAGTTCGGCCCCGGCACCGACTTGGTGGGCGGGCTGGAACGGCTGATCCACGTCGAGGAGTTGCTGCCGGAAATCTGCACGCTCGACTGCGGCACGCTCAACTTCGGCGACGGCGACTACATCTATGTCTCGACCCCGGCGCAGCTGCGCGCCGGCGCCAGGCGCATCCAGGAGCTGGGCGTGAAGCCGGAGCTGGAGGTGTTCGACACCGGCCACCTGTGGTTCGCCAAGCAGCTGTTGAAGGAAGGCCTGCTCGACGACGCGCCGCTGTTCCAGCTCTGCCTCGGCATCCCCTGGGGGGCGCCGGCCGACACCACCACCATGAAGGCGATGGTCGACAACCTGCCGCCGGGGGCGAACTGGGCCGGCTTCGGCATCGGCCGTATGCAGATGCCGATGGTGGCGCAGGCGGTGCTGTTGGGCGGCAATGTGCGTGTCGGGCTGGAAGACAACCTCTACCTCGACCGCGGCGTGTTCGCCAGCAACGGCTCGCTGGTGGAGCGCGCCATCGACCTGGTGGAGAAGCTCGGTGCGCGCACGCTGACACCAGAAGAAGGCCGCCAGAAGCTGGGGCTGAAGAAGCGCGGCTAGCTCTTGTAGGTTGGGCTGCCAAGCCCAACAGGGTTGCGTCCGGATCGTTGGGCTTAGCAGCCCAACCTAGCCAAGCCCAACCGACCTACATCCAACTTACCCATGTTCAAGCTACAGGGGATGTTCATGTCTGTAATCACCAAAATCCAAACTTTTGCCGCGCTCGGCGTCGGCGTGATCGGCAGCGGCTGGGTGGCGCGCGCGCTCGCCAACGGCCTCGACGTGGTGGCCTGGGACCCGGCACCCGGTGCCGAGGCGCAACTGCGCGCCAACGTCGCCAACGCCTGGCCGGCGCTGGAGCAGGCCGGCCTCAAGCCCGGCGCCTCGCCGGCTCGGCTGCGCTTCGTCGCCACCATCGAGGAGGCGGTGGCCGACGCCGACTTCATCCAGGAGAGCGCGCCGGAGCGGCTGGAGCTGAAACTGGAGCTGCACGCCCGGGTGTCGGCGGCGGCCAAGCCGGGGGCCATCATCGCCTCGTCCACCTCGGGCCTCTTGCCGTCCGAGTTCTACCGCGACGCCGTGCGCCCGGAGCGCTGCATCGTCGGCCACCCGTTCAACCCGGTGTACCTGCTGCCGCTGGTCGAGGTGGTGGGCGGGGAAAAGACCTCGCCGGAGACCATCGAGGCCGCCAAGGCGATCTACGCCGGCCTCGGCATGCGGCCCTTGCACGTGCGCAAGGAAGTGCCCGGCTTCATCGCCGACCGCCTGCTGGAAGCCTTGTGGCGCGAGGCGCTGCACCTGGTCAACGACGGCGTGGCGACGACCGGCGAGATCGACGACGCCATCCGTTTCGGCGCCGGCCTGCGCTGGGCCTTCATGGGCACCTTCCAGATCTACACCCTGGCCGGCGGCGAGGCGGGCATGCGCCACTTCATGCAGCAGTTCGGCCCGGCGCTGCAGCTGCCGTGGACCTATCTGCCGGCGCCGGAGCTGACCGACGAACTGATCGAACGCGTGGTCGAGGGCACGGCGGTGCAGCAGGGCGAGCGCTCGATCAAGGCGCTGGAGCGCTACCGCGACGACTGCCTGCTCGGCGTGCAGGCGGCGGTGGCGGCGGCCAAGGCGCGTCACGGCCTGAATCCGGAGGAATGAGATGAGCGCGCTGACGCTGTATCGCGACGAGGTCCGCGCCGAGTGGGTCGACTACAACGGCCACCTGCGCGACGCCTTCTACCTGCTGCTGTTCAGCTACGCCGCCGACGCGCTGATCGACGCCATCGGCCTCGACGCGGCGGAGCGCGAGCGCAGCCGGCGCTCGGTCTACACGCTGGAGGTGCACCTGAACTACCTCTCCGAGCTGAAGCAGGGCGAGGCGGTGCGGGTGGACTGCCAGCTGCTGGCCCACGACAGCAAGCGCCTGCACGTCTACTTCACGCTGCATCGTGGCGACGAGGCCGAGCCGGTGGCCGCCAGCGAGCAGATGCTGCTGCACGTGGATACCGAGCGCGCGTGCTCGGTGCCGTTCGGTGCGGCGGTGCTGGCCAAGGTCGAGACGCTGGCGGCGGCGCATGCCGGCCTGCCGCACCCGGCCTACGTCGGCCGGGTGATCGGGCTGCCGCGGCGCGCTGCGACGGAGGGCGGGCCGACATGAGCGTACCCGTCCCCAACGAGCCCTTGTGGCGGCCCAGCGCACCGTGCCGGCTCGACGCCTTCCGCGCCGAGGTGGCGCGCGAGCACGGCATCGCGCTCGACGACTACGACGCGCTGTACGAGTGGTCGCTCCGCGAACCGGCGGCGTTCTGGCAGGCGCTGTGGCGCTTCGCCGGGGTGCGTGCCAGTCGCGAGGCCGACACCGTGCTGCAGGATGGCGAGCGCATGCCCGGCGCGCGCTGGTTCGTCGGTGCGCGCCTGAACTTCGCCGCCAACCTGCTGCGCCGGCGCGACGACGGCGTGGCGCTGGCGTTCTACGGCGAGGACAGGGTGCGCGCGACCTGGAGCTGGCGTCGTCTCTACGACACCGTGTCGCGCCTGGCCCAGGCCCTGCGCGCCCAGGGCGTCGGCCCCGGCGACCGGGTGGCCGGCCTGGTGCCGAACATGCCGGAGACGGTGGCGGCGATGCTGGCCGCCGCCAGCCTGGGCGCGGTGTGGAGCAGCTGCTCGCCCGATTTCGGCGTGGCGGGCGTGCTCGACCGCTTCGGCCAGATCGCCCCCAAGGTGCTGTTCGCCAGCGACGGCTACCGTTACAACGGCAAGGCGATCGACGTGCGCGCCAAGCTGGCCGAACTGGCCGGCGCGCTGCCGGGGCTCGAGAGCGTGGTGGTGTGGAACTACGCCGGCGGCGTGCCGGAACTCGGCGGGATGGCCAAGGCGGTGACGTGGGACGACTTCGTCGCGCCGTACCCGGCCGGCGAGATCGACTTCGCGCCGATGCCGTTCGAGGCGCCGCTCACCATCCTGTATTCCTCCGGCACCACCGGCCAGCCCAAGTGCATCGTGCATGGCGCCGGCGGCACGCTGCTGCAGCATCTGAAGGAGCACATACTGCACGGCGACCTCGCGGACGGCGACCGCCTGCTGTACTACACCACCTGCGGCTGGATGATGTGGAACTGGATGGTGTCGGCGCTGGCGGTGGGCGCCACGCTGGTGTTGTACGACGGCGCGCCGCTGCTGAACGACGCACCCGACGTGCTGTGGCGCATCGCCGAGGCGACGCGGCTGACCCATTTCGGCACCAGCGCCAAGTATTTGTCGGCGCTGGAGAAGGCCGGCGTCGCGCCGGGCGAGCGCTACGATCTCTCCAGCCTGCGTTTCATCTATTCCACCGGCTCGCCGCTGCTGCCGGCCAGCTACGACTACGTCTACCGCGCCATCAAGCCGGAGGTGGCGCTGTGCTCGATCTCCGGCGGCACCGACATCGTGTCCTGCTTCGCGCTGGGCTGCCCGGCCAAGCCGGTGTACCGCGGCGAGCTGCAGGCGCGCGGGCTCGGCATGGCGGTCGAGGTGTGGAACGAGGCCGGGGCGCCGGTGGTGGGGGAGAAGGGCGAGCTGGTGTGCACCAGGCCGTTTCCGTCGATGCCGCTCGGCTTCTGGAACGATGCCGATGGCACGAAGTACCGCGCCGCCTACTTCGAACGCTTCCCCGGGGTCTGGGTGCACGGCGACTGGGCCGAGCTGAGCACGCGCGGCGGGCTGATCATCCACGGCCGCTCCGACACCGTGCTCAACCCCGGCGGGGTGCGCATCGGCACCGCCGAGATCTACCGCCAGGTGGAAACGGTGCCCGAGGTGCTGGAGTCGCTCGCCATCGGCCAGGATTGGCAGGGCGACGTGCGCGTGGTGCTGTTCGTGCGGCTCGCTGCCGGGCTGAGGCTCGACGACGCGCTGCGCCGGACACTGTGCGAGCGCATTCGCCGCCACACCACGCCGCGCCACGTGCCGGCGCGCATCGTGCAGGTGGCCGACATCCCGCGCACGCAAAGCGGCAAGATCGTGGAACTGGCGGTGCGTGAAGTGGTGCACGGCCGGCCGGTGAAGAACGTGACGGCGCTGGCTAACCCGGAGGCGCTGGAACTGTTCCGCAATCTGGCCGAGCTGGCGGTGTAGGGCGGATGCCCCGGCGGTGCCGGGGCGATCCGCCGGGCGTCGCGATATACCGCGTCGGTATGCGCGTCGAATGCGCTATGGATTCGTGGTGCGTTGCTTGGCGGAACGCCCCGTAGGCGGGGCTTCCGCCCTACGGTCAGGGTGCCGCGCGCGCGGCGCTCTCTTCGTGGCGGTCGTGGCTCGGCGTCACCCCATAGCGCTGGCGGTAGGCGCGCGCGAAATAGGTGGCCGAGTCGAAACCGCACGCCACGCCGATCTCCATCACGCTCATCCCGGTCTGGCGCAGCAGCTCGCGCGCCCTCTCCAGCCGCAACTTCAGGTAGAACGCGCCCGGGGTATCGTCGAACTGGGCGCGGAACAGCCGCTCCAGCTGGCGTCGCGTCACCCCCACCGTCTCGGCCAGCTCGTCCGCCGTCAGCGGCGTCTCGAGATGCCGTTCCATGGCGCCGATGGCGTTCACCAGCTTGCGGTTGTGCACGCCGTAGCGCACCGCGATCTGCAGGCGCTGGTGATCCGACTTGGCGCGGATGCGGCCCAGCACGAACTGCTCGGACACCTGCATCGCCAGCTCGGCGCCGTGGCGGCGGCCGATCAGCTCCAGCATCAGGTCGATCGAGGCGGTGCCGCCGGCCGAGCTGATGCGCGCGCCGTCGATCTCGAACAGCTCCTGGGTGACGTTGAGCGCCGGGTAGCGCTCGCGAAACGCCGCGATCGCCTCCCAGTGCAGCGTCAGCTTCTCGTGCCGGAACACCCCGGCCTCGGCCAGCACGAAGCAGCCGGTGTCGATGCCGCCCAGCGTCGCACCCTGCCGCGCGAGCTGGCGCAGCCAGGCGGTCAACGCCGGCGTGGCGTGCGCCAGCGGGTTGAAGCCCGCCACCACGAACAGCGTGCGCACCACATCCGCCCCGCTGCAGGCGCCTTCCGCCGCCAGCGACATGCCGTTGCTGGCGCTGACCGCGCCGCCGTCCAGGCTCAGCAGGTGCCAGCGGTACAGCGCCGGATGGAAGCGGTTGGCGACGCGCAGCGGCTCGATCGCCGACAGCAGGCCGAGCATGGAGAATTCCGGCAACAGCACGAAGTGGACGTCTTCGGGGACGGCGGTCGGCGGAGTCGGGCAAGGGGCGCTCATCGGGCGGGGCGGCTCGGTTGGGGGGTGACACAGCATAGCGCATGCGCGGCACGGCGCCGAGTCCGGTGCCGGGGGCCCTCCCGAGCGGCATGACGCGTGGCACGAATTCGCATTCTCTCCATGTTTGCGTAAGGTTTAGCCGATATCATTGAACCTCGCCCGGTGCGTCGAGGCTGGTCCGGGCGTCTGCGCGTTTTCCTTTTTCCCAGCCCCAGACAGCGAACCGACACGATGAGCCCGACCCCCGCCGAATCCACCCCCCCGTCTTCTCCCTCTTCCCCCCGCCCGCGTCGCCGCCTGCTGTGGCTGGCGCTGTTCGGCCTGGTCGTGGCCGGGGCGGTCGGCTGGCAGCGCTGGCACGCCGCGTCCGGTGCGGACAAGGCGGCGGTGCAGAAACGGGGCGAGCGCGGGCCGCAGACGGTGACGGTGGCGACGGTGAAGCGTGGCCAGCTCAAGGTCTACCTGACCGCCTTGGGCACGGTGACGCCGAGCGAGACGGTGACGGTGAAGAGCCGCGTCGACGGCCAACTGATGCGCGTGCTGTTCACCGAGGGCCAACTGGTCAAGTCCGGCCAGCTCCTGGCCGAGATCGACCCGCGCCCGTTCGAGGCGGCGCTGGCGCAGGCCGAGGGGCAGCAGCTGCGTGACAGCGCGCAGCTGAAGAACGCCGAGATCGACCTGGCGCGCTACCAGTCGCTGCTGGCGGAGAATTCCATCGCACGCCAGCAGGTCGATACCCAGGCGGCGCTGGTGCAGCAGTTCCGCGGCACGGTCAAGGTCGACCAGGGCGTGGTCGACAATGCCCGCCTGCAGCTGTCGTACAGCCATATCACGGCGCCGCTGGCGGGGCGCGTCGGGCTGCGCCGCGTCGACGCCGGCAACATGATCACCGCCAACGACGCCAACGGCCTGGTGGTGATCACCCAGACCCAGCCCAGCCACGTGGTGTTCGCGCTGCCCGAGGCGCACCTGAGCACGGTGATGAAGCCCTATCTGGCCGGGCAGGCGCTGTCGGTCGAGGCGTGGGACCGCGGCGGCAAGCTGCTGGCGCAGGGCAAGCTGGAGACGCTGGACAACCAGATGGACAGTACCACCGGCACGGTCAAGCTCAAGGCGCGTTTCGCCAACGCCGACAACGTGCTGTTCCCCAACCAGTTCATCAACGTCAAGCTGCTCACCGAGGTGCGCCGCGACGCGGTGCTGATCCCGGAGGCGGCGCTGCAGCGCGGCAAGGACGGCCCCTTCGTCTACCTGGTGCAGCCGGACAACCGCGTCGCGCTGCGCCCGGTGGTGCCGGGGCCGGCCGACGCCGGCCAGCTGGCGGTGGAGCAGGGCCTGGCGCCGGGTGAGCGCGTGGCGCTCGACGGCCTCGACCGGCTGCGCGCCGGCAGCCAGGTCAAGCCGCGCGCCCTGAACGACGCGGGCGCCACGGCGCCGGCCGGCGGCGGCAAGCGCCGTGGCAAGCACGCGGCCTCGGCGCCGGCGGCGCAGGGACAGGCCAAGCAATGAACCCGTCCCGTCCCTTCATCCTGCGGCCGATCGCCACCACGCTGTGCATGCTGGCGCTGGTGCTGACCGGCTGGGTGGCGTACAAGCTGCTGCCGGTGTCGGCGCTGCCGCAGGTGGATTACCCCACCATCCAGGTGGTGACGCTCTACCCGGGCGCGAGCCCGGAGGTGATGGGGGCGATGGTATCCTCGCCGCTGGAGCGCCAGTTCGGCCAGATGCCGGGGCTGAGCCAGATGCGCACCAGCAGTTCCGGCGGCGCCTCGGTGATCACGCTGCAGTTCACGCTCGACATCGCGCTCGACGAGGCCGAGCAGGAAGTGCAGGCGGCGATCAACGCCGCCAGCTCGCTGCTGCCGGCCGACCTGCCGTCGCCGCCGATCTACAACAAGGTCAACCCGGCCGACAGCCCGATCGTGTCGCTCGCCATCACCTCGCCCACCTTGCCCTTGCCCAAGCTGGAAGACCTGGTCGACACGCGCCTGGCGCAGAAGCTGTCGCAGCTCTCCGGGGTGGGGCTGGTGAGCCTGAGCGGCGGCCAGCGCCCGGCGGTGCGCATCCGCGCCGACGCGCGCGCGCTGGCGGCCAACGGCCTGACCCTGGCCGATCTGCGCAGCGCCATCGGCAGCGCCAACGTGAAGCAGTCCAAGGGCGGCTTCGACGGTCCGCTGCAGGCCTCCAGCATCGACGCCAACGACCAGCTCGCTTCGTCCGACGACTACCGCCGCCTGGTGCTGGCGTACAAGAACGGCGCGCCGCTGCGCCTGTCCGACGTGGCTTCGGTGGTGGACGAGGTGGAGAACCGCCGCCTCGGCGCCTGGGCCAACCGCAGCCCGGCGATCATCGTCGACATCCGCCGCCAGCCCGGCGCCAACGTGATCGAGGTGGTGGACCGCATCAAGACGCTGCTGCCGCAGCTCAAGGCGACGCTGCCGGGCTCGGTCGACGTCACCCTGCTGAGCGACCGCACCGACGGCATCCGCGCCGCGGTGCACGACGTCGAGTTCGAGCTGATGCTGGCGGTGGCGCTGGTGGTGATGGTGATCTTCCTGTTCCTGCGCAACGTGCCGGCGACGCTCATCCCCGGCGTGACGGTGCCGCTGTCGCTGGTCGGCACCTTCGGCGTGATGTACCTGGCGGGCTTCAGCCTCAACAACCTGACGCTGATGGCGTTGACCATCGCCACCGGCTTCGTGGTGGACGACGCCATCGTGATGATCGAGAACATCGCGCGCTACATCGAGGAGGGCGACTCGCCGCTGCAGGCCGCGCTCAAGGGCTCGGCGCAGATCGGCTTCACCATCATCTCGCTGACCTTCTCGCTGATCGCGGTGCTGATCCCGCTGCTGTTCATGGGCGACGTGGTGGGGCGCTTGTTCCGCGAGTTCGCCGTCACGCTGGCGGTGTCGATCCTGCTGTCGGCGGCGATCTCGCTGTCGCTGACGCCGATGATGTGCGCGCGCCTGTTGAAGCACGTGCCGGAGGAGAAGCAGGGGCGCTTCTACCACGCCAGCGGCGCCTTCATCGACGGCATGATCGCGCGCTACGGCCGCGCCCTGGAGTGGGTGCTGGAGCACCAGCCGCTGACGCTGCTGGTGGCGCTGGGCACGCTGGCGCTGACCGCCGCGCTGTACCTGGTGGTGCCCAAGGGCTTCTTCCCGCTGCAGGACACCGGCGCCATCCAGGCGGTGACCGAGGCGCCGCAGTCGGTGTCGTTCGCCGCCATGGCCGAGCGCCAGCAGCGCCTGGCCGCGGTGCTGCTGCACGACCCGGCGGTGGCGAGCCTGTCGTCCATCGTCGGCGTCGACGGCAGCAACGCCACGCTCAACAGCGGGCGCCTGCAGATCAACCTCAAGCCGCACGGCGAGCGCGACGACGTGTCCACGGTGGCGGCGCGGCTGCAGCAGAGCGCGGCGCAGGTGCCCGGCATCGCGCTCTACCTGCAGCCGGCGCAGGACCTCACCATCGAGACCACGCCCAGCCGCACCCAGTACCAGTTCGCGCTGGACAGCGCCAACGCCGCCGAGCTGGCGCAGTGGGTGCCGCGCCTGCTGGACGCGCTGCGCCAGCGCCCGGAGCTGGCGGACGTCGCCAGCGACCAGCAGGAGCAGGGCCTGCAGGCGTATCTCGAGATCGACCGCGACAGCGCGGCGCGTCTCGGCGTCAGCGCCGCGGCGGTGGACAACGCGCTGTACGACGCCTTCGGCCAACGTCTGATCTCGACCATCTTCACCCAGACCAACCAGTACCGCGTGGTGCTGGAATCGGGCGGGGCCGCCGGCAAGGGCCTGGCCGCGCTCGACGATCTCTACCTGACCAGCAGCGGCGGCTCCCCGGTGCCGCTGAAGAGCGTGGTGAAGGTGAGCGAGCGGCTGGCACCGCTGGTGCTCAACCGTCTCGACCAGTTCCCCACCGCCACGCTGTCGTTCAACCTCGCCCCCGGCGTGTCGCTGGGCAGCGCGGTGGCGGCGGTGCGCGAGGCGGAGCATGAGATCGGCCTGCCCGCCAGCGTCGAGACGCGCTTCCAGGGCGCCGCCGCGGCGTTCCAGAGCTCGCTCTCCAACACCCTGTGGCTGATCCTGGCGGCGGTGGTGACGATGTACATCGTGCTGGGGGTGCTGTACGAGAGCTACATCCACCCGGTCACCATCCTCTCCACGCTGCCGTCGGCGGCGATCGGCGCGCTGTTGGCGCTGCTGGTGTCGGGCTCCTCGCTCGACGTGATCGCGGTGATCGGCATCATCCTGCTGATCGGCATCGTCAAGAAGAACGCGATCATGATGATCGACTTCGCGCTGGAGGCCGAACGCAAGCAGAAGCTGAGCCCGCGCGAGGCGATCTTCCAGGCCTGCCTGCTGCGTTTCCGCCCGATCCTGATGACCACGCTGGCGGCGCTGTTGGGCGCGCTGCCGCTGATGCTGGGCTCCGGCGCCGGCTCCGAGCTGCGCCACCCGCTCGGCATCACGCTGGTGGGCGGGCTGCTGCTGAGCCAGCTTCTGACGCTGTTCACCACGCCGGTGATCTACCTCGCCTTCGACCGCCTGGCGCGGCGCTGGCGCAAGGCGCCGGCGGCGCAGGGTGACGCGGCATGATCCCGTCCGCGCCGTTCATCCGGCGCCCGGTCGCCACCGTGCTGTTGACGCTGGCGATCGCGCTGGCCGGGTTGCTGGCGTTCGGGCTGTTGCCGGTGGCGTCGCTGCCGCAGGTGGATTTCCCCACCATCCAGGTGCAGGCGCAGCTGGCCGGCGCCAGCCCGGAAACCATGGCGGCCACGGTGGCGACGCCGCTGGAGCGCACCCTGGGGCGCATCGCCGGGGTCAACGAGATCACCTCGACCAGCTCGCAGGGCAGCACCCGCATCGTGCTGCAGTTCGACCTCAACCGCGACAGCAACGGCGCCGCCAAGGACGTGCAGGGCGCCATCAACGCCGCGCTCGCCAGCCTGCCCAGCGCGCTGTCCGGCACGCCGACCTACCGCAAGGTCAACCCCTCCGAGGCGCCGGTACTGATCCTGACGCTCACCTCCGACACCCTGACCAAGGGCCGGCTGTACGACATCGCCTCCACCGTGCTGGCGCAGAAGCTGTCCCAGGTGGACGGCATCGGCCAGGTCACGGTCGGCGGCGGCGCGCTGCCGGCGGTGCGCGTGGCGCTCGATCCCACCGCGCTGTCGCGCCACGGCGTCAGCTTCGACGCGGTGCGCCGGGCGATCCAGAACTACACCCTGAAGCTGCCGCTGGGGGTGCTGGAGGACGCCGGCCGGCAGTGGCAGCTCGCCAGCAACGACCAGCTCAACCGCGCCGCCGACTACCGCGGCCTGATCGTGCACTACCAGGACGGCGCCGCGCTGCGCCTGGCCGACGTCGCCACGGTGAGCGATTCGGTGCAGGACGTGCGCAACGCCGGGCTCGCCAACGGCAAGCCGGCCATCGTGCTGCTGCTGTTCCGCGCCCCCGGCGCCAACGTCATCGACACCGTGGAGCGCGTGCGTGCGCTGATGCCGCAGCTCTCCGCCTCGGTGCCGCAGACCGCCACGCTGACGGTGACGCAGGACCGCACCTCGACCATCCGCGCCTCGCTGCGCGACGTCGAGCGCACCCTGGTCACGGCGGTGGCGCTGGTGGTGCTGGTGGTGTTCCTGTTCCTCAAGAGCGGGCGCGCCACGCTGGTGCCGGCGATCACCGTGCCGGTGTCGCTGATCGGCACCTTCGGCGTGATGTACCTGGCCGGCTTCAGCCTCAACAACCTGTCGCTGATGGCGCTCACCATCGCCACCGGCTTCGTGGTGGACGACACCATCGTGGTGCTGGAGAACATCGCGCGCCACATCGAGAACGGCATGACGCCGCGCGCGGCGGCGTTCCGCGGCGCGCGCGAGGTGGGCTTCACGGTGCTGGCGATGAGCCTGTCGCTGATCGCGGTGTTCATCCCGATCCTGCTGATGGGCGACATCGTAGGGCGGCTGTTCCGCGAGTTTGCGCTGACGCTGTCGGCGGCGATCCTGGTGTCGCTGGTGGTGTCGCTCACCACCGCGCCGATGCTGTGCTCGCGCTGGCTGCGCCCGCGTCCGCCGCGGCCGGCGGCGCCGAGCCGCTTCGCGCGCTGGCGCGCGCAGTGGTTCGAACGCCTGGTGGCCGGCTACCGCCGCTCGCTGGCGTGGTCGCTCGACCACCACCTGCTGATGCTGCTGCTGCTGGTCGCCACCGTGGCGGCCAACGTCGCGCTCTACGTCGCGGTGCCCAAGGGCTTCTTCCCGCAGCAGGACACCGGGCGCCTGATCGGCAACATCCGCGCCGACCAGAGCATCTCGTTCCAGGCCATGCGCGACAAGCTGCAGCGCTTCGTCGACGTGGTGCGGCGCGACCCGGCGGTGGCCAGCGTGGTCGGCTTCACCGGCGGCGGCGCGCGCAACAGCGCCAACGTCTTCGTCGGCCTCAAGCCGCGCAGCGAGCGCAAGGAAAGCGCCGACCAGGTGATCGCGCGGCTGCGCAAGCAGCTGTCGCGCGAGCCGGGCGCCACCTTGTTCCTGCAGGCGGCGCAGGAATTGCGCATCGGCGGGCGCCAGAGCAACGCCCAGTACCAGTACACGCTGCAGGGCGACGACCTGGCCCAGCTGCGCGCCTGGGAGCCGCGCGTGCGCCAGGCGCTGGTGCGGCTGCCCGGGCTCGCCGACGTCAACACCGACCAGCAGGACCGCGGCCTGCAGACCACGCTGCTGTTCGACCGCGACACCCTGGCGCGCCTCGGCCTGACCCAGAACGACGCCGACAGCGCGCTCGGCAACGCCTTCGGCCAACGTCAGATCGCCACGCTGTACAATCCGCTCAACCAGTACAAGGTGGTGCTGGAGGCGGCTCCGGCCTACCTCGAGCGCCCCGAGTCGCTGCGCGATATCTATCTGATCACGCCGCAGAGCCAGCCGGTGCCGCTCGCCACGGTGAGCCGGGTGCAGCCCGACAACACGCCGCTGGCGGTCAACCACCAGGGCCAGTTCGCCGCCACCACGGTGTCGTTCAACCTCGACCCCGGGGTGTCGATCGGCGCGGCGCGCGCCGCCATCGACGGCGCCGTCAACCGGCTCGGGCTGCCCGGCTCGCTGGTGGGCAGTTTCCAGGGCAGCGCGCGCGCCTTCCAGGCCTCGCTCGACAGCCAGCCCTGGCTGATCCTGGCGGCGCTGGCGGCGGTGTACATCGTGCTGGGCATCCTCTACGAAAGCGCCATCCACCCCATCACCATCCTCTCCACGCTGCCCTCGGCTGGGGTCGGCGCCATCCTGGCGCTGCAACTGTCCGGCGGCGAGCTGAACGTGGTGGCGATGATCGGCGTGCTGCTGCTGATCGGCATCGTCAAGAAGAACGCCATCATGCTGATCGACTTCGCGCTCGCGGCCGAGCGCAAGCAGGGGCTGGCGCCGCGCGAGGCCATCCTCGAGGCCGGCGTGCTACGTTTCCGCCCCATCCTGATGACCACCATGGCGGCGCTGTTGGGCGCGCTGCCGCTGGCGCTGGGGCACGGCGAGGGCGCCGAGCTGCGCCAGCCGCTCGGCATCTCGGTGGTGGGCGGACTGATCGTCAGCCAGCTGCTGACCTTGTACACCACCCCGGTGGTGTACCTGTACATGGACCGCCTGCGGCGGTGGAGCGGGCGCCGGGAGCGCCGCTCCGCGCCGGCGCAGGCGCAGGAGAACGGGTAAATGAAGACAAGCAAGCGCCATGCGCTGTGGCCGCTGGCGGCGCTGCTGTTGGGCGGCTGCGCGGTGGGACCGAACTACCAGCGCCCCAGCGTGGCGGTACCGGAGGCGTACCAGGAAGCCAAGGACTGGAAACCGGCGACCCCGGCTGACCACCTGCCGCGCGCGGCATGGTGGCAGGACTTTGCCGACGCCCAGCTCGACAGCCTGCAGCAGCAGCTGCAGCAGCATAACCAGACGCTGCGCGCCGCCGAGGCCAGCTACCGCCAGGCCCAGGCGCTGCTGCAGCAGGCGCAGGCCGGCTACAGCCCGAGCGTCACGGCCGGCGTCTCGGCCAGCCGCGGCCGCGCCGGCGGCGACAGCGCCATCGCCAACAGCTACCGCGCCGACCTGAGCGCGGCCTGGGAGCTCGACCTGTGGGGACGGGTGCGGCGCACCGTGGAAGCCGGCCGCGCCAGCGCCGAGGCCAGCGCGGCCGACCTGGAGTCGGTACGGCTGAGCGCCCAGGCGCAGCTCGCCAGCGCCTACTTCAAGCTCTACGTCGCCGACCGCACGCTACGGCTCTTGGAAGAGCAGGTGGCGGCCTATCGTCAACAGCTGCAGATCACGCGCAACCGTTACCGCCAGGGCGTGGTATCGCGCGCCGACGTGGTGCAGGCCGAGACCCAGCTCAAGAGCACCGAGGTCAGCCTGCTCGACAAGCGCGTGACGCGGCGCCAGCTGGAGCACGCCATCGCCGTGCTGCTGGGCCGCCCGCCGGCCGGCTTCACGCTGGCCGAACGCAAGCAGCCGCCGGCGCTGCCGCTGCTGCCGGCCGGGCTGCCGTCGCAGCTGTTGGAGCGGCGCCCCGACATCGCCGCCGCCGAGCGCCGGGTCGCCGCCGCCAACGCCGCCATCGGCGTCGCCAAGGCCGGCTACTTCCCGAGCCTGACACTGGCCGCCAGCGGCGGCTACGCCGGCGCCAGCCTGGCCGACTGGTTCAGCCTGCCGGCGCGCTTCTGGTCGCTCGGGCCGCAACTGGCGGCGACGCTGTTCGACGGCGGCCTGACCCGCGCCAAGACCGCCGAGGCCACCGCCGCCTACGACGCCAGCGTCGCCAACTACCGCCAGACCGTGCTGCAGGGCTTCCAGGAAGTGGAGGACTCGCTCACCGCGATCCGCCTGCTCGACCAGCAGGCGGCGTTGCAGGTGGAAACGCTGGCCGCCGCGCGCGAGGCCGAGACCATCGCGCGCAACCAGTACCAGGCCGGCCTGGTGAGTTATCTGGACGTGGTCACGGTGCAGAGCACGCGCCTGTCCGCCGAGCAGAACGGGCTCGCCATCCTCGCCAGCCAGCTCGCGGCGCGGGTGGCGCTGATCAAGGCGCTGGGAGGAGGGTGGCAGGCGTCGCCGCCTGCGGCAGGGTGATGCGCACGCGGAAGCCGCCCTCCGGGGCGTCTTCCAGGAACAGCGCGCCGCCGTGCTGCTTGACGATGCGCGCCACGATGGCGAGCCCCAGGCCGCTGCCGCCGTCGGTGCCGCGGTGTTCGGCCAACCTTTCGAACGGCGCCAGCGCGTTCTCGCGCTGCGCCGGGGCGATGCCGCTGCCCCGGTCGCTCACCGTCAGCGTCACCGTGGTGGCGTTGGCGTCCACTCCCACCCGCACCGGCGGGCGGCCGTAGCGCCGCGCGTTCTCGATCAGGTTGGTGAGCAGGCGCTCCAGCGCCAGCGCATCGGCCTCGATTTCCGGCTCGGCGCCGCGCCGCAGCCCCACCTCCATGCCCTCGCGGCGGAAGCGCGCCACCACGCTGGCGGCCAGTTCCGCCAGCGCCACCGGTTCGCGCCGGCTGGTTTCCTCGCTGCGCGCGAAGTCGACGAACTGGCGCACGATGCGCGACAGCTCGTCGATGTCGGCCAGCATGTCGTCCTTGTCCTGGCTGTTCTGCTGTAGCTCCACCGTCAACTTGAGCCGGGTCAGCGGCGTGCGCAGGTCGTGCGACAGCCCGGCCAGCATCAGCCGCCGCTCGCGCGCCGCGTCGTCCAGCGCCTCGGCCATGCGGTTGAAGCGCTTGGCCAGCACGCGCACCTCGCTCGGGCCGGACGGTGGCACCGGCTCCGGCTTGTAGCCGCTCTCCAACTGGCGCGCCGCGTGCGCCAGATCGGTGAGCGGGCGGGTGACGCGCCACGCCAGCACCGAGGCGGCCAGGATCGCCAACAGCGAGAACAGCAGGCCGCCCAGCAGCACCGGCGACACCGACGGCGGGATGTAGCGTCCCACCGGCATCACCAGCCAGTAGCGCTGGCCGATCACCTGCACGTCGAGCCAGATCTCCTGGCGCTCGGTCTGTTGTGCCCACAGCACCGTCACCGGCTCGTTCATGCCGAGCGACAAGCGTTCTTGCAGCGATTGCCCCAGCGAGGGAAGGCTGTTCAGGAAGCGCTGGTCCTGGCGCGAGGCAGCCGGCAGCAGGCGCGGGAAGCCGGGGCGGTTGTAGGCGATGAGGAAGTCCACCCGTTGCAGCGGGGTGAGATTGTCGAGCGCCCCCTCCAGGTCGGCCAGGGTATCGATCACCTGGGCGTAGAGCTGGTCGGCCAGCAGATGCTCGCGCTGGCGCGCGCTCATCCACAGCGTGAAAGCCTGGCTGGCCAGCACCACCAGCACCACCAGCAAGGCGAGACGGAAGAACAGCGAGCCGAGCAGACGGCGCAACGCGTGCTCCTTATTCTCGTGGCGCGCCGTCGGGCACGAACACGTAACCGTAGCCCCACACCGTCTGGATGTAGCGCGGGCCACCTTCATCGGTGTCGAGCGCGCGGCGCAGGCGCGAGATGTGCACGTCGATGCTGCGGTCGAGCGATTCGCCGTTGCCCTTGCCCAGTGCCATCTCCATCAGCTGCTCGCGCGTCATCGGTCGGCGCGGATGGCTCGCCAGCACCGCCAGCACCGCGTACTCGGCGCTGGTCAGCGTCACCACCTTGTCCTGGTGGGTCAGCTCGCGCCGCCCGAGGTGCAGCGTGAACGGCCCGAACTCGATGGCGTCGCCCTCCTCGTGGCGTGCCGCCAGCGCCGGCGTGGCGTTGTGGCGGCGCAGCACCGACTGGATGCGCGCCACCAGCTCGCGCGGGTTGAACGGCTTGGGCAGGTAGTCGTCGGCGCCCATCTCGAGGCCGAGGATGCGGTCGATGTCCTCGCCGCGCGCGGTGAGCATGATCACCGGCACCATCTCGCCCTGCGCGCGCAGCCGGCGCACCACCGCCAGCCCGTCCTCGCCCGGCATCATCACGTCGAGCACCATCAGGTCGGGGCGGTTGCGCGCCAGCTTGCGCTGCAGTTCGCGCGCGTCCGGCAGCGTGTCCACGGTATAGCCCTGCTGGCCGAGGTAGCGCACCAGGAGGTCGCGTAGTTTGGCGTCGTCGTCGACGACCAGGATTTTGCTGTTTTCCATAATGCCAAGAGTAGCGTGTCGCAGTAGCGGGTGTCAGCCCGGAAAGTAAACAGATTTTACATCGCGCCGCCGGCTTCAAACTCGTTAACACTTGGCACGGATTTACACACGGTTCGGCAACACCCGCCCCCTACACTGGCAGCATCCCCTCGCTGTCAGGAGTTCCCCATGATCCGCACTACCGTTCCGCTCGTGCTGCTGGCCATGCTCGGCGGTGGCGTTCTGGGCCTCTGGGTCGGTGCCCCGCAGCCGTCGGCGGCTACCCCGTTCTCCCCCTCCGCGCTGTCCCGCACGCCGGTGCAGCAGCAGCGCCCCGCGCTCGCCCCCCCGAGCCGGGAGCGCTATCCGGAACTCGGCTGGCGCGCCAACCAGCGGCCGTTCGAGGCCGACGTTTGAACCCTGCCGATATCATGCATGCGACGGATGGCAGGTCCGCTTGGCACAGGATAGAATGAAAGCATGAAACATCGCGTCTTCGCCGGTTTGGCGGCTTGTCTCGTTCTGGTTCTGGCGCCGCCGGCGTTGGCCGGCCGGCATGGGCCTCCCGGTGGCGGGATGGACGGCGGCGGTTTCTCGCCGCCGGGCTGGATGCAGGCCGGCCGGGGCCAGGATGGCCAAGGCCAGGACGGCGACATGCGGCGGCTGCGCGAGCTGCGCCTCAAGGAAGCCATTCGCAATGGCGACCTGAGCCGCGAAGAAGCCCGCCAGCAGCGCCCGTCGCCGCGCGAATACTGGCCGTTTGCGCCAGGCAACTCGGCCGGGGAAGGCCCGGGTGCTCCGGATAACAAGAGACGCTACTGGCGCGATAAGCGGCGACAAGCCAACGAACGCGACCGTGGCGATTGACAGCCTGCAACCGCAGGGCAAGGGGGCAACGCAGCGTGGAGGCCGTGGAGGCCAGCGCTGCACATGACCACCGCCTGAAGGAAGTCGGCTTCACAAGGGGGATGGATGCTGCGGCGACAGATGCTGGCCATGGGGGTGATGGCGCTGTTGTCAGGCTGGCCGATGACGGGCTGGTCGGCGGAGCCGTTGGCGCTTTCCTGTAGCCAGAGTATCGCCCCGCAGCGCTGCGAGCTGATGCGCCTGGGCCAGTTGTCCTGTTCCGACCTGCCGCTCGAGCACCAGCGCGAATGCGAGCAACTGTTCACCCCGCCCCTCAACTGCTTCCGCAGCCGCGACCCCCGTGCCTGCCAGGCCCTGCAGCAGGCGCAGCAGGCCTGCGATTCACAGCGCGGCGAGGCGCGCCGGGTGTGCATCCGCGAGCGCCTGCCGGCACCGGACTGCACCCGTGCCGCCGCGCCCGAGCGCTGCCGCCAGCGGGCGGAGGCGGAACAGGCCTGCAGCGAACGCTACGGCGCGGACTACCGCGAGTGCGTCGCCAAGGCGATGCGTTGACCCATCCCGCGATAAATACAAAAAAGTGGCCGACCCCCGCGCGGGCGTCGGCCACTTTTTTTGCCCAAGAGCCTGAACAGGCGCTACAGCAAACGGCGCGCGGTTACGGCAGCAGGATCAGCGAACCAGTGGTGCGGCGCCCTTCCAGGTCGCGGTGCGCCTGGGCCGCGTCGGCCAGGGCGTAGCGGTGCGACGGGGCAACCTGTACCGCGCCGGCCCGCACTCGCTCGAACAGCGCGTTGGCCGATTCCTCCAGCTCGGCGCGGCTGGCGGTGTAGTCGCCCAGGCGGGGGCGGGTGAAGTACAGCGAGCCCTTCTGCGCCAACAGCAGCGGGGCGAACGACGGCACCGCGCCGGAGGCGTTGCCGAAGCTGACGAACATGCCGCGCGGCGCCAGGCAATTCAGCGAGATTTCGAAGGTATCCTTGCCCACCGAGTCGTACACCACCGGCACGCCCTGTCCGGCGGTGATCTCGCGCACCCGCTCCACCACGTTCTCGCTACTGTAGTTGATGACGTGGGCGCAGCCCAGCTCGCGGGCCCGCTGCGCCTTGGCGTCCGAGCCCACCGTGCCGATCACGTTGACGCCGAGCGAACTCAGCCACTGCACCGCGATCTGCCCGACGCCGCCGGCGGCGGCGTGCCACAGCACGGTCTGGCCCGGCTGCACCGGGTAGGTGCGGCGAATCAGGTACTCCACGGTCATGCCCTGCAGCATCATGCAGGCCGCCTGTTCGTCGCCGATCTCGTCCGGCAGCTTCACCAGCACCGCCGCCGGGATCGGGCGCTCGCCGCTGTAGGCACCGAGCGGGCCGCCGCAGTAGGCGACCCGGTCGCCCACCCGTACCTGCTCGACGCCGGCGCCCACCGCCTCGACCACCCCGGCCGCCTCGGTGCCGAGCCCGGACGGCAGGCTGGCCGGGTAGAGCCCGCTGCGCACGTAGGTGTCGATGAAGTTGACGCCGATGGCGCTATGGCGCAGCCGCACCTCGCCCGGCCCGGGCGCGCCCACTTCCACGGTTTCGGTCTGCAGCACCTCGGGTCCACCGGTCTGGAAAAAGCGGATGGCAAGCGTCATGTCGGGTCTCCTCAAGCGATGTCGGTCTAGCTCGGCATAGTGTCGCGGCGCCGCCGGCCGCGCAATGGCCGTGGCAGAACAGGCTGTTTCGCGCAGCGAACAGCGGGCGGCGTTACGTCTCGTCCACCCGCTCCCGGCGCTCGTCGCCCGCCCACGCCAGCACCCCCGGCAGGCATTCCGGCCAGCGGGCCAGGCGGTGATCGTCGCCAAAGAACACGGTTTGGCGCGCACCGCGGTAGTGGCGCGCCGCCTCGCGCCAGTCCAGTACCTCGTCGGCGGTGCCCAGCACCAGCCAGTAGCGCTCCGCGTTGGGCCGCTCCACGGTGAGCCGGCGCAGCGCCGTCAGGTCGGCCTCGCCGAGCGTGTACTGTTCGCCGGTATAGGGGTTGGTCTGTGGCCCGATATAGGCGGCCAGCGAGCGGTCGGGGCGTACAGCCGGGTTGATCAGCACCGCGCGCAGCCCCAGCGCCTCGGCCAGCCAGCTGGCGTAGAACCCCCCCAGCGAACTGCCGATCAGCAGCGTGTCCGCCGGCAGCCTCTGCAGCAGCGCCGTGGCGGCGGCGATGGCATCGGCCGGGTGTGGCGGCAGGCGTGGGCAGTGAAACGTTTCGGCCAACCCGCACTGGTCGAGAAAGGCCGCGGTTTCTCGCGCCTTGGCCGAGTGTTCGCTGGAATTGAAACCGTGCAGGTAAACGATGTGTGGCATGGCTGACCTGTAAGCAAGGTTGGTGAAAGGGACGGGGCCGGCATGGAAGGCGGATGAGCGCATCGCCTTGTGCATGACATGCGGACCACTATACTTTTTTTAACTGGCCTTTGTCCGTCACCGGTCTGCCGTCAAAGGATGCCGATAATGAAAACAAGTACCATCGTCGCCGGCTTGCTGATCACCGTTGCCCTGATGCCTGCCGCCCAGGCGCTCGATCTGTCGCTGTCACTGGGGAAAAGCGGGGAGGGGTCCGATTATTACCGCCTGGGCCTGCAGCAGGACTTCACCCAGAGCTGGTGGAACAGCCCCACCGGCCGCCTCACCGGCTACTGGGACGTCGGCCTGACCCACTGGGCCGGCGACCAGGCCGCCAGCAACCAGACGCTGTCGTTCTCGCCGGTGCTGGTCTACGAATTCAGCAACAGCGACATCCGTCCCTTCGTCGAGGCCGGCATTGGCCTTGCCGCATTCCGCCATACCCAGGTCGAGGATCACCAGTTGGGCAGCGCGCTGCAGCTCGAGGACCGCATCGGCATCGGCCTGCGTTTCGGCGCCCACCACGCCCTCGGCCTGCGCGCCATCCATTACTCCAACGCCGGACTCAAGCAGCCCAACGACGGCATCGAAGCCTACTCGCTGTACTACCAGCTACGTTACTGAGAACCTGTTTACGATCTGCTGCGCGTCGGCGATACGGCGTTAAAAACGTCTTCGGAATGCGCATTTACCACGTGTAAACGCCACTTCCTCAGCCGTTTTTGCCTTGTCTCGCTCTAGCTCGCGAGATCGTAAGCAGGCTCTGAGGACGTGTCCGGGTGGTGTTCAATTGGCCTGCCACTGATAGGCCTTGAGAATGGTCTTGAGCTTGCCGCTCTTGTGCAGCCGGGCGATGGCCTGGTTCAGCTCGGTCACGCTGTAGCGGCTGGCCGGGGCCACCGCGCACATGGTCGGCATGGTGGACACCACCACCGGCAGCATCTCCAGCTTGCGCGCCTCGAACGGGTAGCTGCGCGCCCAGTAGGCGAATTCCAGTTCGGAATGGATGGCGACGTCGATCAGTTTCTTCTGCAGCGATTTCATCAACAGCTCGATGCGCGCTTCGTCCACGCGCGTGGCCTGGCCGCTGGCCCACAGCGCCTCCACCGCCGGATAGTGGTAACCGCGCGTGGTGCCGATGCGCTTGCCCGCCAGTTCGTCCAGGTGCCGGATCGGGTGGTTCGACCTGAGCGCGATCAGCCGCTCCACCTGCGGGTACAGCTCCTGGGTCCAGCCCAGGCGGCTGGCGTTGCCGTACCACAGCGGATTGGCGTTGCAGTGGATGTCGACCTTGTTGGCCTCGATGTTCTGTTCCACCCGCTTGCGCGACACCACGACGAACCGAGGCGTAGTGCCCAGCTCTTCCGCCAGCGCCGTGCCCAGTTCCTTGTACAGGCCGCCCACCAGCCCCTGCTGCGGATCGCTGGCCAGCTCGACGATGGGCGGGCCGTCCGAATCCGACACGCCGATCCGCAACGATGCCGCCTGCGCGGACAGTCCCCCCCCTAAGGCCAGCACCATCGCCAGCACCGGTTTATGCGCCCTGAACATAAGCTTCTGCTCTCTTCTTCTTAAAGGTTGGCGGGTTCGGTACGGACAGCATGGTAAGATGCCAGACCGATGACGCCACCTTCCCGTTTTAGACGATAACCACTTGTTTGCCATGACGATCGCCACCAACCCCACCCTATACGATCACCTGTCGCGCCGTATCCTGATTCTGGACGGTGGCATGGGCACCATGATCCAGCGCCACCAGCTCACCGAACAGGACTACCGCGGCGAACGTTTTGCGGACTGGCGTTGCGACGTCAAGGGCAACAACGACCTCTTGGTGCTGACCCAGCCCGGCATCATCGGCGGTATCCACCAGGCCTACCTCGATGCCGGCGCCGACATCGTCGAGACCAACACCTTCAACGCCACCTCGATCGCCATGGCCGACTACGAGATGGAAGCGCTGGTGTGGGAGATCAACCACGCCGCGGCGCGTCTGGTGAAGGAGCTGTGCGTCGCCGAAACGGCGAAGAACCCGGCCAAGCCGCGCTACTGCGCCGGCGTGCTGGGGCCGACCAACCGTACCTGTTCGATCAGCCCGGACGTCAACGACCCGGGCTACCGCAACGTCACCTTCGACGCCCTGGTCGAGAGCTACACCGAGGCCATCGACGGCCTGGTCAAGGGCGGCGCCGACCTGCTGCTGGTCGAAACCATCTTCGACACGCTCAACGCCAAGGCGGCGGTGTTCGCCATCCACAAGTATTTCGACGAGCGCCCGGAGGCGGCCCGGCTGCCGATCATGGTGTCCGGCACCATCACCGACCAGTCCGGCCGTACCCTGACCGGTCAGACGACAGAGGCATTTTACAACTCACTTTCGCATGCCGATGCAATTTCTTTTGGCCTGAATTGTGCGCTGGGGCCGGACCTGCTGCGTCCCTACGTCGAGGAAATGGCGCGCATCTCGTCCACCTTCGTTTCGGTGCACGCCAACGCCGGCCTGCCCAACGCCTTCGGCGGCTATGACCTGTCGCCGGCGGACATGGCGGTCAACGTCAGGGAGTGGGCCGAATCGGGCCTGATCAACATCGTCGGCGGCTGCTGCGGCACCACGCCGGAGCACATCGCGGCGATCTGCCTGGCGGTGCAGGACCTGCCGCCGCGTGCGCTGCCGGCGCTCGAGCCGAAGTGCCGCCTGTCCGGCCTCGAGCCGTTCAACATCGGTGATGCCGACCTGTTCGTGAACGTCGGCGAGCGCACCAACGTGACCGGTTCGAAGGCGTTCGCGCGCCTGATCCTCAACGGCGACTACGCCACCGCGCTCGACGTGGCGCGCCAGCAGGTGGAAAACGGCGCGCAGATCATCGACATCAACATGGACGAGGGCATGCTGGACGCCCACGCCGCGATGGTGCGCTTCCTCAACCTGATCGCCGCCGAGCCGGACATCGCGCGCGTGCCGATCATGATCGACAGCTCCAAGTGGGAGGTGATCGAGGCCGGCCTGAAGTGCATCCAGGGCAAGGGCATCGTCAACTCGATCTCGATGAAGGAAGGCGTCGACAAGTTCGTCGAGCAGGCGCGCCTGATCCGCCACTACGGCGCGGCGGTGATCGTGATGGCGTTCGACGAGGCCGGCCAGGCCGACACCTACGCGCGCAAGGTCGAGATCTGCGAGAAGAGCTACCGCATCCTGGTGGACGAGGTGGGTTTCCCGCCGGAAGACATCATCTTCGACCCCAACATCTTCGCCGTCGCCACCGGCATCGAGGAACACGCGCGCTACGGCCTCGACTTCATCGAGGCCACCGGCTGGATCAAGCAGAACCTGCCGCACGCCAAGATTTCCGGCGGCGTGTCCAACGTGTCGTTCTCGTTCCGCGGCAACAACAAGGTACGCGAGGCGATCCACGCCGTGTTCCTGTACCACGCCATCAAGCGTGGCATGACCATGGGCATCGTCAACGCCGGCGCGCTGGAGGTGTACGACGAGGTCGACCCGGTGCTGCGCGAGCGCATCGAGGACGTGGTCCTGATGCAGGGCGACGACAGCATGGCCGCCACCGAGGCGCTGATCACCTTGGCCGAAAGCTTCCGCGGCGACGCCAAGGAAGCCAAGGGCGAAGACCTGGCGTGGCGCAGCCAGCCGGTGGAGAAGCGCCTGGAACACGCGCTGATCAAGGGCATCACCACCTATATCGTCGAAGATACCGAAGAAGTCCGCCTCAAGTGCGAGCGCCCGATCCACGTCATCGAAGGCCCGCTGATGGACGGCATGAACGTGGTCGGCGACCTGTTCGGCGCCGGCAAGATGTTCCTGCCGCAGGTGGTGAAATCCGCGCGCGTGATGAAGGCCGCCGTGGCGCACCTCGAGCCGTTCATCGAGGAAGAGAAGATCGCCATGGGCCTGCAGGACGCGCCGGCCAAGGGCGTGATCATCATGGCCACGGTGAAGGGCGACGTGCACGACATCGGCAAGAACATCGTCGGCGTGGTGCTGCGCTGCAACAACTACAAGGTGATCGACCTGGGCGTGATGGTGCCGTGCCAGAAGATTCTGGACGCGGCGATCGAGCACAAGGCCGACATCATCGGCCTGTCCGGCCTGATCACCCCGTCGCTGGAAGAAATGAGCCACGTGGCCAAGGAAATGCAGCGCCAGGGCTTTACCATTCCGCTGCTGATCGGCGGCGCCACCACCAGCCGCGTGCACACCGCGGTGAAGATCGCCCCCAACTACCACGGCCCGGTGATCTACGTGCCGGACGCCAGCCGCGCCGTCGGCGTGTGCTCCAACCTGTTGTCCGACACGCTGCGCGACGTGTTCGTCGAGGAGGTCGCCGCCGACTACGCCAAGGCGCGCGCCATCTTCGAGGGCCGCGGCGAGGCCAAGCTGCTGCCGATCGCCGAAGCCCGCGAGCAACGTCACCAGATCGACTGGGCGAACTACACCCCGCCCAAGCCGTCCTGGCTCGGCGTGCGCCGCTTCGAGCATTACGACCTGGCCGAGATCGCCCGCTGCATCGACTGGACGCCGTTCTTCCAGAGCTGGGAACTGGCCGGCCGCTACCCGGCCATCCTGTCCGACGAGGTGGTGGGTGAGTCGGCGCGCGCGCTGTGGGCCGACGCCCAGGCCATGCTGAAGCAGATCATCGACGAGAAATGGCTCACCGCCAACGCCGTGATCGGGCTGTTCCCGGCCGCCAGCGTCGGCCACGACGACATCGAGATCTACCACCCCGACAGCGGCGAGCGGCTGATGACCTGGGTCGGCCTGCGCCAGCAGATCGTCAAGACCGACAAGGACGGCAACAGGAACCCGGACTGGTGCCTGGCCGACTTCATCGCGCCCAAGGACAGCGGCGTTGAGGACTACATCGGCGCCTTCGCCGTCACCGGCGGCCTCGGCATCGACCCGCACGTGGCGCGCTTCGAAGCCGCCAACGACGACTACTCGGCGATCCTGCTCAAGGCGCTGGCCGACCGCTTCGCCGAGGCCTTCGCCGAGCTGATGCACCAGCGCGTGCGCACCGAGTTCTGGGGCTACGCGCCGCACGAGCAGCTCGACAACGAGGCGCTGATCGACGAGCAATACCAGGGCATCCGCCCGGCGCCGGGCTACCCGGCCTGCCCGGACCACACCGTGAAGAAGGAGCTGTTCGAACTCTTGGACGCCCCGGCCATCGGCATGATCTTGACCGAAGGCTACGCCATGCTGCCGACCGCGGCGGTGTCGGGCTTCTACTTCAGCCACCCCGATTCGCGCTACTTCGGCGTCGGCAAGGTGAGCCGCGATCAGGTGGAGAGCTACGCCCAGCGCCGCGGCGTCAGCGTGGAACAGGCCCAGCGCGATCTGGCGTCGAATTTGGGGTACAACGCCTGAACCTTACCGCCCATCGTGGTGATGCGCCGCTGTGATGCCAAGCCGGGACGTGTCCGGCTCAACAGAAACCGCCCGTCAAGGGCGGTTTTTTGCTTGATGGCGAGACGGGCCGCTCACGTTGCCGCGATCGCCTGGTCGATGTCCTCGATCAGGTCTTCGACGTCTTCCAGCCCCACCGACAGCCGTACCAGCGCGTCGGGCAGGCCGGCCTTGTGGCGCTGCTCGGGCGGGATGGCGGCGTGAGTCATGGCGGTGGGCAGGCTGACCAGCGACTCGACGCCGCCCAGGCTTTCGGCCAACGTGAACAGCCGGGTGCGGCTGGTGAAGCGGGCGCTGCGCTCGGCGCCACCCTGGAGTTCCAGCGAGATCATGCCGCCGAAGGCGTACATCTGGCTCCGCGCCAGCTCGTGCCAGGGGCTGTCGGGCAGGCCGGGGTAGTGCACGCGCAGCACCTCGGGGTGCTCCGCCAGGTGCTGCGCCAGTTCCAGCGCGTTGGCGCAGTGCTGGCGCATGCGCAGCGCCAGCGTCTTGATGCCGCGCAGCACCAGGAAGCAGTCCATCGGCCCCGGCACCGCGCCGACCGCGTTCTGCAGGAACTTGAGCGTCTGGTACAGCGCCTCGTCGTTGGTCACCAGCGCGCCGCCGACCACGTCGGAGTGGCCGCCCAGGTACTTGGTGGTGCTGTGCAGCACCACATCGGCGCCGAGTGTCAGCGGCTGCTGCAGGTAGGGCGAGGCGAAGGTGTTGTCCACCACCACCGTGACGCCGTGCGCGTGCGCCAGCCGGGCCAGCGCGGCGATGTCGCACACCGTCAGCAGCGGGTTGCTCGGCGTCTCCAGCCACAGCAGCTTGGTGGCGGGGGTGAAGGCGGCGGCGACCGCCGCCGGGTCGGTGGCGTCGACGAAGCTGGAGGCAATGCCGAAGCGGGCGAACACCTGGGTCATCAGGCGGTAGGTGCCGCCGTACAGGTCCTGCCCGCACAGCACGTGGTCGCCGCTCGACAGCGTCTGCAGCACGGCCGTCGCCGCCGCCAGGCCGCTGGCGAACGCCAGGCCGTAGGCGCCTTCCTCCAGTGCGGCCAGGTTGGCTTCCAGCGCGCTGCGCGTGGGGTTGGCGGTGCGCGCGTAGTCGTAGCCCTGGTGCACGCCGGGGGCCTGCTGCGCGAAGGTGGAGGTCAGGTAGACCGGGGTCATGACGGCGCCGGTGGACGGGTCTGGCGCCAGCCCGGCGTGGATGGCCTTGGTGGAGAAACGCATGCTTGCCTCGCTAGTGAGTGGTGGTCAGCGCCCGCAGCAGATCGCCCTGGGTGACGATGTCGTAGCCGGCGCCGGTATGCACCAGCAGTGCCGGCACCTGGCTCGGCACGCGCCGCGCGACCTCGTCGAACGGGGCGTCGGCGGCCAGCACCGGCAGCGGTTCGCGCAGCAGCTCGCGCACGATCAGCGCGTCCAGCGCCTTGCCGGCGAGCAGGGCGTCGATCAGGTCCTGGCGGTACAGCGTGCCCAGCAGCTCGTCGCCGTCGAACACCGGCAGCTGCGCGCACGGCAGGTCGCGCATGCGCTGCAGCGCGTCGCGCAGCGCGTCGGCCGGGGCGGCGGTGGCGAGCGGGCGCGGCGGTTTGGCGCGCAGCACGTCGGCCACGGTGTGGCCGGGCCGGGCCTCGAGGTGGCCGTTGGCGCGCATCCAGTCGTCGTTGTAGATCTTGCCCAGGTACTGCCGGCCGCCGTCCGGCAGCAGCACCACCATCAGGTCGTCCGGTCCGAGCCGCCGGGCCACCTGCCGCGCCCCCAGCATCGCCGCGCCGCTTGAGCCGCCGGCGAAGATGCCTTCCGAACGCGCCAGGGTGCGCGCCATCAGGAAGCTGTCCTTGTCGTTCACCTGCACCACGTCGTCGATCACGCTCCAGTCCAGCGCCCCCGGCACGAAGTCCTCGCCGATGCCTTCCAGCTGGTAGACGTGCGGCTCGACCTCGCGCCCGCTGTGGAACAGGTCGTACAGGATGGAGCCCTCCGGGTCGACGCCGATCACCTGCACCGCCGGGTTCTGCTCCTTGAGGTAGCGGCCGATGCCGCTGATGGTGCCGCAGGTGCCCATGCAGCAGACGAAGTGGGTGATCTTGCCGTCGGTGTCGTGCCAGATTTCCGGGCCGGTGCTGACGTAGTGGGCCTGGGTGTTGTCCGGGTTGTGGTACTGGTTGCACAGGAAGGCGCCGGGAATCTCGGCCGCCAGCTGGCGTGCCACTTCGATGTACTGGCGCGGGTGGTCCGGCGGAAGGTCGGTGGGGCAGACGATCACCTCCGCGCCCATGGCGCGCAGCATGTCGATCTTCTCGCGCGACTGCTTGTCGGCGATGGTGAACACGGTGCGGTAGCCGCGCGCCGCGGCGAACATGGCGAGCCCCATGCCGGTGTTGCCCGAGGTGCATTCGACGATGGTGCCGCCCGGCGCGATCTCGCCGCGGCGCTCGGCTTCGCCCACCATGAACTGGCCGATGCGGTCCTTGACCGAACCGCCGGGGTTCATGAATTCGAGCTTGGCGTAGAGCGCGCCCTGCGGCGGGGCGAGGTGGTTCAGCCGCACCAGCGGGGTGTGGCCGATGGCGTCCAGAATGCTCTCGTACTTCATGGCGTTCCTCCGTGCCGTGAGCCGGGGTGGAGTCCAGGGGGCGGCAGCCGGTGCCGGAGCCCGTCGCCGCTGTGCTCCAGCGCGCCTGCGATCCGCGCGTGGCAGATCGTGGACCGGTTCTTCGGTTCACTATAGCCGGTGGATGGGGCCGGCTGCTGCCCCGGCGTATCCGTTTTACAATGCCGGTGTCGCTACGCTCAGAACTGCTGGATTGCCATGAACATCACCGTGCTGTTTCCCACCGCCACCGAGGCGAGCCTGTTTTCCCTCCCCGGCGTCACCACCGTGGTCTCCGGCGTCGGACTGACCGCCACCGCCTACGCCACGCTGAAGGCGATCCAGCAGCATAAGCCCGACGTCATCATCCTGGCCGGCGTGGCCGGGGTGTACCCGCACGCCGGCCTGCAGATCGGCGACGTGGTGCTGGTGGCGTCGGAGGTGGAGGGCGATCTGGGCTTCTTCACGCCCGAGGGTTTCACCCACCTGGCGCATCTGCCGCTCGACATGGCGTTCGAGCGCCGCCATACCCTGGCGTGCCCGGCGTTGCCGGCCGGGTTTGCGCAGGCGAAGAGCGTGTCGCTGAACGCGGCGCTGGCGCCCTTTATCGATAGCCGCGAGGTGGAGATCGAGAACATGGAGGGGGCGGCGTTCTTCCACGTCTGCCTGCAGGAAGGGCAGCGTTTCGTCGAGATCCGCGCCATTTCCAACGTGGTGAAGCCGGGGCACGACGACTGGGACCTGGAAGGCTCGGTGCGGGCGCTGACCGACGGCCTGCACCGCCTGATCGACGTGTTGCAGCGGGAGGACGCCGGCACGGCGCCGGCCTGAGCGCGGGGTCCGAACCGGCCGCGCGCGGTGCGGTGGGGGCGGCCAGGTACCCGTTGCTCCGTACCGTGCGGCCGGCGTTCGTCGCCCCGCCACGGCCGGGCGCGGCCGATGCCGGCGGGGCGAGGCGCGCCGGCGGTTCTCTGCGTTAAATCAAGAACGGCGGTCCGGGGGGCGTCTACCATGACATGAAACCCCTGCCGCCGCCGCGCGGCCCGCCACCTTTGGAGGATGTCATGTTTCCCGAATTTCGCGACCGTATCAGCCAGCTCAAGACCGAAGACGCCCATTTCTCCCGCCTGTTCGACAAGCACAATGCGCTGGACCAGCAGATCAAGAACATCGAGGCGCACCTCGAGGCGGGCAGCGCCGAAGACGTGGAGAACCTGAAGAAGGAAAAGCTCAAGCTCAAGGACGAGCTGTACCAGATCCTGAAAAACGCCGCGGCCTGATCGGGGGCGCGCCGCGCACTGCCGACGCGGTGGCGCGGTTGGGCTACAATGCCCGGCGCTGATCGCCGGGCGGCAAAAGGTTGGCCGAAGCTTCGCAGGGGGCTTCGGCCAACCTTTTGTCTATGCGGCAGGCGGCGGGGGTTGATCTGGCTCATGGCACCCCGGCCGCAGCGATGCACAATGCTATGCCATGTAAATGCCATGCTGCCGGCGCTGCCGGCGCGCTCGTCCTCGGGATGTAAGGTCATGAAGGGTATCCACACCAGGCACCGTAGTCGCCGCTGGGCGGCCTTGCTGTGCGCGTTGCTGCCGGCGCTGGCCGCTGCCGTGCCGTCCGGCACGCCGTTGCGCGTGGCCATCGGCGAGACCAAGGCGCCGTACGTGATGGCGGAGGAGCAGCGCGGGCTGGAGTACGAGCTGGTGACCGCCGCGCTGCGCGCCGCCGGCTACCAGCCGCAGGTGTCGTTCGCCCCCAACAAGCGCGCCCAGCAGTGGCTCGCCGCCGGGCGGGTGGATGCGGCCATCGCCAACGACGGCGGCTACCTGTCCGATCCCTACATCACCTACCAGAATGCCGCGATCACGCTGTGCCGCCGCCAGCTCCGCCTCGACGCCGTGCCGGAGCTCGGTCGTTACCGAGTGGCGGCGTTTCAGAACGCGCGGCGCTTTCTCGGCCCGGACTACGCGGCGATGGCGGCGGGCAATCCCGACTACGTCGAGCAGTCGCCGCAGATCACCCTCAACCGCCTGCTCTACAGCGGCCGCGCCGACGTCGCGGTGAGCGACATCAACGTCTTCCTGCAGCTCAACGACGAACTCGGCCCCGGCCTCGACACCGCGCCCTCGCTGTGCCCGTTCGCGCTGTTCCCGCCCACGCCGTACCGCCTGGCCTTCCACGATGCCACGGCGCGCGACCGTTTCAACCAGGCGCTGCGTCAGCTCGGCCAGCAGGGCTTCTACGAGGCGCTGGCGAAGCGCTACCGCCTGCCGGCGCCGCAGGGCCGGCCGTGGTTCAAGCCGGCGTTGCGCTGAGTTCCCTCACCCCCCGATCACCCCGGCCAGCGTGGCGAAGTGGCGCGCGATGTCGTCCTCGTCGACGTGGGCGTAGCCCAGCAGCAGGCCGGGCTGGTGCGGGCCGTCGCCACGGTAGTAGGCGCTCAGCGGCCGGGTCAGGATGCCGCGCGCGAGCGCCGCGGCGGTGACGGCGCGGTCGTCGCGGCCGTCCGGCAGGCCCAGCACCAGGTGCAGCCCGGCGGCACCGTCGTGGATGGCGAATTCGTCGCCGAAATGCTGGCGGATGGCCGACAGCAGCGCCTCGCGCCGCGCCGCGTAGAGGTGGCGCATGCGGCGGATGTGCGAGACGAAGTGGCCCTCGGCGATGAAGTCGGCCAGCACCGCCTGGGTCAGGTACTGGCCGCCGCGGAACAGCTCGGACAGACCGGTCTGGAAGCTTTCCACCAGCACCTCCGGCACCACCATGTAGCCCAGACGCAGCCCGGGGTAGATCACCTTGGAGAAGGTGGCGAGGTAGATCACCCGGCCGTGGCCGTCCAGCCCCTGCAGCGACGGCAGCGGCGGGCGGCCGTAGCGGAATTCGCTGTCGTAATCGTCCTCGACGATCCAGCTGTCGTGGCGGCGCGCGTAGGCCAGCAGGCGGCGGCGCCGCGCCAGGCTCATCACCGCGCCCAGCGGGTACTGGTGCGAGGGCGAGGCGTAGATCAGCCTCGGCACCCCGAGCCGGGCGCCTTCGTCCACCTGCAGCCCCTCGTTGTCCACCGGCACCGGCAGCGTGGTTAGCCCGGCGCTGCGCCACACGCTGTGCACCCCCCAGTAGCCCGGATTCTCCACCCAGGCGGCGTCGCCCGCGTCGCCCAGCAGCAGCGCGATCAGCTGCAGCGCCGAGTGCGAACCGTTGGTGACGATGATCTGCTCCGGCGTGCAGCGCACCCCGCGCGAGCTGTGCAGGTAGTCGGCCAGCGCGCTGCGCAAGGCCGGCAGGCCGGGGCCGACGGCGTAGGTCAAGAGGTCCGGCTGCGGCTTGCGCCACTGGCGGTTGTGCAGCCGCATCCAGGTGCGCGACGGGAAGGTGCGCACCTCCGGCACCCCCGGCATGAAGGCGCCCCATTGCTTCTCGCCGGCCCCGGCCTGCTCCACCAGCTCGGCGCCGCGGCGCGAGATCGCCACGCCCTGGGTGGCGGGCGCGGGTCGCGTCGGACTGGCCGCGTCGCGGCTGGCGAGCTTGTCCGGGCGCGTGTCGAGCACGAAGGTGCCCTGGCCGACCCCGGCCGAAACGTAGCCCTCGGCCCCCAGCCGTTCGTAGACGTGGATCACGGTGTTGCGGGCGAGGCTGAGCTCGGCGGCGAGCTGGCGCGACGAGGGCAGGCGCAGCCCCGGCGGCAGCGCTTCGTGCAGGATGGCGTCGCGCAGCAGGCGGTAGAGCTGCTGGTTGTTGGGCTCGCTGCTGGCCGGGTCGAAATGCAGCTGCAGCAGGTCGGTGAGCAGCGTGGGCGTGGCGGAGGAAGCGGGGCTGGGACGTGGCGACATGGGCGTGCGGACCGGAATGGCTCCATCAAAAAAACCGGATTGGGTCTAATTGTATCGCCAATCCGCGCTTACACTCGCACGCTGCATTTCCCCATGCATAAAAAAAACCGATAACACGCCGGCCGCTGCCTCCCTTGCCGCAGCCGAGCACAGGCCCCGGCGCATTCTGCACACGGAGGCCGGGTAGTCAGGAGAATCTATTCATGAGTGTTTCATCCCAAGGCCTGAGTCACGGCCTCAAGCAACGTCACGTCACCATGCTGTCGATCGCCGGGGTGATCGGCGCCGGCCTGTTCGTCGGCTCCGGCCACGCCATCGCCGAGGCCGGCCCGGCGGTGCTGATCGCCTACGCCATCGCCGGCCTGCTGGTGGTCCTCGTCATGCGCATGCTGGGCGAGATGGCCGTCGCGGCGCCGGATACCGGTTCCTTCTCCACCTACGCCGACCGCGCCATCGGCCACTGGGCCGGCTACATCATCGGCTGGCTGTACTGGTGGTTCTGGGTGCTGGTGATCCCGCTCGAGGCCAACGCCGCCGCCACCATCCTGCACACCTGGTTTGCCGGCGTGCCGATGTGGCTGTTCGCGCTCGGCATCACCGTGCTGTTGACCATCACCAACCTGTTCAGCGTCAAGAACTACGGCGAGTTCGAGTTCTGGTTCGCGCTGGTCAAGGTGGTGGCCATCGTCGCCTTCCTCGCCATCACCGGCGCCGCCATCATGGGCTTCATCCCGGGCAGCCAGGTGAGCGGGGTATCGCAGCTGTTCAGCCACGGCGGCTTCATGCCCAACGGCTTCGGCGCCGTGCTGGGCGCGATGCTGACCACCATGTTCACCTTCCTCGGCACCGAGATCGTCACCATCGCCGCCGCCGAATCCGACAACCCGCAGCAGCAGATCACCAAGGCCACCAACTCGGTGGTGTGGCGTATCAGCCTGTTCTACCTGGGCTCGATCTTCGTGGTGACCGCGCTGGTGGCGTGGAACGATCCGTTGCTGGCCTCGTCCGGCTCCTACCAGCGCACGCTGGAGCTGATCGGCATCCCCAACGCCAAGGCCATCGTCGACGTGGTGGTGCTGATCTCGGTGGCGAGCTGCCTCAACTCGGCGCTCTACACCGCCTCGCGCATGCTCTACTCGCTGTCCTCCCGTGGCGATGCGCTGAAGATGTTCGGCGAAACCGCCGCCAACGGCACGCCGCAGAAGGCGGTGCTGGGCTCGATGGTGGTGGGCTTCCTCACCGTGATCGCCAACTACCTGATGCCGAAGGCGGTGTTCGACATCCTGCTGGCCACCTCCGGCACCATCGCCTTGCTGGTGTACCTGGTGATCGCCATCTCGCAGCTGCGCATGCGTCAGCGCATGATCGCCAAGGGCGAGACCCCGGCGTTCAAGATGTGGCTGTTCCCGTGGCTGACCTGGGCGGTGATCCTGTTCATCTGCGCCGTGGTGGCGATGATGGCGATCCGTCCGGAGCACCAGATCGAGGTGATCGGCACCGGTGTGCTGGCGCTGGCGCTGCTGGTGGTGGGCTGGGCCCGCTCGCGCCTGTTCGGCACGCCGTGGAGCAAGAGCCGTCCGGCGGTGGCCGCCGCGGCCGCCCGCTCGTAAGCGCGTCATTGACCCAGCGCGGCGGTGTGACCGTCGCGCGGCAACACAAAGCCCATCGCGCCTCGCGGCCGATGGGCTTTGTCGTTGGTGTTGGGGGGGGGCTTCGGCCAACGTGTGGGGGGCGGGGCCTGCAACCCTGTCGAGCCGCCCACTGGCCGCGCTTGGTCGAGCCGCTACTACCAAGCCCCACGCGGTTCCCGCCCAAGCGGCGGCGGCATCCCCTTCGGCCAACCCTTCATGTACCAGATCATGCGCAAGCGTCTGTCGGCGCGGCAGCCCGGGGCCGTTCCGCTGAACGGCGGCTAAGTCCCCTCCACCTCGGCAGGGCTGGGTCAGGATGCGGTCGTGGCGTGGCCCCGCCATGCCGCGGGCGGGCGCCACTGGCTGACCCAGACCGGGAAGTCCGCCGCCGGCATCGGTCGGGCGATGGCGTAGCCCTGGCCGAAGCGCACCCCGAGCGCCAGCAGGTCCTGGCCGATAGCCTCGGTTTCCACGCCCTCGGCGATCACGGTGCGGCCGGAGAGCTGGGAGAAGGTGCTGACGCTCTTGATGATGGCGATGTTTTCCGGCTGCTCGCGCATCGAGCGCACGAAGCGCTGGTCGATCTTGATCACGTCGGGCTGGATGCGCTGCAGGTGCAGCAGCGAGGAGGCGCCGGTGCCGAAGTCGTCGAGCGCCAGCGACACGCCGATGTCCTTGCACGCCTGCAGGCAGTCGATGATGTATTGCAGGCTGTCCTGGCTGACCGATTCCAGTACCTCCAGCTGCAGCGCCTGGTGCGGCAGGGCGGCCTCGGCGAGCAGCGCGCGCAGTTCGCCGAAGAACGCCGGGCGGCGCAGCGAGATGGCGGAGACGTTGACCGAGATCTGCAGCGGCAGGCCGTGGCGGTGCCAGTGCGCGGCCTGGGCGATGGCGTGGCGGATCGCCCAGCTGTCGATCTGCCCCAGCAGTTCGGTGCCTTCCAGCGCCGGCAGGAAGCGGCCGGGGGCGCGCACCTCGCCGTCGACCAGCCAGCGGATCAGCGCCTCGGCGCCGATCACCGCGCCGCTTTGCAGGTCGACCTTGGGCTGGTAGTAGAGCGCCAGCTCGTCGCCGTCGAGCGCGGCGCGGATGGCGTGGCGCGTGGTCTGCTGCTGCTTGAGCTGGCGCTCCAGCTCGTCGTCGAACAGGCAGTACTGGTCGCGCCCGAGCGACTTGGCGCGGTACAGCGCGATGTCGGCCTGGCGCAGTAGGGTATCGGCGCTGACGCCGGCGCTGCCGGTCACCATGCCGATGCTGGTGCTGACGCTGACCTCGCCGTCCGGCAGCGGCACCGGGCGGCGCACGGCGCTGATGATCTGCTCCACCGCGTTGCGCGCGGTGTGCGGGTCGGGCAGCTGTTCCAGCAGCACCACGAACTCGTCGCCGCCCATGCGCGCCACCACGTCGGCGGGGCGGCACAGCGCGCGCAGGCGCTCGGCGATGCGGCACAGCAGGGTGTCGCCGGCGCTGTGGCCGAACAGGTCGTTGATGTCCTTGAAGCCGTCCAGGTCGAGCATCAGCACCGTCAGCCGGTCGGCGGCGTCCGCCTGCAGCGCCTGCTCCAGGCGGTGGAACAGGCGGGTGCGGTTGGGCAGGCCGGTGAGCGGGTCGTGGGTGGCCTGGTGCAGCAGCCGGGCCTCGGCCTGGCGCTGCCGTTCCAGGTCGTCGAGGTGGCCCAGCGCGAGGTCGATCTTGTCGGCGATGGCCTTGGCCAGGCGCTGTTCTTCCGCGCCGAAAAAGCCGGGCGCGGCGGCGTACAGGTTGAGCACGCCGATCACCGCGCCGTCGCGCCACAGCGGCGTCGCCACGCTGCTGCGGAAGCCCTGGCGCAGCGCGTGCTGGCTCCAGGCGTGATAGCTCGGGGCGTTGAGCGAGTCCTCAAGCAGTTGCAGCTGCCCGCTGCGGACCGCGCGGCCGGAGGGGCCCTGGCCTTCCGGCCGCGCCGGGTCGGTGGACACCGTGATGCCGACCAGGTAGCGCGCGGCGTCGGCGCCGGCCCAGGCGAACGGGTCGATGCGCTGCGACGCCGGGTCGATGAAGCCGACCCAGGCCATGTGGATGCCGCCGTGCTCGACCACGGTTTCGCACACCTCGCGCAGCAGGGTCTGCGCCGCCAGTTCGCGCGAGCCGAGGTGGCGCACGTTGCGCGCGGCGATGTGGCTGACCTGGCTCAGGGTGATGTAGAGGCGGTTGAGGCGCGCCAGCCGCTGCGCCTCGTCCTGACTCACCGCTTCCGCCCCGGCGTGGTAGCCGCTCAGTTGCAGCAGCAGGTCGTAGAACACCAGTTTGCGCAGCGCCGCGGTCAGGCCGGCGCGTTCGTCCGCCGTCAGGGCGAGGCCGCCCACGCGCTGCTCCAGGTGGTCGAGATACACCCGGTGCGCACTGCTGAGCCAGGCGGTGGAGAGCCCGTACTCATGCTGTTGCCGTCCCAGCGCCAGCCCGGCGTCGAGCGACTCCCCGGCCCAGGGCCGCGTCAGCAGGGCGGCGAAGTGGCTCACCTTGTGCTCGACCAGCTGGCGCAGCGCGGCGTCGGCCGCGTCGCCGAAGCGCTCGCCGGTCTCCGGCTGGCGCTGCAGGAAGTCGTGCAGCGCGGCGCCCAGGAGGGCGGTGTCGGCCAGCGCCGGGTGCTGCTCGAGGTCGTACCGTGCCAGCTCGGCCGGATCGAGATCGACCCGTTGCGCCAGCAGCGCGGCAAGGTCGGGAAGAGGGGCAGCGGATGACATGCGGTTTCGGCCTTGCCAAAAGGGTGTGTGAGGAGGCGTAGAGGTGTTTTTAACACATTTGACGCGGCGGCATCATGACGTCGCTGAGGATCGGCGCCGCGCTGTGGCGGGCGTGCCGGGTCGGCGGGGAGGGGGCAGGGCGGGAAGTGGGGGCGGGAAAAAGCCGACGGGCCGGCGTCGGCCGGCCCGTCGCGGGCGGCAGGCGGGTCGACGCGACCGGCCTGCCGCCACCGGGGAAGGCCGCGCTTACGCGGCGGCGTCTTCCACCTGGCGCGGCGCCATGAAGTAGAGCCAGGCCAGCGCGATGAAGTAGACCACCGGGATCATGGTGAACAGCACGGCGTAGTTGTTGTGGGTGACGGTCAGCACGTAGCCCACCAGCTGGGTCATGAACATGCCGCCGATGGCGCTGATCATGCCGCCGAAGCCGAACACCGAACTCACCACGTGCTTGGGCGAGGTGTCCATCACCACGCTCCAGATATTGGCGGTCCAGGCCTGGTGCGCGCCCACCGCCAGCGAGATGAACAGCACCGCCATCCACAGGCTGCTGGCGCCGGCGGCGAACACGATGGACGAGATGCACAGCGCGAAGGCCAGCATCGACACCAGGCGCGAGCGTACCGGCGCCATGCCGCGCGAGATCAGGTACGACGACACCGCGCCGCCGAACACGCTGCCGAAGTCCGCCATCAGGTAGATCACCATCAAGGGCAGGCCCATCTGGGTCACGCTGATGCCGAGGTGGTACTGCTGGTTGAGGAACGGCGGCAGCCAGTACAGGTAGAACCAGAACACCGGCGAGGTGATGGCGTAGGCCACGGTGAAGGCCCAGGTGCCGCGCATCTTCAGGATGCGCGAGTAGGGCACCTTGGCCGGCGCCGGCTCGACGCCCTGCTGCACGTAGGCCAGTTCCTGCTGGCTGACGCGCGGATGCTCTTCCGGGTTGTAGTAGTTGCGCAGCCAGAACACGAGCCACACGAAGCCCAGAGCGCCGATGGTGAAGAACGCCGCCTGCCAGCCCCAGACCTGCAGGATGAACGGCAGCATCAGCGGGGTCAGCATGGCGCCGACGTTGGTGCCGGCGTTGAAGATGCCGGTGGCCATGGCGCGTTCGCCGGCCGGGAACCACAGCCGCGTGGTCTTGACGCAGGACGGGTAGTTGGCGGCTTCGGCCAGCCCGAGGAAGAAGCGGCACACCATGAAGCCGGCGGCGCTGGCGGCAAAGCCGTGCGCGGCGGCGGCGATGCTCCACAGCACCACGGCGATGGCGAAGGCGCGCTTGACGCCGACCTTGTCGATGAAGCGGCCCTGCGCGGCGAAGCCGGCGGCGTAGCCGACCTGGAACCAGAAGTTGATGTTGGCGTAGTCCTGCGCGGTCCAGGCCATGGCCTTGGCCAGCACCGGCTGCATCACGCCCAGCGCGGCGCGGTCGATGTAGTTGATGGTGGTGGCGAAGAAGACCAGCGCCAGCATGCCCCAGCGCATCTTGCCGATGGCGAAGGCGCTGCGGATCTTGTCGCCGACGCTGCCGGAGGGGGCGGCCGCCGTCAGGGGGGTGGGGGTAGTCGACATCCTGTTGTTCTCCATTCGTTTATGGCGACGGCGTCTGAATCTCGTCGTCGCTGTTTTATCGCGTTGTTACAAGGTGTTGTTTTTATTGGGCGTGAAGCGGTGCGCTGGCCTGGCGTTCCGGTGCTGCGGTGCGCGCGGCCGAGGGTCTGGTCAGGGACGGCGTGCGGGGCGGTGATGTCGCGGCGCGACCGTCGGGTCTTGCTCCGCCCCCGGGTGGAGGGCGGCGCGTCGTCCTGCGGGTGTGAGGACGGGTGGCGCTCAAAATGTAGCAACAGGGCTAGGGGACGACAATTCCGATTATCGAAAATATGTTCGTTAATCGGTCGTTGCAGAAGGGGACGCCGTTACAGCGGCATTCAGGGGGTGGTTCTGTTGGTTTGTTGCCATGCAGCACGTGTGCCGGTATGGCCGGTGTCCGCTGTGAGGCCCGGCTTCGGCCAACCTTGGCCTCGGACTGGCACGGTGGTGCCGGGCTCGGCTAGCCGGCCGCCACGGTCTCGTCGTCCTCGGCCTCCTCGCCGAGGAAGCCGCCGCTCTGGTGCGCCCACAGCCGCGCGTACAGTCCGCCCTGCGCCAAGAGCGCGGCGTGCGTGCCTTCCTCGACGATCTGGCCGCGGTCGAGCACGACCAGCCGGTCCATCGCGGCGATGGTGGAGAGGCGGTGCGCGATCGCCACCACGGTCTTGCCCTGCATCAGGCGGTACAGGCTGCCCTGGATCGCCGCTTCCACTTCCGAATCGAGCGCGCTGGTGGCTTCGTCCAAGAGCAGGATCGGCGCGTCCTTCAGCATCACGCGGGCGATGGCGATGCGCTGGCGCTGGCCGCCGGAGAGCTTGACGCCGCGCTCGCCGACGTGGGCCTCGTAGCCGTGGCGGCCCTTGGGGTCGGTCAGGGTCTGGATGAACTCATGCGCCTCGGCGCGGCGCGCGGCGGCGACCATCTGCTCGTCGCTGGCGTCGGGGCGGCCGTACAGCAGGTTGTCGCGCACCGAGCGGTGCAGCAGCGAGGTATCCTGCGTCACCATGCCGACCTGGGCGCGCAGGCTGTCCTGCGTCACGGCGGCGATGTCCTGGCCGTCGATCAGGATGCGCCCGCCCTCCACGTCGTAGAAGCGCAAGAGCAGGTTGACGATGGTCGACTTGCCGGCGCCGCTGCGTCCCACCAGGCCGATCTTCTCGCCCGGGCGCACCGTCAGGGTGAGCTGGTCGATCACCTTGCGCTCGCCGCCGTAGCCGAAATCGACCGCCTCGAAGCGGACCTCGCCGCGCGTCACCGCGAGCGGCTTGGCGTCCGGGCGGTCGGTGACGGCGATGCTGCGCGACAGCGTGGCGATGCCGTCCTGCACCGTGCCGATGTGTTCGAACAGGCTCGACATCTCCCACATGATCCAGTGCGAGATGCCGTTGAGGCGCAGCGCCATCGCGGTGGCGGCGGCCACCGCGCCGACCCCGACCTGGCCCTGGCTCCACAGCCACAGCGTGGCGCCGGCGGTGCTGGCGATGAGCACCATGCTGAGGGCGTGGTTGGTGACCTCGAAACCGCTCACCAGCCGCATCTGGCGGTAGGCGGTGAGCATGAACTCCTGCATCGCGCTCCTGGCGAAGCCGGCCTCGCGCTGGCCGTGCGAGAACAGCTTGACGGTGGCGATGTTGGTGTAGGCGTCGGTGATGCGCCCGGTCATCAGGCTGCGCGCGTCGGCCTGGGCGCTGGCGGCACGCCCCAGGCGCGGCACGAAGAAGGCGAGCGTGGCGACGTAGAGCGCCAGCCAGCCGAGGAAGGGCAGCATCAGCACCAGGTCGAAACGGCCCACCACCGCCACCATGGTGACGAAGTAGATCACCACGAACACCAGGATGTCGGTGACGATGACCACCGTTTCGCGCACCGCCAGCGCGGTTTGCATCACCTTGGCCGAGACCCGGCCGGCGAATTCGTCCTGGTAGAAGCTCATGCTCTGGCCGAGCAGGTGGCGGTGGAAGTTCCAGCGCAGCAGCATCGGGAAATTGCCGGCCAGTCCCTGGTACTTGCACAGCGACTGCAACGCGATCAACAACGGGCTCGCCAGCAGGATGCCGGCCAACAGCAGCAGGTTGTGCTGCTGCGTCTGCCACAGCTGCGCCGGCGGCACCTTGCTCAGCCAGTCCACCACCGACCCCAGCATCGAGAACAGCAGCGCCTCGAAGGCGCCGATCAGCGCGGTGAGCGAGGTCATCGCTGCGATCAAGGGCCGCAGGCCGCGGGTGCAGGACCAGACGAAGGGGAAGAAGCCCTGGGGGGGCTGGGCCGGTGGCGTGTCGGGGTAGGGGTGCAGCCGTTTTTCGAACCAGGCGAACATGGGGGAGTGTCCTAAGTCCTGTGTAGTCAGGAACAACTCAGAACCTGTTCAGGATCTGTCGCGAGCGGCCCTCAGCGGGGCGAAGAGCCGCACAGAAACCGGAATGTACTGGAGTACATGAGGATTTCTGAGCGCTGAGCGAATCACTGCGTGCAAATCTTCGATTTGCTCAGTGATAGATTCGCACGCAGTGCGCATGAGCCCCGATCCGGGACGCGCAGCAGGATCATGAACAGGTTATCAGCGCGTGCTGTTCCAGTTATGTATCGCTTCCTTCTTGTTGTCGGCCTGGGCACCGATGGCGTTGCAGTTGCCGTTGCCGGCGTAGCGCGTGCATTGCACCCAGTAGCGGCGCGAGCCGCTCTTGATCAGCTCGGCGCGCGAACCGCACTTGTTGCAGGGTTTGAGGGTTTCGGGGACGGTCTGGTTCATGGCGGTCTCGTGATGTGCGATGGGGCGGCGCGGCCGCCCGATAATGGCCGATGATACCGCAAAGCCGGCCGTGGCACGGCGGGCGCCGGCCCGGCCCAGGGCGGCCGCGCAAGATAATGCCACCCGCCGCGCGCGAACGGCCTATCATCTGCTTATGCGGCGCCACCGTCGGCGCCGCTGCAGGGAGATACCTGCAACCGCCTTACCGTGGTGCCGGGGCAGGACACCATGCCGGCACCGCCAGGAGATATCCAATGGCTAAGGGTCAAGTGCGCAGCAACAAGGAAGTCAAGAAGCCGAAGCAGGCCAAGCAGAAGGTGGTGGAGCCGGGCTCGATCATTCCGCCGGGCCGAGGCCGCGAGCCGGCCAAGAAGTAAGAACCAGTTCATAATCTTACTGCGCGATCCCTGATCGGGGCTCATGCGCTGCGCGAAATCCTCATGTACTCCAGTACATTCCGGTTTCTGTGCGGCTCTTCGCCCCGCTGAGGGCCGCTCGCAACAGATCCTGAACCGGTTCCAAGCGGCCGGTCAAGAAAAAACCCCGTCAGCATGACGGGGTTTTTTGTCGCGGCTCACGGCGCCTGGTGGTGGCGGGCTCAGGCCAGTTTCAGGATGCTGCGCGCCACCGCCTCGGCCACCTTGATGCCGTCGACCCCGGCCGACAGGATGCCGCCGGCGTAGCCGGCGCCTTCGCCGGCGGGGAACAGGCCGCGCACGTTCAGGCTCTGGCAGTCTTCGCCACGGGTGATGCGCAGCGGCGACGAGGTGCGGGTTTCCACGCCGGTCAGCACCGCGTCGTTCATGGCGAAGCCGCGGATCTTCTTGTCGAAGGCCGGGATCGCCTCGCGCATGGCGGCGATGGCGTAGTCGGGCAGCGCGCTGGACAAGTCGCCCAGCTTGACGCCCGGCTGGTAGGACGGCGTGACCGAGCCGAGACGGCTGGACGGCCGGCCGGCGAGGAAGTCGCCCACCAGCTGGCCCGGTGCCTCGTAGGTGCCGCCGCCCAGCACGAAGGCGCGCGATTCCAGCTCGCGCTGCAGCACGATGCCGGCCAGTGGGCCGCTGCCGGGGAAGTCGGCCGGGGTGATGCCGACCACGATGCCGGCGTTGGCGTTGCGCTCGGCGCGCGAGTACTGGCTCATGCCGTTGGTGACGACGCGGTTGGGTTCGGAGGTGGCGGCCACCACCTGACCGCCCGGGCACATGCAGAAGCTGTACACCGAACGGCCGTTGCTGGCGTGATGCACCAGCTTGTAGTCGGCCGCGCCCAGAAGGGGGTGGCCGGCGTACTTGCCGAGGCGCGCCTTGTCGATCAGCGTTTGCGGGTGTTCGATGCGGAAGCCCACCGAGAACGGCTTGGCCTCCATGAACACCTCGCGCGCGTGCAGCATCTCGAAGGTGTCGCGCGCGCTATGGCCGAGCGCGATGACCACGTGGTCGGACAGGATCTGTTCGCCGTTGGCCAGCACCAGGCCGCGCATCTGCTTGCCGTCCGGGCCGTCTTCGATCAGCACGTCGGTCACCTTGTGCTCGAAACGGATCTCGCCGCCCAGCGCCTCGATGTTGGCGCGCATCTTTTCCACCATGCTGACCAGGCGGAAGGTGCCGATGTGCGGCTTGTTGACGTAGATGATTTCCTCGGGCGCGCCGGCCTTGACGAACTCTTCCAGCACCTTGCGGCCGAGGTAGCGCGGGTCTTTGATCTGGCTGTACAGCTTGCCGTCGGAGAAGGTGCCGGCGCCGCCTTCGCCGAACTGCACGTTGGATTCCGGGTTGAGCACGTTCTTACGCCACAGCCCCCAGGTGTCCTTGGTGCGCTCGCGCACTTTCTTGCCGCGTTCCAGGACGATCGGCCGGAAGCCCATCTGCGCCAGGATCAGCCCGGCAAACAGGCCGCACGGGCCGAAGCCCACCACCACCGGTCGGCTGGCCAGGGTGCTGGGCGCCTGGCCGACGAAGTGGTAGCTCATGTCCGGGGTCGGCACGACGTGGATGTCTTTGGCGAATTTCTTCAGCAAGGCGGCCTCGTTGGCGACCTCGACGTCGACGATGTAAATCAGCTGCATCGTCGATTTGCGCGCGTCGTAGCTGCGCTTGAACACGGTGAAGCTGCCCACCTCGGCGTCGGGCACGCCCAGGTAAGCCACGATGGCTTGGCGCAGCGCCGCTTCCGGGTGGTCGAGCGGCAGTTTGATTTCAGACAATCGCAACATGGGTAATCCAGATCCTTGGCTTCGGCGCGCGGCAGAAGCCTTTACCAATCAACAAGGTGGCTATTGTATAGAGAGCCGGGCCCGGCGAGGTAGCTTATTCACCGCGCAGCGGGACGGAGCGTTCGGTTTTCCGTGCGCCATGCCTCGTCAAGTTACGGTTTTCCGAACGTGCGCCGGTTTCATTAAAAATCTTACGTCATAGAATGAAGAGGTTAGCACCGCCGATGGTGATGTCATGGCGGGCATGAATCATGCAGCGTCGGCGGGGTTGAAATACCAGCAGGCCGCAGAGCCTGCCGCTTCACCGGGCACGTCCGCGCCGCCGCTAGCAGCGCTACGACGCGCCCGCCACCCCTGATCAGGGCGCACCGACGCCCTGGCCGATGCTGTGAACAAAGGAGAGTCATTCATGCTGTCTTCCCGTATCCGTCGTCCCTTCGCGCTCGGCGCCATGGCCTTGGGCCTGGCGCTGGCCTTTGCCCCGGTCGCCTCGCAAGCCGAAGCCCCGGTCGCCGCCCCGGTGGTCAAGTACGACTACGACCAGGATATCTTCCACCCCGTCTACGCCAGGCATGGCATGGTCGCCGCCGAGCAGGAGCTGGCCAGCCGCATCGGCCTGGACGTGTTGAAGCGCGGCGGCAACGCCGTCGACGCCGCGGTGGCGGTGGGCTTCGCGCTGGCGGTGGTGCTGCCCAACGCCGGCAACCTCGGCGGCGGCGGCTTCATGGTGCTGCACGACGCCAAGAGCGGCCAGGACGTGGCGCTCGACTTCCGCGAGATCGCCCCGGCCAAGGCCAGCCGCGACATGTACCTGGACGAGAAGGGCAACGTCGCCGAGGGCCGCTCGACCTACACCCACCTCGCCGTCGGCGTGCCGGGCACGGTGGCCGGCATGGAGCACGCGCTCAAGCGTTGGGGCACGATGAAGCTGGCGGACCTGATCGCGCCGTCGATCAAGTTGGCCGAAGGCGGCATCGTGGTGAGCCCGACCATGGCCAAGATGCTGGAAGTGGAGAAGGACAACCTCGGCAAGTGGGACAGCACGCGCGCCATCTTCTTCAAGAACGGCCGCCCGCTGCAGCTGGGCGACAAGCTGGTGCAGAAGGACCTGGCCAAGTCGCTCAGGCTGATCGCCAAGCACGGCAGCAAGGTCTTTTATAGCGGCGAGATCGGCGACAAGATCGTGGCCGAGATGGCGCAGCACGGCGGCCTGATCGGCAAGGACGACCTCAGGAACTACAAGGTGGAAGAGCGCGCGCCGGTGCGCGGCGAGTACCGTGGCTACCAGGTGGTGTCGATGCCGCCGCCGAGCTCGGGCGGCACCCACATCATCCAGATCCTCAACATGCTGGAGCGCTACCCGCTGGCGCAGTACGGCGTGAACAGCGCGCAGACCATCCACCATATGGCGGAGGCCATGAAACTGGCTTATGCCGACCGCGCCGAGTACCTGGGCGACCCGGGCTTCGTCAAGGTGCCGGTGAAGGGGCTGACCTCGAAGAAGTACGCCGACGAGCTGGCGCAGAAGATCGATCCGGTCAAGGTGCTGCCGGCCTCCGCCATCAAGCCGGGCAAGCCGCAGCCGTATGAAAGCGACCAGACCACGCACTACTCGATCGTCGACGCCAAGGGCAACGCGGTGGCGGTGACCTACACGCTGAACCTGAACTTCGGCAGCGGCATCGTCGCCCGTGGCACCGGCATCCTGCTCAACGACGAGATGGACGACTTCTCCGCCAAGCCGGGCGTGCCCAACGCCTACGGCCTGATCGGCGGCGACGCCAACGCCATCCAGCCGGGCAAGCGTCCGCTGTCGTCGATGTCGCCGACGCTGGTGCTGAAGAACGGCAAGCCGTGGCTGGTGACCGGCAGCCCGGGCGGTGCGCGCATCATCACCACCACGCTGCAGACCATCGTCAACGCCATCGACTTCGGTATGAACCCGGCGGAGGCGGCGTCGACGCCGCGCGTGCACCACCAGTGGCTGCCGGACGTGCTGCGCGTCGAGAAGGGCCTGAGCCCGGACACCATGGCGATCCTGCAGAAGCAGGGCTACAAGGTGTCGGTGCAGCCGACCATGGGCCGCACCCAGACCATCCAGCTGCGCGACGACGGCCTGTACGGCTACTCCGACCCGCGCAACCCGGACGGCGCCACGCTCGGCTACTGAGCCCGGGCCTGTTGGCGGCCAGCCGCGTTCCTGCGGGGCGCGGCTTTCCGCCGGCTGACAACGCGCCCTGTTCCGACGCTGCCGGACCCGGCACAGCCGGGCCGCTCCGGCTCAGTGACGGAATCCGCCGCTTTGCCGTTTGCACGACAAACCCCTGCCGCTTCGCAACAGGGGTTTGTCCACCATCGCCAAGCCGCGCTCCCTCGGGGCGCGGCTTTTTGCATGCCCGCGCCTCAGCGCGCCAGCAGCACGTTCTTGGTGAAGCGCACCGGCACGGCGCCGGGGTTGAGGTAGGCGTAGCGCTCGTCGGAGGCGAAGGTCAGCGAGTCGCCGGGGGCGAGGCGCTGGCGCGTGCCGGCGCGTTCCAGCTCCAGCTCGCCGGCGATGACGTACAGCATCTCGTGGCTGCCGGCGGGGTCGGCTTCGGCGTCGTAGCGTTCGCCGGCGGCGAGCTGCCAGAGCCACAGCTCGACGGTGCGGCCGGCACTGCCCAGGCTTTGCAGCAGGCTGGCATGGCTGTCGGGGTGCCGGCCCTGCCACACCGTCACCGGGGCCGCCGGCTGGCGCGGGTTGGCCGCGGGCGGGCGCACCAGTTCGGCGAACGACAGGCCGAGCGCGGCGGCGAGGCGGTCGAGCGTGGCCAGGCTGACGTTGCTGTCGCCGGCCTCGATGTTGACCAGCATGCGGCGGCTGACGCCGGCGGCGGTGGCCAGCTTGTCCTGGCTCCAGCCCAGCGTCTGGCGCGCCTGGCGCAGGTTGGCCGAAACATCGAGCAGCACTTGCGGGGGAGTGTCGGGCATGGTCTGAGCACTATATTGCACATTGAGCGATATGTGCAGTATAGTGCACTGAGCCGTTTCGCCGCAATCGACCCTCGCTTTCCTTCCCGTGGAGTTCCGTCATGACCTCATCCAGCGCCACCTTGCTCTTGCCTTCCGGGGCGCGTCCCTCGCGCCTGCCGGACCTGGTATTGCTGCTGATCACGGTGGTCTGGGGCGGCACCTTCCTCGCGGTGCAGACCGCGCTGCAATGGGCCGGGCCGTTCGGCTTCGTCGCACTGCGCTTCGGCGTGGCCGGGGCGCTGGCCTTGCTGCTGTCGTGGCGCCAGCTGCGCGGCCTGACCCGCGCCGAGCTGCGCGCCGGGGTGCTGATGGGGGCGGTGCTGTGCGGCAGCTACGGCTTGCAGACCATGGGGCTCGGCCTGATCGCCAGCAGCAAGTCGGCCTTCCTCACCGCGCTTTACGTGCCGCTGGTGCCGCTGATCATGCTGCTGCTGTTCCGCCGTCCGCCGCCGCTGGCGGCCTGGCTCGGCATCGCCGTGGCGTTCGGCGGGCTGGTGCTGCTGTCCGACCCGCGCGGCCTGGAGTGGTCGTTCGGCCTCGGCGAGGCGCTGACCCTGGCCGGAGCGGCGATGATCGCGCTGGAAATCTGCCTGCTCGGCCGCTACGCCGGGGGCTGCGAGCCGCGCCGCATGGCCGTGGTGCAACTGCTGACGGTGGCGCTGCTGGCGACGCTGTTGATGTTGGCGACCGGCGAGGCCGCGCCGCAGCCGACGCCGGGGCTGATCGGCTGCGTGCTCGGGCTGGGGCTGGCCACCACGCTGATCCAGGTGGCGATGAACTGGGCGCAGCAGACGGTGCCGGCCACGCGCGCTACGCTGATCTACGCCATGGAGCCGGTGTGGGGCGGGCTGGTGGGCTGGCTCGCCGGCGAGCCGCTCACCGTGCCGGCGCTGTGCGGCGCCGCGCTGATCGTGGCCAGCGTGCTGGTGGCCGAGCTGGGCAAGCGGCGGGCTTAACATCCGTTAACAACTATTTACAAGGCATACATATCGTCTCCTTATACTGGCCGTCACCGCCGCCTCTGAAGGCGGATTGCCGACTCTGGAGAATCCCGATAATGAAAAGAATGCTGATCGCCACGCTGCTCGTTGCCGCCGGCAGCGCCCAAGCGATGACCTTTACCGACTACGCCACGGTGCTGAAGAGCGAGCCGCGTTACCAGACCGTCAAGGACGATAACTGCGAGCAGGTCAACGAACCGGTCGCGGCGCCGGCCCCGAGCGGCGGCCTGGAGGGCATGGTGACGGCGGAGAACGGCGGGGCGCTCTTGGGCGGCCTGGTCGGCGGGGTGCTGGGCCACCAGGTCGGCGGCGGCAAGGGCAAGACCGCGGCCACCATCGTCGGCGCCATCGGCGGCGCCATGGCCGGGCAGCAGATCGCGCGCAACACCCAGGGCGCGCGTCCGACCACGGCGTCGCGCACCGTGTGCCACCCGTCGCAGCGCGAGGAATTGACCGGTTACGAGGTGACCTACGAATACCACGGCCAGCGCAACACCGTGACGCTGCCCAGCGATCCGGGCCGGCGCCTGAAGATGACGGTCAACGCCCAGCCGGCGGCCAGTGCGCCGGCGGCGAACACCACCAACTACTGAGTCGTCAGAACCAGTTCATGCGCTTAGGGCGGCAGCGGCCGGGTACGACCGGCCCCGTGCCGCTCGTCAAAGAATCGTGAGCCGGTTCTGACCAGGGTTGGCCGAAGGCCCGGGTCTTCGGCCAACCTTTTCGCTGTCGCGCCGGGCGCTCAGCCGGGTTGCATCAGGTTCAGCTCACGGGCGGTGAGCCACAGCCGCAGGTCGAATTCCAGCTGGTGGTAGTCCGGCTCCATGTGGCAGCACAACTGGTAGAACGCCTTGTTGTGCTCCTTCTCCTTCAGGTGTGCCAGCTCGTGCACCGCGATCATCTTCAGGAACTGCGGCGGCGCCTCGCGGAACAGCGTGGCGATGCGGATCTCGTTCTTGCTCTTCAATTTGCCGCCCTGCACCCGCGCCACGAAGGTATTGGTGCCGAGGGTGCCGTGCACCGGGTGCTGGCGGTTGTCGTACAGCACCTTGGCCAGCGGCGTGGCGTTCTTCAGGTAGCGCTGGCGCAGCTCGGCCAGGTACTGGTACAGCGCGCGGTCGGTCTGCACCGCGTGGCGCTCCGGGTAGCGCTCGGCCAGCCAGGTGCCCAGGCGCCGGTCGGCGACCAGCGCGCGCACGCGCTCGAGCAGCGCCGGCGGGTAGCCGGCGAGATAGGGGAAATCGGACATGCGCCATTGTAGCGCGGCGCCGCCCATCCCCGACCAAAGATGAATGGTGAGGCGGCGCGCTCCCTTGTACAAAGCAGGAGAGACCGGGCGTCTTTCGCGGAAGACGGCGAGCCCGGCGACAGGGAGAGACTGCATGGCTTATCTGCAACATCACGCGCCAGTCGCGGCGCCGCCCGCGGCGGAGACCGGACGCTCGGCCTTCGGCGGCGGCCGGCCGCGCACGCTGGACGACTTCCTCGCCGGCGACCCCGGGCTCGCGGCGGTGGCGCGCCGCGCGCTGCGCCTGGTCGGCAAGGACATTCCGCTGCTGATCGAAGGCGAGACCGGCACCGGCAAGGAGCTGTTCGCGCGCGCCTTCCACCGCAGCGGGTCGCGCTTCGACCGGCCCTTCGTGGCGGTCAACTGCGCCGCGATCCCGGAAGGGCTGATCGAATCGGAGCTGTTCGGCTACGAGGAGGGCGCCTTCAGCGGCGCGCGCCGGCGCGGCCACGTCGGCAAGCTGCTGCAGGCCAACGGCGGCACGCTGTTTCTCGACGAGATCGGCGACATGCCGCTCGCTCTACAGGCGCGCCTGCTGCGCGTGCTGCAGGAACGCGAGGTGACGCCGCTCGGCTCCAGTCGTGTCCTGCCGGTCGACTTCTCGCTGCTGTGCGCCACCCACCGCGCCCTGCCCGAGGCGGTGGCGGCGGGCCGCTTCCGCGCCGACCTCTACTACCGCATCAACGGCGTGCGCCTGGCGCTGCCGCCCCTGCGCGAGCGCAGCGACCTGGTGCCGCTGGTGGCGCAGCTGCTGGCGGACGAGTGCGGGGGGCGGCCGGTGGCGGTGGCGCCGGCGGTGTGGCAGGCGTTCGCCCGCTACCCCTGGCCCGGCAACCTGCGCCAGCTGCACGGCGTGCTGCGCACCCTGTGCGCGCTGCTGGAACCGGGCGAGACCCTGCTGCCGAGCCACCTGCCGGAGGAGTTGCTGGAGGCCGTGCCGGCGGCCGGGGTCGAGGAGGTCGAGGCGCCGTCCGCCGCGCCGCCCCGTTCCACCGCCCCCCACGGCGAGCGCCTGGCCGAGGTCGAGCTGCAGCTGATGCGCCGCGTGCTGGCCGACTGCAACGGCAACGTCAGCGCCGCGGCGCGCCGCCTCGGGGTCAGCCGCAACACCCTGTACCGCCGCCTCAAGCCGGCGCCGCGCTGACGGCGCGTTTCGTCCCCCCAACACGGCACAAGCCCGACGCTCCGGAGAGGCACGTCGGGCTTGCGGCGTTGGCGACCCGCCCGCCGCGCGGCGGGCGGGTCATCCGCCTCAGAAGAACAGGATGGCGCCGAGCGACACGCTGTCGGTGTCGATGTCGGTGACCTTGTTGCGGCGGCGGTTCAGCTCGCCCACCAGGGTCAGGTTCGGCGTCAGGCTGTAGTAGGCGCCGAGCGTGGTGCCGGCGACGCGGTTGATGTAGCCGCTGCCTTCTTCGCTGGTGGCCTTGGTGCGGCTCTCGCCGTAGCTCACGCCCAGCTTCAGGTCGTCGATCTTGTAGGTGGCCTGCGCCAGGTAGCCGTTGGAGCGGCGGTTGTTGCCGTCGGCGTCGGTGCCGCCGGAGAACAGGATGGTGTCGCCGATGCCCTTGCCGCTGAAGCCCTGCGCCATCAGCCCGACGTTGCCGATGTCGGCCTTGGCACCCAGTTCGAAGCCGGTGGCGTTGTTGTCGCGGATGCGGGTGAACTGCTGGTTGACGAAGCCGAGCCAGGCCTTGCCCGAGGCCGCGTTGCTCTTGAAGCCGTACTCGGCCAGCCCCTGGTAGCCGGGATGGCTGCCGGTGGTGCCGGTGCTGTCCACATCCTTGTTGTCGAACACGCCGAAGCTGGCGTGGAAGCCGTTGTAGTCCGGCGTGGTGTAGGTGATCTGCGGCTGGAACTCGGCGTAGATGTAGCCGGCGCCGATGCCGCCCAGCGTGGTGTTGATGTTGCGCGCCAGCCCGGCGCCGCCGCCGACGCCGATCAGCGTCATGTCGTTGAGGATGGCGTTGGACTGGAACAGGCCGATATCGCGGCCGAACTTGAAGGTGCCGATCTTGTCGTTGCCGAAGCTCAGGTAGTTGGTGCGCGCGTCCACGGTGGACTTGCCGACGCCGGAGGTGGTGCCGGCGAAGGCCGGCGAGTCGGAATCGATGCCCGGCCACATGCCGATCACGCCCTTGATGTCGAGGCCCTTCTGCTTGGTGGCGGCGGTGATGTTGAAGTAGCCCGGCAACAGGCCGTTCTCGATCTGGCTGCTGCGTTCGGCGTTGTCGGCCTTGCTGGTGGTGTAGAAGGCGTTGACCGAGCCGCTGATGTCGAGCGTCCAGCCCTTGTCGTTGTAGATCTCCAGGGCCATGGCCTGGCTGGCGAACAGGGCGGCGACGAGGCTGGCGAGCAGGGTGGTTTGAGTTCTGGTTTTCATGGTTTCTCCATTCCGGTGGCAAACGAGGCGACTGCCGGGCGCCAGCTGCAAGCGCCATTCCCACACCGGGAAAAACCGTCTACGACTTTGGTATGTGATGCGCTATCTCGTTGAAACCAATGGGGTTTGTGACGGTCAGACGGCGCCGGGGGCGTTCCTGGCCCGACCGCGCCGGGCCAGGCGGGGCGCGGCCGCTGTGGCGAAGTGCAACACTGTGTCAGCCTGGTACAGTGCTTTGCGCCGGCCGTTGCGCCAGTCTGCAACGCCGTCCCGGGCTGGCGCTCGCGGCGGGGCAAGGGTAGGCTGTGGCCTCCCCCGTCATTTCCTTGCCCGCCCATGAACCCTGCCTCGCCGGCCGTGCCGGTTTCGCTGCGTCGTTTCCGTCCGTTCTGGCTGTACTGGCTGACCCGCGTCTGCCTCACCAGCGGTTTCCAGATCCTCACCGTCGCCATCGGCTGGCAGGTGTACTCGCTCACCGGCAGCGCGCTCGACCTGGGCCTGGTGGGCTTGCTGCAGTTCCTGCCGCGGGTGCTGTTGGTGCTGGTGGTGGGCTCGGTGGTGGACCGCTTCGACCGCCAGCGCATCGTCACGGTGAGCCTGCTGGTGCAGGCCGCGGTGGCGGCGCTGCTGGGCCTGGGCAGCGCGCACGCCGGCTTCGCGGTGAGCCGCGAGCTGATCTTCGCGCTGTCGGTGCTGATCGGCACCTGCCGCTCCTTCGACATGCCGGCGATGCAGGCGCTGCTGCCCAACGTGGTGCCGCCCGCGCTGCTGCCGCCGGCGGTGGCGGCGGCCGCTTCGGCCAACGAGGCGGCCACCATCCTGGCGCCGGCGCTGGGCGGCTTCCTCTACGCGCTGGGCGCCGAGTTCACCTACGGCCTCGACCTGACGCTCTACCTCGGCGGCGCGCTGCTGCTGTCGCGGCTGGCGGCGCGCCCGTCGGTGCCCTCGCAGCAGCGCATGACGCTCGATTCGCTGCTGGTGGGGGTGCGCTTCATCAAGAGCCGGCCCGACATCCTCGGCGCCATCTCGCTCGACCTGTTCGCGGTGCTGCTGGGCGGGGCCACCGCGCTGCTGCCGATCTACGCGCGCGACATCCTGCACACCGGGCCGTGGGGGCTGGGGCTGCTGCGCTCGGCGCCGGCGGTGGGCGCGCTGATGATGTCGGCCTACCTGATGCGCTTCCCGATCGCACAGCGGGTGGGGCGGGTGATGTTCGCGGCGGTGGCGGTGTTCGGGCTCGCCACCATCGCCTTCGGCCTGTCGACCTCGTTCGGCTTGTCGCTGGCGGCGCTGGCGGTATTGGGGGCGTCGGACATGATCAGCGTGGTGATCCGCACCACCTTCGTGCAGCTGGAGACCCCGGACGAGATGCGCGGCCGGGTCAGCGCGGTCAATTCGCTGTTCATCGGCGCCTCCAACCAGCTGGGCGAGTTCGAGTCCGGCGCCACCGCGGCGCTGTTGGGCACGGTGCCGGCGGTAGTGGCGGGCGGGGTGGGGACGCTGTTGGTGGCGGCGCTGTGGATGCGGCTGTTTCCGACGCTGGCGCAGCGTCACCGCCTAGTCCAGGGGCCCGCCGCCGACGCCGCCGGCTGAGGCCCCGTCTTGCTTCGCGCCGCGTGGCGGGCGTGGCAGGGTGCGTTGCGGGAGGGCGGCGCGCAGCACCGCGGTGGCTCAGTGTGGTGCGCTCACACCGGCCACAGCGGCGCTTCGTCCATCAGCGCGATCTGCTCGCGCAGCGCCAGGATCTGGTCCTGCCAATAGCGCGGGCTGTCGAACCACGGGAAGGCCGCCGGAAACGCCGGGTCGTGCCAGCGTCGCGCCAGCCAGGCGCTGTAGTGGATCAGCCGTAGCGTGCGCAGCGCCTCGACCAGGTACAGCTCGCGCGTGTCGAACTCACAAAAATCCTCGTACCCCGCCAGCAGGTCGGCCAGCTGGGCGCTCTGCTCGCTGCGTTCCCCCGACAGCAGCATCCACAGATCCTGCACCGCCGGCCCCATGCGGCAGTCGTCGAAATCCACGAAGTGCGGCCCGGCCTCGGTCCACAGCACGTTGCCGGCGTGGCAATCGCCATGCAGGCGGCGCAGCGTGATGGCGCCGGCGCGGTCGTAGCCGCGCGCCACGCCGTCCAGCGCCTGGCGCGCCACGCCCAGGTACACCGCGCGCAACTCGTCCGGGATGAACGGGCAGTCGGCCAGGAAGGCCAGCGGCTCCGCGCCGAAGCTCGCCGCGTCCAGCGTCGGCCGCAGCGCGAACGGCGTCACCGCGCCGAGGGCGTGGATGCGGCCGAGAAAGCGTCCCAGCCATTGCAGCGTGTCCGGGCGGTCGAGCTCCGGGGCGCGTCCGCCGCGGCGCGGGAACAGCGCGAAGCGGAAGCCGGCGTGCTGATGCAGCGTGCGGCCGGCGATGCTGAGCGCGCCGACCACCGGAATCTCGTGGCCGGCCAGTTCTGCCACGAAGGCGTGCTCTTCCAGGATCTGCGCATCGCTCCAGCGCTCGGGGCGGTAGAACTTGGCCACCAGCGGCGGCGCGTCGTCCTGGCCGACCTGGTAGACGCGGTTTTCGTAGCTGTTGAGCGCCAGGAGCTGGCCGTTCACCGGCAGGCCGAGGCCTTCCAGCGCGTTCAGCAGGCAGTCCGGGGTGAGCCCGGCAAAGGGAGGGGATGTGGTCATGGCTGCATTATACGACCTCCGCCACGCCGGGCGCGGACGCGTCGCGTGCTGGCCGGGCGGGCCTGGCCGGGGCACGCCCCTTCCGGCCGGGACGGGGGATTCTCCGCTACACTGCGGGTCTTTCCCGTTGTCTTGAAGTGGGCCGATGTCCAAGTACGCCACGCTGGTCGATTTTTTCGTTGCCGCCATCGAGCACGGCAGCTACCGCGCCGGCGACGCGCTGCCGTCGCTGCGCCGCCTGTGCGAGACCCACGGCGTCGGCATGAACACCGCCAAGCGCGCCTACTACGAGCTGGAGCGGCAGGGCTACGTCGAGGCGCTGCCGCGGGCCGGGTTCCGCGTGGCGCCGGGCGGCGCGGCACCGGCTTCGGCCAACCTGGCCGCGCTGTTGCCGTGGGGGTCGCCGTTCATCAATCCGGCCTTGTTTGACGGCCGCGCGCTGGCGCAGGCCTTCGTGCGCGTGCAGCGGCGCTACCCCGAACTGCTGGCGCGGCACGAACTGCTCGGGCTGGACGCGCTGCGGCGCCAACTGGCGCGCCGCAGCCACGCCGAGGGCATGGCGCTCGACTGGGACCAGCTCGTGATCACCTGCGGCGGCATGGAAGCGCTGGCGCTGGCGGTGCAGGTGGTGACGCACGCGCTGGCGGCGCCGTGCCTGGCGGTGACCACGCCGGCCTTCCCCGGCCTGTTGGGGGTGCTGGCGCAGCACGGCATCGCCACGCTGGCGCTGCCGGTCGGGCTCGACGGCGCGCTCGACCTGGCGCCCTTGGCGCAAGGGTTGGCCGAAGGCCGGGTGCACGGCATCGCGGTGATGGCCAACTTCCAGCATCCCACCGGGCAGTGCCTGAGCGACGCCGCGCGTGACGCCTTGTGGCAGCTCGCCGAGCGCCACGACGTGCCGCTCATCGAGGACGACGCCTACCGCCAGCTGGCGTTCGCGGCGCCGGCCCCGGCGCCGTTCAAGGCGCGCGACACCGCCGGGCGGGTGCTGTACTGCGCCACCTTCTCCAAGTCGTTGGCACCCGGCTACCGCGTCGGCTGGATCGCGCCGGGGCGCTACCTCGACGCGGTGTGCCGGCTCAAGGTCAGCACCACGCTGGCCTCGCCGCTGCCCAACCAGATGGCGATCGCCGAACTGCTGGCCGACGGCGGCGACCCGCCCGGCCTGCGCCGGCTCTGTCAGCAACTGGCCGACCGCGCCGCCGCGCTGCGCCAGGCGCTGGCGGAGCGGCTGCCGCCGACTGTGCGGCTGTCCACGCCGCAGGGAGGCTACTTCCTGTGGCTGGAGCAGGACGCGGGGCCGGACAGCCAGACGCTGCTGGCCGAGGCGCAGGCGCACGGCCTGCACTTCGCGCCCGGCGCGCTGTTCCACCCCGACGGCGCCGGCCGCCACGACCTGCGCCTCAACCTGAGCTACGCCGAGCCCGACCGGCAGCTCGCCGCGCTGGACTGGCTGGCCGCGGCGCTCACTCGCCGATGAAGCTGCTGTCGGCGCTGACGTAGCGGTGCGGCGCGTCGACGGCGCGCAGCACGAAGCGCAACGGCTGGCTGCCGCGCTGTACCGTGCCCGGATCGACCGCCACCCGCACCCCGACCGTGGCGACGGTGAGCGCCGGCACCAACACCGGGGCGTCGTCGCGCAGGCGGGCGCCGGGCAGCCCCGCCACCTCGACGCGGAAGCGGTGCGCCTGCTCGTCGCCGTTCATCACCCTGAGGCTGTAGCTGTTTTCCAACCAGCCGTCGTCGCCCTCCCGCACCAGCGAGGCGCGGTCGCGCAGCACGTCGAGCTTGTAAGGCGTGTGGTTCAGCAGGCCGGTCGCCGTCAGCACCAGCAGCGTTGCCAACAGCCCGCCGTAGACCAGCACGCGCGGGCGCTGCCAGAGGCGGCGCGGCCGCCCATCGCCGCCGTCCTCGGCGCGCTGGGTGGTGAAGCGGATCAGCCCGCGCGGCGCGCCGATCTTGTCCATCACCGCGTCGCAGGCGTCGACGCAGGCGGCGCAGCCAATGCACTCGTACTGCAGCCCGGCGCGGATGTCGATGCCGGTGGGGCAGACCTGCACGCATAGCCGGCAGTCGACGCAGTCGCCGCGCGCCACGCCGGGCTGGGCGTCCTTGCGCAAGGCGCCACGCGGTTCGCCGCGCGGCACGTCGTAGGCCACCAGCCGGGTGTCCGGGTCGAACATGGCGCCCTGGAAGCGTGCGTACGGACACATGTGCAGGCACACCTTCTCGCGCAGCACGCCGGCCAGCAGGTAGGTGAAGCCGCCGTAGAACAGCGCCCAGAACGCCTCCCACGGTCCGATGGCGAGCGTGGGCAGGCCGGCCGCCAGCTCGCGCATCGGGCTGAAGTAGCCGACCAGGGTGAGCCCGGTCCACAGTGAGAACGCCATCATCAGCACGTGCTTGCCGCCCTTGCGCATCACCTTGTTCAGACGCCACGGCGCGGCGTCGAGGGCGCGGCGCGCCGCCGGCTTGCCCTCGGTCCAGCGCTCGATCCACAGCATGATCTCGGTGTACACCGTCTGCGGACAGGAAAAACCGCACCACAGCCGGCCCGACAGCGTGGTCCACAGGAACAGCCCGAAGGCGCTCGCCATCAACAGCGCGGCGAGGTAGACCATGTCCTGCGGCAGCAGCGTCAGGCCGAACAGGTGGAAGCGCCCGCCCGCCAGGTCGAGCCAGACCGCCTGGCGACCGTGCCATGGCAGCCAGGGCAGGCCGAAGTAGAGCAGCTGGGTGACGACGACGAAGGCGACGCGCCAGGTGTTGAAGCGCCCCCGCGTCAGGCGCGGGTAGAGCTTGATCGGTAGGGCTGGGACTGTGGACATGGCAACACCATCATGAAACGGGATGGCGTCAGGGTAGGCGGGGCGGGGCCGGCGCATAAGGCACAGCGCGCGGGAAAATGACGGGCACAGGCCGTGGCGTGGTGCCGGTAAGGTGTTGCCGGGGTGGGGGCGCCGCCAGGCCCCCCACGGCGTGCCAGGCGGCCGCTAGCCGTCCATCTCGCTGAAAATCTTCTTGAAATCGGGCTCGCTGTCTTCCTCCGGCGACATGTCGAGCGCCGACTCCACTTCCTTCAGATGCTGCGACATCCACGCCTTGGCCTGGGCCGCGTCGCCGGCCTCGAGCAGGGCGATCAGGGCGTCGTGGCTGTCGCATTTGCAGTCGGCGCTCCACGACGAACCGTACACCGCGATGATCAGCGACGAACGCGACACCAAGCGCACCAGGAAGTCGGTCAGGTCGTCGTTGCCGGCGATGCTCAGCAGGCGCACGTGGAACTGGCCGGACAGCTTGATGGCCTGGCGGTGGTCGCGTACGCGCTGCGCCTCGTGTTCCTGGCGGGCGATCTCCCTGAGCTCGGCGATATCGCTGGGGCGGATGTTCGCGATCACCTGGTCGAGCGTGCCCACTTCGATCAGCTGGCGCGCCGCAAAAATGTTCTTCGCCTCGGCGATGGTGGGTTTGGCCACCGTCGCACCGCGCTTGGGCAGGATCGTCACCAGGCGCTCCAGCGCCAGGCGCTGCAGTGCCTTGCGGATGACGGTGCGGCTGACCTCGAAGCTCTCGGTCAGCGCGTCTTCCGGCAGTTTCATGCCCGGCTGCAGGCGGTGCTCGATGATCGCGGTGAACAGCCGCGCGTATACCAGTTCGTCCTTGGTGCCTTCCTCACCCCGTTGGGGATGAGCGGGTGATAGTCCCCGAAGCATGGTTGCTCACTCCTTGATGTCGTCTATAGGACCCTGGCCACTATCTTAACCCGCAAACGGCGCCGAACCCATGGCGCCGGCAAATTTGTTTGTGTACCAAATTATATTGAATGGTATACAACTATTTCGACGATGGCGGTGCGGAATGTCGCTGCCCATGCCCGAGCCGCCCGAGGTGTGTCAGAAAAACCTCAGTAAAAACAGTGCGCTAGCTTGGTTATTACTGCGTATACGAAAATGTTATTGTTGCGTGTACGAAATCTGCTAACAATGAAGAGCAACAAGGCCAACAAGAGCCTCTAAGACTAGCAAAACTGCAAAGGAGAATTTCGATGCACCAACCGCATTCCACCGGCCACGCCGGCCAGTGTCCGCAAGGCTACAGCGAGCGGCTCTACAACGAAGACCTCGGTCCGCTCAAGGACCAGCATTGGAACTGGTACAACATCTTCGCCTTCTGGATGTCGGATGTGCACAGCGTCGGCGGCTACGTCTTCGCCGGCAGCCTGTTCGCGCTGGGCCTGGCGAGCTGGCAGGTGCTGGTGTGCCTGCTCATCGGCATCGGCATCGTGCAGTACGTGGCCAACAAGATCGGGCGGCCGAGCCAGCAGGGCGGCATTCCCTACCCGGTGGTGTGCCGCATGTCGTTCGGCGTGTTCGGCGCCAACATTCCGGCGGTGATCCGGGGGCTGATCGCGGTGGCCTGGTACGGCATCCAGACCTACCTCGCCTCCTCGGCGCTGGTGATCGTGGTGCTGCGCTTCTTCCCGGAACTGGCGTACCTCGGCCATATCAAGTTCGCCGGGCTGTCGGCGCTGGGCTGGATGGGGTTCATGACGATGTGGGCGCTGCAGGCGCTGGTGTTCTGGCACGGCATGGAGGCGATCAAGAAGTTCATCGACTGGGCCGGCCCGGCGGTTTACGCCGTGATGCTGCTGCTGATGGCGTACATCGTGTACAAGGCCGGCTGGCACAACATCAACTTCGACCTCAGCACCAAGCGCCTGACCGGGCTCGACGCCGCGTGGCAGATGGTGCTCGCCGTGGTGCTGGTGGTGTCCTACTTCTCCGGGCCGACGCTGAACTTTGGCGACTTCACGCGCTACGCCAAGAGTATGGACGAAGTGAAGCGGGGCAACTTCTGGGGGCTGCCGGTCAACTTCCTGCTGTTTTCCATCGTCACCGTGGTGGTGATCTCGGGCACGCTGCCGGTGTTCGGCAAGCTGATCGAGGACCCGATCGAGACCGTCGGCCTGATCGACAACACCACGGCCGCCGTGCTGGGCGCGCTGACCTTCATCACCGCCACCATCGGCATCAACATCGTGGCCAACTTCGTGTCGCCGGCGTTCGACTTCGCCAACGTCAACCCGCAGAAGATCAGCTGGCGCATGGGCGGCATGATCGCCGCGGTCGGTTCGATCTTCATCACGCCGTGGAACCTGTTCAACTCGCCGGAAGTGATCCACTACACGCTCGACTCGCTCGCCGCCTTCATCGGCCCGTTGTACGGCATCGTGCTGGTGGACTACTACCTGGTGCAGAAGCGCCGCATCGACGTCGACGCGCTGTACAGCGACAAGCCGGGCAATACCTACTGGTACGAGAACGGCTACAACAAGGCCGCGATCAAGGCGCTGGTGCCGGCGGCCGTGCTCGCCCTGATCTGCTCGCACACCCCGGGTCTGAGAGAGTACCTCGGCCACTTCGCGCTGTTCATCGGCGGTTTTGCCGGGGCGCTGCTCTACCGGAAGCTGGGACGTTGTCCCGAGGCGATCAGCAAGATGGTGTTAAGCCGTTCCTGAGTCTTCTCCTTGGTACCTATCTCGAACGGTGGTTTACGCGGCAGCCCTGGCTGCCGCTTTTTTTTACCGGTCGGCGGAGGCGCCCCGGGCGGCGCTCAGTGCGCTTCCTTCAGCGTGACGAACTCCACCAGCACGTTGTGCACGTTGTCCGACAGCCAGATCTGGCCGTCCTGGATCGTCACCTGCAGCTGCATGCTGCGCTCGGCCAGCGCCGCCAGCTGCGCCAGCGTGTCCGGGCTGACGCTGACCACGTGCAGATGCTCGAAGCGGCTGGCCTTGCCTTCCATGCCCTGCCACCAGATGTCGGCGGCGCGGCCGCCGTAGCTGTAGATCCACACTTGATCGGCACGGCCGCAGGCCTTGCGCAGGCGCTTCTCATCCGGCTCGCCCAGCTCGATCCACAGCTCGATCTCGTCCGAATAGTTCTTCTGCCACAGGTCCGGCTCGTCGTCCTCGCTGATGCCCTTGGTGAAGGCCAGGGTGTCGCTGGCGTGGCGCGCGAACGCCACCAGCCGCAGCATCATGCGCTCCACCGTTTCCGACGGGTGCAGGGCGAGGGTGAGGTTGTGGCTGGCGTAGTAGCTGCGGTCCAGGTCGGTGATGTTGAGTTCGGCTTTGTAGATGGTGGCTTTGAGCGCCATGGTCGGGTCCGGTTGCAGGCAGTTGAAGGGAAAGCGCGCTAGTGTAGCGGTTCTGATGCTCGACAACCTACCCCCATCGCTGAGCCGGCCAGGGTGCCACGGCGGCGCGGCGCCTCATGGCGCCGGTGCCCGGTAGGCGTCCCAGTCGGGCTCCCCGGCGAAATGGTCGGCCAGAAAATCGACCAGCGCGCGCACCTTGCGCGGCAGGTACTGGCGGTGCGGGTAGAGCGCGTAGAGGCGGAATTCGGGCAGCGGGTAGCCCTCCAGCAGCGGCACCAGCCGGCCGCTCTTGAGGTCGTCGCCGAGCAGGAAGGTCGGCTCGCAGATGATGCCCATGCCGTGGCGCGCCGCGTCCACCAGCAGGTCGCCGTTGTTGGCGGCGAGCGGGCCGGAGACCTTGACCCGTTCGCTGCCGAAACGCCATTCGTCCACCGGCTCGCTCAGGGTGTAGCGCAGGCACTGGTGGCGGGCGAGTTCGGCGGGCGTGGCCGGGGTGCCGTGGCGCGCCAGGTAGGCCGGCGCGGCGCACACCACCACCCGCACCGGCGCCAGCGCGCGCGCCACCAGCTGGCTCTGGCCGAGGTCGGTGGTGATGCGCAGGGTCAGGTCGACACCGTCCTCCAGCATGTCGCGCTGACGGTCTTCCAGCAGCAAGTCCACCGTCAGGCGCGGGTAATGGGCGTTGAACTCGGCCAGGATCGGCCCCAGCCGGCGCACGCCGAACGCCAGCGGCGCGCTGACGCGCAGCGTGCCGACCGGCTCGCGGCTGGTTTCGGCGGCCTGCGCCTCGGCTTCGTCGACCTGGGCCAGGATGCTGGCCACCCGCGCCAGATAGTCCGCGCCGCTCTCGGTCAGCGCCAGCCGGCGCGTGGTGCGGTTGAGCAGGCGCGTGCCCAGGTGCTCTTCGAGCCAGCTCACGTACTTGCTGGCCATGCCGCGCGACAGGCCGAGCTTGTCCGAGGCCAGGGTGAAGCTGCCGCCGTCGGCCACGGCGTGGAACACGCGCATGGCGGTCATCAGGTCCATGATTGTTTCTTGCAGGGAATCAATATTGTGAAATATGGCGGGTTTATCGAGCGGATGGCAAGCGCTTTAATACGCTCATACCCCACCCACTGGAGCACCACCATGATCGATACCCGCACCGCCCCCTACGCCGCCTTCCTGCTGCGCCTGAGCCTGGGCCTGATGTTTCTGGCGCACGGCCTGACCAAGCTGTTCGTGTTCACCCCGGCCGGCACCGCCCAATTCTTCGCCTCGCTCGGCCTGCCCGGCTTCGTCGGCCCGCTCACCATGGTGGCCGAGATCGGCGGCGGTGTGCTGCTGATCCTTGGCGTGGCCGGGCGCCAGGTGGCGCTGCTGCTGAGCCCGGTGCTGCTGGGCGCTACCCTGCTGGTGCATCTGGCCAACGGCTGGGCCTTCACCAACCCGGGCGGCGGCTGGGAATACACCGCCTTCCTGAGCGCGGCGGCGCTGAGCGTGGCCCTGCTCGGCGACGGCGCCTTCGCCCTCAAGCCGCTCGGCCGTCGCGCCTGACGCGGCGTATCATCGACTAACGACCCAAGGAGAACACCATGTCCCGTCTGCCCAGCCTGTTCATCTCGCACGGCGCCCCGACCGTACTGATCGACGGCTCGCCCGCGCCGGCCGCCTGGCGGCGCTGGGCCGACGCCCATGACCGCCCGCGCGCCATCGTCAGCCTGTCGGCGCACCGCCCGGCACGGCAGCCGGGTGCCGGCAGCGCGGCGCACTGGCGCACCGTGCACGATTTCGGCGGCTTCCCGGAACAGCTCTACCGGCTGCAGTACCCGGCAGAGGGCGAACGCGACCTGGCGGACGACATCGACCGCCGTCTCGCCGCCGCCGGCTTCGCGGTGCAGCCGGACGAGCGCCCCGGTCTCGACCATGGCGCCTGGGTGCCGCTGCTGGCGATGTATCCCGACGCCGACATCCCGGTGGTGACCCTGCCGGTGCTGCCGGCGGCGGATGCCGCCACCCATTACCGGCTCGGCCAAGCGCTGGCGCGGCTGGGCGAGGAGGGCGTGCTGCTGGTGGGCTCGGGCAGCCTCACCCACAACCTGTACGAAGTGGCGTGGAACGCCGGCCCCGAAGCGTGGGCGCTGGAATTCCAGAGCTGGATGCTCGAGCGCTTGGCCGCAGGCGACGTCGACGCGGTGCTGGACTGGGAACGGCAGGCGCCGCAGGCGCGGCGCAACCATCCCACCGCCGAGCACCTGCTGCCGCTGTTCTTCGCGCTCGGCGCCGGCGGCACGTCGCTCAGCGTGCTGCATGGCGGTATGGAGCACGGCAGCATCGCCATGGACGCGCTGGCGTTTGGTGAGAACCTATCCCATTAAGCGACTGCGCCTTCGTATCTTGAGTGCCGGCAGTACTGCGTGCGAATTCATCGCTGAGCCAATCTCTGCGTGCAAATCTTTGATTTGCCCAGCGATAGATTGGCACGCAGGGATTCGCTCAGCGATAGGGAATCCTCATGTACTCCGTGACCATTCCGGTTCCTGTGCGCTGGCGGCACTCAACCTGCTTTGGCTCGCTCGCCTACTGGGATAGGTTCTGAGCGTTTACTGTCGGCAGCGGGTTCCACTGTCGCGCCAACCCCTGTACACTGTCGCCTTCCCGCGTCGTGCCAATCGGCGCGCGGTCTAGCTTCAACGCCGAAGCCCCCGCATTTTCCATCATCGACGTCTGCCTGGATTGGTGTCGCACAACCTGCGATTGGGCCGTCGCTGGAGTTTTCATGTCCGAAATCAAATTTACCGACCTCGGCCTGTCCGAGCCCCTGTTGCGTGCCGTGGCCGAAACCGGCTACACCACGCCCACCCCGATCCAGGCGCAGGCTATTCCGCAGGTGATCAAGGGCGGCGACCTCTTGGCCGCAGCCCAGACCGGCACCGGCAAGACCGCAGGCTTCACCCTGCCGCTGCTGCACCGCCTCGGCCCGGCGCCGACCCACCTCAAGGGCCGCCCGCGCGCTCTGGTGCTGACGCCGACGCGCGAACTGGCGGCGCAGGTGGAAGAATCGGTGCGCACCTACGGCAAGTACCTGCCGCACAAGTCGATGGTGATGTTCGGGGGTGTCGGCATCAATCCGCAGATCGCCGCGCTCAGGAAGCCGCTGGACATCCTGGTGGCCACGCCGGGCCGTCTGCTCGACCACGCCGGTCAGAAGACCGTCGATCTGTCCGGGGTCGAGATCCTGGTGCTGGACGAAGCCGACCGCATGCTCGACATGGGGTTCATCCACGACATCAAGAAGGTGCTGGCGCTGCTGCCGGCCAAGCGTCAGAACCTGCTGTTCTCGGCGACCTTCTCCGACGAGATCAAGGCGCTCGCCGACCGCCTGCTGAACAACCCGCAGCTGGTCGAAGTGGCGCGCCGCAACACCGCCAACGAGCTGGTCGAGCAGAAGGTGCACCTGGTCGACCGCGACAAGAAGACCGAGCTGCTGACCCACCTGATCAGCCAGGGCGACTGGCACCAGGTGCTGGTGTTCACCCGCACCAAGCACGGCGCCAACCGCCTGGCCGAGAAGCTCGACAAGAGCGGCATCACCGCCGCGGCGATTCACGGCAACAAGAGCCAGAACGCCCGCACCAAGGCGCTGGCCGACTTCAAGGCCAACACGCTGCAAGTGCTGGTGGCCACCGACATCGCCGCGCGCGGGCTGGACATCGACCAGCTGCCGCACGTGGTCAACTTCGAGCTGCCCAATGTGCCGGAAGACTACGTGCACCGCATCGGCCGCACCGGCCGCGCCGGTAACGAGGGCGAGGCGGTGTCGCTGGTGTGCGTGGACGAGTTCAAGTTCCTCAAGGACATCGAGAAGCTGATCAAGAAAGACATCCCGCAGTTCACCGTTCCCGGCTACGAGGCCGATCTGACGGTGACGCCGGAGCCGATCCTGATGGGTGGCCAGCGTCGTGGCCAAGGCCAAGGTCAGGGGCAGCGTCAGGGCCAGGGAGCGCGTCAAGGCCAGGGAGCCGCGCGTCAGGGCCAGTCCCAGCCGCGTCAGGGTCAAGGCCAGGGCCAAGGTCAGCGCCGTGGCGGCGACGGCCAGGCCGGCAACGCACGTAGTAGCGCCGGCGCCAGCGCCAACGGCGGCCAGAATGGGCGTCGCCACGAGCATGCCGACGGCGCGCGCCAGCCGGGTGCCCGTCCGCCCAAGAGCAACACCGGTTCCCAGCAGCCCAAGGGGCGCCATACCGCGCCGGCCAACGGCCAGCGTGGCGAGCCCAACGGCAACGTGATGCCGCCGCCGCCGAAAGAGGTGAACGGCAACGTAATGCCGCCGCGCGGCAAGCCCAACAACGGCAACCAGCGTCCGGGCAGCAGCCGCCCGGGCGAGGCGCGCCGCAGCAAGCCGGCGGGCGGTCGCCAGACCGCCGCGCTGTTCGCGCCCAAGCGCGACAGCAACCGCTGACACTCCGCCCGCGTCCGCGCCAGACCGCTACCCGCTTGCCGGGGGCGGTTTTTTTTCGCCCGGCCCAACCGGTCCCGCTTCCTATGCATTTTGACCGTGCCGCCGGTGCGCTTCTGCTATCCTTAAGCAGCTTTCGGTGTGCCCCGGTCCGGATCGGCCCGGGGCTTGAGGTTTCCCGCCGTCTGGGGAACTTCAACGGGAAGACGGTGTGCCGAACGGCAAATCCGTCGCTGCCCCCGCAACGGTAATCGAGTCAGCGTCGGCAACACGCCACTGGGGTCGCACCCGGGAAGGCGCCGGCGTGGGAGCGCGCTCCCGGCTCGTGAGCCCGGAGACCGGCCGAAGGCGACGACGCTATGCACCGCGGAGGGCGGTGCGCTTAACGTTTCTTCCAGTGTGCCCCTCCCTTACCCTGCCGCGCCATCGTCGGTCCATCGCTGTGCGGCGGCTTGCCGCCAACCGACACCGCGAGACAGGGGGGGCCATGGAAAGACCCAGGAGATAGACATGCAGTTGCACAAATCCGCCGCTCGACCGATCGGCCAGTTCGACCCCGCCAGCGCCGCGCGCTGGAAAGCCCGCTCCGCCGCGCTGTGCGCCGCGCTGCTGGGCGCGGTGATCCTCTACGGCGTCGGCTTCGCGCCGGGCATCGCCCACGGCGAGAGCCACGATACGCGCCATACCATGGGCTTCGTCTGCCACTGACCGGCGAAGGGTTGTCATGTTTGCACGTATTGTTGCCCTGTCGCTGCTGGCCGGGTTGCTGGCGGGCGTGGTGGCGACGCCGGTGCAGCTGGCGCTGGTCCAGCCGCTGATCGAGCAGGCCGAAGGCTACGAGCAGCAGCTCGAGGCCGTCACCGCCACGGCGCACGTTCACGCGGCGCACGACGCCGTGGCGGCCGAGGGACACTCGCACGAGGCGATGGCGAGCGAGGAGCCGTCCGGCGACAAGACGCACCGCGCCGTCGCCACCGCGATCTCGATCACGCTGGCGGCGATGGGCTACGCCCTGCTGCTGGGTGCGGTGCTGTCGCAGTTCGGCCACATCGACTGGCGGCGCGGCCTGTTGTTCGGCGCGTTGGGCTTCGTGGTGTTCCAGCTGGCGCCGGCGCTCGGCCTGCCGCCGGAGCCGCCGGGCGTGCCCGCGGCCGACCTGCAGCAGCGCCAGCTGTGGTGGCTGCTCACCGTCGCCTGCACCGCCGGCGCACTGTTCGGGCTCCATCGCGCCTGGAGCCAGCGCCGCCTGCGGTGGGCGGCGGGCGCGCTGGCGCTGGCGGCGCTGCCGCACCTGGTCGGCGCGCCGGTACTGGCAGAGGTGCACACGCTGGTGCCCGCGCGCCTGATGAGCGACTTCATGCTGGCGGCGCTGGCCTCCGCGGCGGTGTTGTGGCTGGCGCTGGGCGGCGTGCTGGGGGGGCTGTTGCAGCGCTTCCCGGTGGAATCGCGCTAACCGCGCGGTTGTCCCGCAAAGAAAAAGCCCCGGAAGCGATTCCGGGGCTTTTTGTTTTTCTAAGGTTGGCCGAAGCCGGCCTGCGGTCACACCGTGCTGTCTTCCTCGACCGGCACGTCCTCGTGGCCGACCTTGCCGGCGTAGCGTAGTTCGATCTCTTGCGTCAGCTCGTCGATGCGGATCACCGCCAGGCGTACCTTGTCGCCGCTTGCCAGCTCCGGCAGGCCGGGCACGCGCAGGCGCAGCGGCAGGCCGTCGATGCGCACCAGGTCTTCCTTGATCAGCGTCGCGGTCGGCTCGGTGACGCCTTCCTGGCTGAACCAGCGCAGGCACCAGAAGTGCTCCATGCGGTCCTGGAAGGCGAGGTAGGCGCTGTAGGTGGCGTCGAAGTCGCGCAGGATGGCGAACAGCATGGCGTTGCCCTGCTCGAACTCGGGCTTGTCGCCGCGGATCATCGCGGTGAGCTGGCGCTGGTTGACGAAGTCGGTGGCACGGCGCAGTGGCGAGGTGGACCAGGCGTACTGCGCCACGCCCAGGCCGATGTGCGGCTCCGGCCGGGTGGTCATGCGCACCTTGCCCATGCTCTGCGCGCGGTACATCGCCGGGATGTCGGCTTCGGCCAACATGCGGCCCCACTCGCTGTTGGCGAGGATCATCAGCTCGGACACCAGTTTGTCCATCGGCGCGCCGCGCTTGCGCAGCGTGATCAGCACCTTGCCGTCGACCACGTTGAAGTTGTAATCCATCTGCACCGGTCGCGTCGGGTCGTACTTGCCGCGGCGCTTCTCCAGCGCGTTGGCGAACTGCCACAGCCAGGTCAGCTCGTGCTTGAACGCGTAGTCCGGCCCGCCGTCCGGATGCGCCAGGGTCTGTTCGTTGAACACCTGTTCCAGCTGGTCGTGGCGCAGGTTGGCGGCGATGGTCACGCGCTCGATGCGGCTCTCGTAGCCGACCGGCTCGAATTCCGGCGTCACCTCGACGTACAGGCTCACCGCCGGGCAGGCCTGGCCTTCCTTCAGCGTGAACTGTTCGACCAGCTCGTCCGGCAGCATGGTGATCTTGTCGCCGGGGAAGTACACCGTGGAGAGGCGCTGGAACACCAGTTTCTCGATGTCCGAACCGGGCGCCACGCCCAGTGTCGGCGCGGCGATATGGATGCCGACGCGCTGGTTGCCGTTGGGCAGTGCGACCAGCGACAGCGCGTCGTCGATCTCGGTGGTGGCGGCGTCGTCGATCGAGAACGCGGCCACCTCGGCGAGCGGCAGTTCGTCGTCGCCCGGCAGCGTCGGCGCGGCGTAGTGGCCGAAACCGGTGCCCTTGGGGAAGTATTCCAGCAGGAAGCCCGCCATCAGGTAGTCCGGCACCGAGGGGATGCCGCCGACCGCGGCCGCCAGCCGCACCGGCGGCAGGTTGCGCTCGCGGCAGGCCTGGTCGAAGGCTTTGAATTCCAGCGTGTTCTTGTCCGGGCGGAACAGCAGCGTCATCAGCTGGGCGCGGATGGCGTCCGGCAGGCGGCCGGATTTCAGCTCGGCCACCCAGGCGTCGATCTGCTCCTGCTCGCGCTTCTTCTTCTCGATGCCGGCCAGCGCCGCCTTCAGCGACTCTTCCGGTGCCGCCTTGAAGCGCCCCTTGCCCTTCTTGTAGAAGTACATCGGCGCCTCGAACAGGCGCTGGATGATGGCGGCGGCCTCGGCCGCGCTCGGGGTGTGGCCCCAGTAGTCGGCGGCCAGCGCCTCGAAGCCGAATTCGTCCTGGCCGCTCACTTCCCACAGGAAGTCGACGTCGATCTCGGCCGCCAGCTTCTCGACCGCCGGCAGGAACTCGGCCAGCGTCGAGTTGAATTCCAGCATCACGTTGGCCGACTTGATCTTGGCGCGTTTGCCGTGGAGGGTGTCGACCTGCAGGCTGGCGTCATTGCGGGACACCACGGCGCCCACCTTGAAGCTGCCGCTTTCTTCGTAAAAAACGTTCATGGCGCGTCAGGCTTGTTGTTGCTTGCAAACGCTGCAGTATACCAGCAGGGGCCAGCACAAGCCTGCGTAACTGGCTTCAGATTGCTGACAAACTCTGCGAGCGTAGCGAGGCTCCCTTGCAGGGCAAGGGCGGACTGCGTGCGAATCTATCGCTGGGCCAATTAAAGATTGGCACGCAGAGATCCGTTCAGCGAGGGGTTTGGGAATAGATGGGCAGGCTGCGGAATCAACTGCAAAGGTGGAGAGGCCCGGCTCTGCCGGGTCCTGTAAAAACGCATCGACGCACGTTGTTAGCAGCCTGCAAGCCCGCGCGCGGCGGGCTTTGGCCGGGAGCCGGTTGCCGCCTATTCTGCAAGGTACAGGCGCACGTTGTGTTCGGACATCATCTTGGCCAGCGGCTCGGGCGGGGTTTCGTCGGTGAACACGGCGTGGAATTCGCTGATGTGGCCCATGCGCACCAGTGCGTTGCGGCCGAACTTGCTGTGGTCGGCGGCGAGGTAGCGGTGGCGCGCGTTGTTCATCATCGCCTGCGCCACGCGCACTTCGCGGTAGTCGAAGTCGAGCAGCGAGCCGTCCGGCTCGATGCCGGAGACGCCGAGGATGGCGTAGTCGACCTTGAACTGGTTGATGAAGTCGAGCGTGGCGACCCCGGTGATGCCGCCGTCCGAGGCGCGCACCACGCCGGAGGTGATCAGCACGTTGAAGTCCGGGTTGGTCGACATGATCGATGCCACGTGAATATTATTGGTGATCACGCGCAAGCCCTTGTGGCTGGCGGTGAGCGCCTGGGCCACGGCCTCGATGGTGGTGCCGATGCTCATGAACAGCGAGGCGTGGTCCGGGATGTTCTCGGCGATCATGTCGGCGATGTACGCCTTCTCGCTCTGCAGCTTGCCCTTGCGCGCCACGTAGTCCTCGTTCTCGACGCTGCTGCCGAGCGCGGCGCCGCCGTGGTAGCGGCGCAGCAGGTTTTCCTCGCACAGCTGGTTGATGTCGCGGCGGATGGTCTGCGGCGTGACGTCGAGCAGGCGGGCCAGTTCCTCGATCGGCATGAAGCCGTTTTCGCGGACCAGTTGCAGAATCTTCTCGTGGCGGGGGGAGCGGCTCATGTTGGTTCGATTCCGAAAATCTGTCGTCTGTTAATTAACATATTTCGCCGCCCGCGGGCAAATCGGGGCGCGATTTTGTCGGCGCCGCGCGCCAATCGCAAGGAGTTCGGCCTATGACGGCAACACTGCTGGTAATCGACCAGGGCACCACCAGCACCCGCGCCATGCTGTTCGATGCCGGGGGCCGGGTGCTGGCCCGCGCCCAGCGCGAGCTGCCGCAGCACTTTCCGCAGCCGGGCTGGGTGGAGCACGAGCCGGAGGACATCTGGCGCGACACGCTGGCACTGGCGCGCGAGGTACTGGCGCACGGGGCCACTCCGGTGGCGCTGGGACTCACCAACCAGCGCGAGACCACGCTGTTGTGGGAACGCGCCAGCGGCCGGGTGCTGCATCGCGCCATCGTGTGGCAGGACCGGCGCACCGCCGAGCACTGTGCCGCGCTCGCCACGCCGGACAACGCCGCGCTGGTGAGCGCCAAAACCGGCCTGGTGCTCGACCCCTACTTCTCCGCCAGCAAGCTCGCCTGGCTGCTCGACCACGTCCCCGGCGCGCGCGAACGCGCCGAGCGCGGCGAGCTGGCGTTCGGCACCGTCGATAGCTTCCTGCTGTGGCGCCTGACCGAAGGGCGGGTGCACGCCACCGACGCCAGCAACGCCGCGCGCACCTTGCTGTTCAACATCCACACCCAAGAGTGGGATGACGAGCTGTTGGCGCTGTTCGCCATCCCGCGCGCGCTGCTGCCGGAGGTGCGCGACAACGTCGCCGACTACGGGGTCACCACCTTGTTTGGCCAACCCCTGAAGATCACTGCGCTGGCCGGCGACCAGCAGGCCGCCACCGTCGGCCAGGCCTGCTTCGAGCCGGGCATGATCAAGTCCACCTACGGCACCGGCTGCTTTCTGGTGCAGAACACCGGTAACGAGGTGCTGGCGTCGCGCCACCGCCTGCTGTCGACGGTGTGCTACCGGCTGGAAGGACGCACCACCTACGCGCTGGAAGGCAGCATCTTCGTCGCCGGCGCCGCGCTGCAATGGCTGCGCGACGCGGTACGGCTGATCCACTCGGCCGGCGAGAGTGAAACGCTGGCACGCCAGCTGGCCGACACCGGCGGCGTCTACCTGGTGCCGGCGTTCACCGGGCTGGGGGCGCCGTACTGGGACCCGCTGGCGCGCGGCGCCATCATCGGCCTGACGCGCGACTCCGGCATCGCCCACATCGTGCGCGCCGCGCTGGAGTCGGTGTGCTACCAGACGCGTGACCTGATGGAGGCGATGCAGGCCGACGGCGCGGCGCGCCCCGCCAGCCTGCGCGTCGACGGCGGCATGGTCGGCAACGACTGGCTGATGCAGTTCCTGGCCGACATGCTGGCGGTGCCGGTGGAACGCGCGGCGGTGAGCGAAACCACCGCGCTCGGGGCGGCGTTCCTGGCGGGGCTGGGGGCGGGGGTGTACGGCTCGCTCGACGAGCTGGCGGCGCTGTGGCGGCGCCAGCAGCGCTTCGAGCCGGGCATGAGCGAGGAGCGGCGCGCGATGCTGTACCAGGGCTGGCGGGTGGCGGTGGCGCGCACCCTGAGCCAGCCGGAAAGCCTGGCCCGTTAGGCGGTAGCGCCGGCGTCTCGTGAGGCTGGCATCTGGGCGTGGCACCATCGCCACACGATGCGCTGCTTTCCTCGCCACGTCAGTGCCGACCCCCATCGACCATCGTCCGATGAGGTTCGCCTTGCTCTTCCCATCCTACGCTTCAGGCGACGCCCGGCCGGCTTTGGTGCGCGCCGACTGGCATCGGCGCTGGCGGGCAAGCGGGCCGGCAGAACGTCGGCCCGCGGGGCAGGGTCAGCGGCCGGCCGGCGCCTGCTCGGACAGCATGCGGGTGAGGCCGCTCATCACCGCGGCGTTGGCCTGTTCCATCGCCGCCAGTTCGGTCAGCGCCTGCTCGAAGCGCCCGGCGTAGAACAGCTCCACGGCGCGGCGGGCGTGCTCGTGCACGTTGCGGTGCGGCGCTTCCAGCGCGGCGTAGCCAGGCAGGCGCGAGAAGCTTTCCTTGCCCTCGCCGCCGTAGTACCACTGGCCGAGGCGGCACTGCGTCTCGTCCGGCAGCGCTTCCGGGCGCGTCTTGGCGATGCCCATGAACACCTTGTACACCTCGAGCTTCACGGTCAGCTCGTCGAGGTTGGCGAGTTCGACGCCGGACAGCTGTGCCGCCGCGGCGATCGCCTTTTCCATCTGCTGCGACAGCGCGAACAGGCGCTGCATGCTGCCCACCGCCTCCTGGCTCTCCGCCGAGAAGCGGCTGGCGTCGTCGGCGCCCAGCTGCATGGTCTGCTTGGCGCTCTGCGTTTCGCCCTGGATGGTGCCGACCAGCCCGGCGATCTCGGTGGTGGCCTTGGCGGTGCGTTCCGCCAGCTTGCGCACCTCGTCCGCCACCACGGCGAAGCCGCGGCCCGATTCACCGGCGCGGGCGGCTTCGATCGCGGCGTTCAGCGCCAAGAGGTTGGTCTGGTCCGCGATGTCCTTGATCAGGCGCACGATGCCGCCGATCTCCTCGGCCTGCTGGTAGAGCGCCTCGACGTTGGCCGAAGCCTGCTGGATGCGCTCGAACATGCTTTTCAGGTTGGTGGCGATGCGTTCGAACCCCTGGCGGTTGGCGTCCGATTGCGCCGCCACGTCGCGCGCCGAGCGCTTTTCCTGGCTCAGCGAGTCGGCCAGCTCGAGGAAGGACTGGCGCACGCCGTCGAGGGTGTCGCCGAAGCGGCCGACGTTGGTGAACACCCCTTGCAGCATGGTGCGCTCGCGCTGCAGCCGGGCCAGTTCCTCGGCCTGCTCGGCGTGGGCGCTTTCCATCTGGGCCAGCCGCTGCTTCAGCAGGGCGTTCTCCTGCTGCAGGCTGGCGTTGGTGGTTTCGGATTGCTGCAGGGCGGTGCGAGTTTTGCTGAATAACACGGTGTCTCCCGGGTGCAAGGCGCGGTGGTGACGCGTCGAATAGGCATTCATCTTACCGAGTTATGCGGCGGAAGAAATTGACCCGGATAAAATAATCCCGGACCGTTGCGGTTTCGCGACCGGCCGGCGCGCAAGAAAAAGGCCGGGAGACGACTCCCGGCCTGTGTCCTGGTCCTGCTCGTATCGCAGCGCTTCAGTCGGCCAGGCGCGCGCGGTGGCGGGCGATCTGCGCGCGCACCTGGTTCGGCGCGGTGCCGCCGACGTGGTCGCGCTGCGCCAGCGAGCCTTCCGGCGTCAGCACCGTGAACACGTCCGCCTCGATCAGCGGCGAGAACTCGCGCAGCTTGTCCAGGCTCAAGTCGGCCAGATCGACGCCTTGGCCTTCGGCAAAGCGTACTGCCAGCGCCACCACTTCGTGGCTGTCGCGGAACGGCAGGCCCTTCTTCACCAGGTAATCGGCGAGGTCGGTGGCGGTGGCGAAGCCCTGCAGCACGGCGGCGCGCATCGCCTCTTTCTTCACCGTGATGCCGCGCATCATGTCGGCGTAGATGCGCAGCGTGTCGATCAGCGTGTCGGCGGTGTCGAACAGCGGCTCCTTGTCTTCCTGGTTGTCCTTGTTGTAGGCCAGCGGCTGCGCCTTCATCAGCGTCACCAGCGCGATCAGGTGGCCCACCACGCGGCCGGATTTGCCGCGCACCAGTTCCGGCACGTCCGGATTCTTCTTCTGCGGCATGATCGACGAGCCGGTGCAGAAGCGGTCGGCGATGTCGATGAAGCCGACGCGCGGGCTCATCCACAGGATCAGCTCTTCCGACAGGCGGGAGAGGTGCACCATCACCAGCGAGGCGGCGGCGGTGAATTCGATGGCGAAGTCGCGGTCGGACACGGCGTCCAGCGAGTTGTGGCAGACGTCGTCGAAGCCCAACAGCTGCGCGGTGTAGTGGCGGTCGATCGGGAAGGTGGTGCCGGCCAGCGCGGCGGCGCCCAGCGGCAGGCGGTTGACGCGCTTGCGGCAGTCGGTCATGCGCTCGGCGTCGCGGGAGAGCATCTCGACGTAGGCCAGCATGTGGTGGCCGAAGGTCACCGGCTGCGCCACCTGCAGGTGGGTGAAGCCCGGCATCACGGTGTCGGCGTTGGCTTCGGCCAGGTCCAGCAGGCTCTGTTGCAGCTCGGCGATCAGCACCACGATGGCGTCGATCTGGGCGCGCAGCCACAGGCGGATGTCGGTGGCGACCTGGTCGTTGCGCGAGCGGCCGGTATGCAGGCGCTTGCCGGCGTCGCCGATTTTGTCGGTCAGGCGACGCTCCACGTTCATGTGCACGTCTTCCAGGTCCACGCTCCATTCCAGGCGCCCGGCACGGATGTCATCCAGGATCTCGGCCATGCCCTGGCGGATCGCCGCCACGTCGTCGTCGGACAGTACCCCGGCCTTGTTCAGCATGGTGGCGTGGGCCAGCGAGCCCTCGATGTCGAACTCGGCCAGACGTTTGTCGAAGTCGACCGAGGCGGTGTATTTCTTGACGAGTTCGGAGACCGGCTCGGAGAAGCGGCCGGACCAGGCGTGGCTGTCTTGCATGGCGGTGGATACCCAGGGTTTCGCAAAGGGAAGCGGTGATTATAAGCCAAAAGCCCGTTGCTACGGGGAGTCGTGCCGGCGGGCTGGCGCACCGTGGCCATTCGGGCGGAGGCGTCGGCGGCGGCGCGGCGTGTGGCCTTGGCGTATTGCGTCGAGGAGTCCGTGCCCCGGTCGTCAATCACGACGTGCCGGCAAGAAAAAACGGCAGCCCGCGGGCTGCCGTCGTGTGTGCAGGTTGGCCGAAGAGCTCAGCCGCTGTTCCTCAGCCCGGCCGAGATGCCGTTGATGGTGAGGTGGATGGCATACAGCGCCTCGGCGTCCTCGGGCTGCTCGCGCAGGCGGCGCAACAGCTCGGTCTGCAGCAGGTTGAGCGCGTCGAGGTAAGGCAGGCGGATATCCAGGCTGCGCCCCAGCGTCGGGTTCTTTTCCAGCAGCTTCTGCTGGCCGCTGATGGCGAAGAACGCCTGCTGGGTCTTGTGCCATTCCTCGCTGATGCGGCCGAACAGGTTGTCGGCCAGGCGGCGGTCCGACACCAGGTCGGCGAAGCCCTTGGCGATGTTGAGGTCGCCCTTGGCCATCACCTGCTCCATGTTGGACAACACCACCTGGAAGAACGGCGAGGAGGCATAGGCCTGCTGCAGGCGCGCCAGCCCTTCGTCGCCGTGGCGGCCGAGGTAGGCCGACACCGCCGAGCCGAAGCCGTACCAGCCCGGCAGCATCACGCGCGACTGCGCCCAGGAGAACACCCACGGGATCGCGCGCAGGTCGCGGATCGAGTTCAGGCTCTTGCGCGAGGCCGGGCGGCTGCCGATGTTGAGCTTGGCGATAGCGCTGATCGGCGTGGCCTCGAGGAAGTACTGCATGAAGCCCGGGGTCTCGACCAGTTCGCGGTAGGCGGTGAAGGCGTGGCCGGAGAGTTCGTTGAACACCTCCTCGTCCACCGCGTGGCAGGCGTGCGGCGATAGGCTGGCTTCCAGCGTGGCGGCCACCAGCGCCTCGAGGTTGCGCGCGCCGATGTCCGGGTCGGAGTACTTGGAGGCGATCACCTCGCCCTGTTCGGTGATGCGGATGCGCCCGGCCACGCTGCCGGCCGGCTGCGCCATGATGGCCTCGTAGGACGGGCCGCCGCCGCGCCCGACCGAACCGCCGCGGCCGTGGAACAGCTTGAGCTTGACGCCGGCGGCGGCAAAGCTCTGCACCAGGCGCTGCTCGGCCAGGTAGAGCTCCCACTGGCTGGTGAGGTAGCCGCCGTCCTTGTTGCTGTCGGAGTAGCCCAGCATCACTTCCTGGATCATGCCGCGGCTCTTCAACAGCTGCTGGTACCACGGCAGCGCGAACAGCGCGTCCATCACCAAGGTGGCGTTCTGCAGGTCGGCGATGGTTTCGAACAGCGGCACCAGGTTGATGCTGGCCTGCGGGATGCCGTTGTCGAGGCGGATCAGCCCGGCTTCCTTCAACAGCAGCGCCAGCGCCAGGATGTCGCTCACCGTGGCGCAGTTGGAGATGATGCTCTGGGCGATGGCATCCACGCCGAATTCGCGCTGGATGCGCGCCGCCTCGCGGAAGATCGCCAGTTCCTTCTCGGCCTCGGCGCTGTAGGTCAGGTAGGGCGAGTAGAGCAGGCGCGGCGTGGCCAGCTCGCGCAGCAGCACGCGCACCCGTGCCGCCTCGTCGAGCGCCACGTACTCTTCCAGCCCGGCGCGCGCGAACAGTTCGCCCACCACCGCCTCGTGGATGGCGGCGTGCTGGCGCATGTCGAGCGGCATCAGGAAGAAGCCGAACACGTCGAGGCTGCGCAGCAGGCGGCCCAGGCGGCCTTCGGCCAACAGCCCGCTGCCGTGTTCCCTGAGCGAGTCGACCAGCGCCTGCAGGTCGGCCACCAGCGCGGCGCAGTCGGCGTAGGGCTCGCCCAGCGTCCAGCGCCCGCGCGCCTCGACGCCGAGGCGTGCGGCGCTCGCCGAGAGCCGGCCTTCGATGGTGGCGAGCGCGCGGCGGTACGGCTCCTCGCGGCGGCTCTCGGCCAGGTCCGGCGAGGCTGCCGACAGTGCTTGCACCGCGGCGCTGACGCTGACGTGGCGCTCGGACAGCGACAGCTCGCGATACAGTCCGGCCAGTTCGTAGAAGTAGTGGCGGAACGCTTCCTCGGCCTGACGCGTGATGGCATGACGCATCACGCCGGCGTCGACGTTGGGGTTGCCGTCGCGGTCGCCGCCGATCCAGCTGCCGACGCGCAGGAAGGACGGCAGTTCGACCTGTTGCTCCCAGTGGTCGGCGATGAGACGGCCGAGGCGCTCGTACAGCTTGGGCATGGCGCTGAAGAAGGTCAGCGGATGGTAGGCCACGCCGTTTTCGATTTCGTCGCGGATCGACAGCTTGAACGGACGGATCTCCGAGGTCTGCCACAGCGTCAGCATGACGCGCTTGAGCTTGGCTTCCAGCTCGCTCTCTTCTTCCGGGGTCAGCTCCGGCGAGTTGAGCTGGGAGAGAAACTTGCGCACCGCGCGGTGGCCGTCGAGCACGCTCTGGCGCTGCACTTCGGTGGGGTGCGCGGTCAGCACCGCCACCACCGAGGCGTCGGCCAGGGTGGCCGCCAGTTGGCCGAAGCCGACGCCGTCCTGCTTGAGGCGCGCCAGGGCGCCGGCCAGGCTGCCCTGTTGCGGCGCCGAGCCGGCGATCTGGTGGGCACGGCGGCGGCGCGTGTGGTGCAGGTCCTCGGCGATGTTGAAGAGCTGGGAATACAGGCCGCAAGCGCGTACCAGCGCGGTGGTGGCGCCGGGCGACAGGCGCTCCAGCACCGAGCGGCTACGCTCGCCGCCGGTCAGCGCGTCGGCCGGAATGGCACGCACCTCTTCGTATACCTGCTCGCCTTCCTGTTCGAGCAAGACCTCGCCGAGCAAGCGCTCCAGCCGCGCGATGCTCGCTCGTAGGGGGAGGTCCTTGTCCTGGTCCGTCATTCGATTACTCCGTCTGTAGTGTGAAGTGTGAAGTGTGAAGTTATTTTTGTCGCTTGCGGCTTGCTGTCCGGGCGCCGTCGCCCCGACGGTCGTGCGGCGTCACTCTAATTATGTCAAGAATAGTGCCATGTCCCCCGCGCTCCTGCTACTCCCGCGTCGCCCGCGCGGCCGGCTCACCCTTTTGGGCTAGGGTTGGCGGCCGGGTGGCCGTGCTAGAATCATTGGCAATCGTTTCCCTCTACAGGACCGCGTCCATGGACAAAATCGTCATCGCCAGCCGCGAGAGCAAGCTCGCCATGTGGCAGGCCGAGCACATCAAGGCCCGGCTCGAGCAACTCTATCCGCAGCTCGCCGTCGAGATACTCGGCATGACCACGCAGGGCGACCAGATTCTCGACAAGACGCTGTCGAAAATCGGCGGCAAGGGCCTGTTCGTCAAGGAGCTGGAGCTGGCCCTGCAGGAAGGCCGCGCCGACCTCGCGGTGCACTCCATCAAGGACGTGCCGATGAACCTGCCGGAAGGCTTCGCGCTGGCCGCCATCTGCGAGCGCGAGGACCCGCGCGACGCCTTCGTGTCCAACACCTACGCCAGCCTCTCCGAGCTGCCGGACGGCGCCGTGGTCGGCACCTCCAGCCTGCGCCGCGAGTCGCAGCTGCGCGCGCGCTTCCCGCGCCTCACCATCAAGCCGCTGCGCGGCAATGTGCAGACCCGACTACGCAAGCTGGACGACGGCGAGTTCGACGCCATCATCCTCGCCGCGGCCGGCCTCAAGCGGCTGGAACTGACCGAGCGCATCCGCTGCGAGCTGGCGCCGTCGGAAAGCCTGCCGGCGGTCGGCCAGGGCGCGCTGGGCATCGAGATCCGCGCCGACCGCGCCGACCTGATGCAACTGCTGGCACCGCTCGACCATGCCGACACCCACGCCTGCGTCAGCGCCGAGCGCTCGCTGTCGCGCGTGCTGGGCGGCAGCTGCCAGATTCCGCTGGGCGGTTTCGCCACGCTGAGCGACGACGTCATCACGCTGGGCGGCTTCGTGGCGCATCCGGACGGCTCGGTGATGCTCACCGCGTCGGCCTCCGCGCCGCGCGAGTACGCCGACGCGCTCGGCCGCGCCGTGGCGCAGAAGCTGCTCGACGCCGGCGCCGCGCCGCTGATCCAGGCCGTGATCGACGAAGGCCAGGGCCGGTGAGCCTGGCCGGGCGGCGCATCCTCGTCACCCGGCCGCCGGCGCAGAGCGCGCGCCTGATGGCGCTGCTCTCTGACGCCGGCGCCGAGCCGTTGCCGCTGCCGGTGCTCGACATCGTGCCCGACGAGCGCGCGCTGGCGGCGCTGCCCACCCTGGCCGAGGCGGCCGACTGGCTGATCTTCGTCAGCCCCAGCGCCATCGACGCCGCCTGGCCGGTGCTGGCGCGGCGCAAGCTCAAGCTCAAGGCCCGGCTGGCCTGCGTCGGCGCCGCCAGTGCCGCCAAGCTGGCGGCCCTGTCCGGCCGCGCCGTGCTGCATCCGCGCGACGGCAGCGACAGCGCCGCGCTGTTGGCGCTGCCGGAACTGCAGCGCCTGGCCGGGCAACGCGTGCTCATTGTGCGCGGCGTCGGCGGCCGGGCGGAACTGGGGGAGACCCTCACCGCGCGGGGGGCCCGTCTCACCCTGGCCGAGGTTTACCGCCGCGTCGACGGGGAGCCCGACTGGTCCTTGCTGGAGCAGCCGGTGGACGCCCTGGTGCTGACCTCCAGCGATACCGCCGAACGATTATTCCGACTGGCTGGCCGCTCCCGTAGCCTGACGTTACAATGCCTGCTGTACTGCGTTCCGCATCCGCGCATTGCCGCCACGCTGGCGGCGCACGGCGTGACACGCATCGTGACAACCCAGGCCGACGACGCCGCACTGGTCGCCGGCCTCAGCGAATGGTTCACCCGTCACCCATGAACGAAATCCAGACTGCCGAGATCGGCAAACCGGCCGTGAAGAAGTCCTTCCCGCTGGCGCTGCTGGTGGCGCTGGCGGCGCTGGGCCTGTCCGGCTGGCAGCTTTACTCCACCCAGCAGGAGCTGGCCGCCACGCGCCAGGAACTGGCACGCCGTCTGGCCGAGTCCGGCGGCAGCGCCAAGGAAACCCGCGTGCTGGTCGATCAGGCCCTGGCCACCGTGCGCGCTAGCGACGGCAAGCTGGCCCTGCTCGAGGCGCGCGTCAACGAGTCCGCCGGCCAGTACGCCACGCTCAACGGCATGTACCAGGAGCTGACCAAGAACCGCTCCGACTGGCTCTTGTCCGAGGTCGAGCACACGCTCGCCATCGCCAGCCAGCAGCTGCAGCTGGCCGGCAACGTGCCGGCGGCGCTGCAGGCGCTGGAAATGGTCGACGCCCGTCTGGCGCGCTTCGACCAGCCGCAGCTGATCACGGTGAAGAAGGCCGTGGCCACCGACCTGGAAAAACTCAAGGCGTTGCCGTATCTCGACACCGTCGGCCTGACGGTGAAAATCGATCGCCTGCTGCTGGGCGCCGACACCCTGCCCCTGGTGGTGGGGCACCATCGCCTCGGCAGCGCCAAGGACGGCCTGATCCAGCCGGCCCGGCCGGCCGCCGACGCGCCGTTCTGGGAGCGCCTGCTGGCCGACATCACCGGCAGCCTGGGCGAGCTGGTGCGCATCCGCCGCATGGACAAGCCGGAGGCGCTGCTGCTGTCGCCGGAACAGTCGTTCTTCCTGCGCGAGAACCTCAAGCTGCGCCTGCTGGACGCCCGCCTGGCGCTGACCCAGCGTGACGGCCAGACCTTCAATTCCGATGTCGAAGCCGCCAAGAGCTACGTCGAGCGCTATTACGACGGCGACGCTGCGGTCACCAAGTCGTGGCTGTCGCTGCTCGCCGAACTCAAGGGCGCGCCGCTGGACGTGGCGCTGCCGGACCTCTCCGCCAGCCTCAAGGTGGTGCGCGAGGCGCAGGGCAGCGCAGGGGGTACGCCGTGAAATTCGTGTTGTGGATTACCGGCCTGTTCGCGCTCGCCGTGCTGGTGGGGCTCGCCTCCACGCTGAATACCGGCTACGCCATCCTGTTCCTGCCGCCGTACCGGCTCGAGGTGTCGTTCAACCTGCTGATCGTGGCGGTGATCCTGCTGATCGTGGTGGCGCACCTGGTGTTGCGCCTGATCGGCCTGGCCACCGGCCTGCCCGAGGAAGTGCGGCGCTTCCAGCGCCAGAAGAAGCTGAAGGCGGCGCGCCATGCCCTGCGCGAGGCCGGCATCGCCTTCTTCGAGGGGCGTTTCCAGCGCGCCGAACGTGAAGCGGTGCGGGCGCTGGCCGACGAGTCGGCACCGGAAAACAAGGCGCTGGCCCTGTTGATGGCGGCACGCTCGGCGGCCGCGATGCAGGACCTGGACAAGCGCGACGGCTACCTGTCGCAGCTCGACGCCCTGCCGGAGCGGTTGCAGCTGGCGCGCCACATGCTCGACGCCGAACTGAAACTGGAGGCCAAGGATACGCTGGGCGCGCTGTCCGCCATCGAGCGCGCGCGTGCCATCTCGCCCAACCTGACCAATGCCCTCAAGCTGGAACTCAAGGTGCGCCTGCTGCAGAAGCAGCCGGAAGCGGTGCTGGCGCTGACCGAGAGGCTGCTCAAGGCCGAGGCGCTGGAACCCGATCGTGCACGGCGCTACCGCCTGGCGGCCTACACCCAGCAGCTGGACGGTTTTGTCCAGGGGCAGGAGATCCGCGACTGGCTGCGTCGCGTGCCGGAAGTGGAGCGCAACAATCCGACGCTGGTCAGCCGTATCGTGGAGCGCCTGATCGTGCTGGGCGAGGCGGATTACGCCGCCACGCTGATCGCCAGCGCCCTGGGCAACGACGATCAGGCTACTCCGGAACTCGCGCGCGAGCTGGGCCAGCTGGCCGAGCATCTCACCGCCGAGAAGCGCCTGGAGCTCTTGAAGGACGCCGAGAGCTGGCTCAAGCTGCGTCCGCGCGACCACCTGTTGCTGCTGGCGCTGGGCCGTCTCGCCCTGGCGCAGCAGTTGTGGGGCAAGGCGCAGAGCTATCTGGAGGCCAGCGCCTCGATCGAGCCGACGCTGTGCGCGCACGCCGAGCTGTCGCGTCTGTTCACCGCCATCGACAAGCCCGAGCTGGCCGAACGGCATTACCAGCAAAGTCTGGAGTTGGCGTTGCAGCAGGGCTGTTAAGCGCGGTCCAGAAGCAAAAAAGGTCGCCTCGGCGACCTTTTTTCATCTCTGGCATGTGCTGCCTCAGCGCCAGTTCACGCTCTGTCGCGAGCCGCCCTCAGCGGGGTGAAGAGCCGCGCCGGAACCGGAATGTACCGGAGTACCTGAGGATTCCTGCTCGCTGAGCCAATCGCAGATTGGCACGCAGTGCCCATGAGCCCCGATCAGGGATGCGCAGCAAGATCGGAAACAGGTTCTCAGCGGGTGAAACCCAGCTCGGTCAGCTCGGCGGCATCGAGGTGGCGCCACTCGCCTTCGTCCAGTTCGCCCAATTGCAGCGTGCCCAGCGCGACGCGGTGCAGTTCCTGCACGCGGTTGCCGGCGGCGGCGATCATGCGTTTGACCTGGTGGTACTTGCCCTGGGTGATGGTCATCCGGATGGTGATCTCGTCCACCACCTCGACCTGGTCCGCCACCACCTTCTCGTTGTCGTCTTTCAGAAACACGCCGGCCTTGAGGTGCTTGACCAGCGCCTCGCTCACCGGGTGCTTGAGCGTGACCTCGTAGCATTTCGGCACGTGCTTCTTGGGCGAGGTCAGGGCGTGCACGAACTGGCCGTCGGTGGTCAGCAGCAAGAGTCCGGTGGTATCGACATCGAGCCGGCCCACGGCGGCGATGCCGAGCTGCGAGAACTGCCACGGCAGCAGCGTGAACACGCTCGGGTTGTGCATCGGCTTGTGCGAGGTTTCGTAGCCGGCCGGCTTGTGGAGCAGGATGTAGAGCGGCAGCATCAGGATTTCCCACGGCTCGCCGTCGATCACCAGTTCGTCGATGGCCGCGGGATCGATCTCGAGGCGGTAATCGTCCACCACCGCGCCATCGAGTTCGACCAGGCCGTGCTCTACCAGCTTGCGGCACTCCTTGCGGCTGCCGAAGCCTTGTTGTTGCATCAGTCGGTAAAGTTCCATGGCCGCGATGGTAGCACGGCGGCACGGTGCCGGCTCAGCTCGACAGGCTGGCGGGGTGGGGGTTCACCCCTGCCGGCGGCTCGGCCACGCAGAGGCGGTCGCGGCCGCTGCTCTTGGCGACATAGAGCGCGGTATCGGCGGCGTGCACCAGGCTTTCGGCGTCCTCGGCGTGCAGCGGGCTGCAGGCCACACCGATCGAGACGGTGACGTTGAGGGTGTGGTCGAGCGCCTCGATCGGCCATTGCTGCACCACCTTGCGCAACTGCTCGGCCTTGGCGATAGCGTGCTCCAGGCTCATGCCGGGCAGCACGATCAGGAACTCCTCGCCGCCGTAGCGGCACACCATGTCGTTGCTGCGCAGGCTGTCGCGCAGGCGCGCGCCCAGCGTGCTCAGCACGCAGTCGCCGGCCTTGTGGCCGTAGGTGTCGTTGATGCGCTTGAAGTGGTCGGCGTCGAGCATCAGGAGCGCCACCGGCTTGCCCAGCGCCAGGGTGTGCGCCAGCACGCGCGGCAGGGCATCGTCGAGGTAACGCCGGTTGAACACTCCGGTGAGCGGGTCTCGCACCAGCTGTTCCTTGAGCCCCGACTGCAGCGACTCGATCTCGTTGAGGTGCTGGCGCAGCGCCTCGTTGGCGGTCTTCAGGCTGTGCTCCAGGCGCTTGCGCTCGCTGATGTCGTTGATGCCGGTGATGACGTGCAGCGTGCCGGCGGAGCGCACCAGGGTGCAGGAAATCAGCGCCCAGAATACCCGGCCGCCGGTGTCCTGCAGGCGTACCTCGTGATCGCGCAACTGGCCCTTGTCGCGCATCAGCGCGGCGACCTCGTCACGGGTCTGGGTGCTGACGTAGAAGTCGTCCACGGTGAGGCCCTGGGTGCTGTGCAGGCGTCCCTTGAACATGCGCTCGGCGCGCTCGTTGGCGTAGGTGATGACGCCGTCGGAGAGCCGGCTCAGCACCAGCGGGAACGGCGCGGCGTCGACCAGCTGCTTCTGGCGCGCCTCGCTCTCCGCGAGCTGGGCGGTGCGCTCCGCGACTTTCTCCTCCAGGCCGTGGTTGGCGCGCCGCAGGCGCTCTTCGGCGCTGCCGCGCTCGGCGATCAGCGCGCCCATGATCAGCAGCGTCACCGACTGGCTCAGCACCATCATGCCGGCGTTGAGCAAGGCGAGGCCGGGGGTGTCCCCGAAAAACACGCCACGGCCGCTGGCCGCGCCGGCCAGCGCCAGCAGCAGGATGCCGAACGCCAGCCAGTGCGCCGAGCGCAGCGAGATCCGTGCTGCGGTCCACATCAGCGGGATGATCAGCAGGTAGGGCAGTGCGGTGTAGAGGCCGTGGGGGTCGTTCAGGCCGAGGAACAGCAGGGCCGCCGCCAGCAGGGTGGCGGCGCTGCCCGACGCCAGCTCCAGCGGCGAGGCGCGCGCCGGCAGCGGGTCGACATCACCGCGCCGTCGCAGGAACAATAGCGGCGGGGCGAAGAACAATGTGCCGGCGGCGTCGGCGAGCCAGCCGGCGCACAGCTGCTGCAAGGCGGCGCTGGTGCCGGGGTAGTGCCACCAGGCCTGCGCCAGCAGGCTGCCGCTGGCGGAGACCAGCGCGGACAGGCCGACGCCGGCCCAGAGGAAGCGGAACACGTCGCCGAGGCGGTAGAACGGCAGTCGGCCCGAGCAGTGACGGCGAATCTGCATGCCGCCCAGCAGCGGCCCCACGGCGGCGCCCAGTGCGGCCAGCAGCGCGCCGGGCAGCGGGGTGCCGAGGATCAGGGTCTGCAGTGCCAGTGCCCCCAGCAGCAGGGCGGGCCAGACGCGGTGGCCCCAGCGGATCACGGCGGCCACGGCGAGGCCGGCGGGGAGCCACACGGTGAACGGAAAGGGATTGTCGGGCGTGAAGAAGTGGTCGATCAGCCAGCCGCAGGCGCCATACAGCAGTCCGAGGGACAGCAGTACCAGGGCGTAGCGGACCTTCTGTCTGGATGTGTGCGGCGAAGCGAGCATGCGCTTATCCCGGTTGCTCCTCCGTGGCAGCGGGGGCAACCATGTTGTCATAATCCGCCGAGCATATTGGGGTTGCGGACAGAAAGCGAGACTCGGCAGCGAAGAAAGTGCGGCTCTGCGGTTTCTACGGTGCCCCGGGTGTGGCGGAAAAAATACAGCGGCGGCAGCGGTCCCTCGTGCTGGCGTGGCGGCGGCGTGTAGTCCAGTGCCGGGCATGCCGTGGGCGCTTGCGATATCTGTTTGATATAGCGCAAGCTTTTTAGCATGATGGCTATCATGCTAAGGGGCATTTGAAAGGACGGCGATGCGTTATTCCTCCCTCCACAAGGCCGACGTCCGGCAGCGAATCATCCGTACGGCGTCCTACCGCTTCCGCTCCGAGGGCATGGACGCGGTCGGCATCGCCAACCTGATGGCCGACCTCGGTCTGACCCATGGCGGCTTCTACAGCCACTTCCGCGACAAGGAGGCGCTGGTCGCCGAAGCCTGCCGGCACGGCTTCGACGAGCTGCAGCAACGGCTCGCGGAGGTGCTGGACGCGGTGCCGCCCGAGCAGCGCCTGGCGGCGCTGGTGCAGCATTACCTGAGCCTGGCGCACCGCGACCGGCCCGACGACGGCTGCGTGGCGGCGGCGCTGGGGGGCGAGATGGCGCGGCGCGACCAGCCGTCGCGGCAGGCCTTCACCGCCGGAATCGAGGCGCAACTGGCCTTGCTGCAGGAGTGCGCGCCGCCGGGCGAAGAAGGGAGCGCGCCGACGCCCTGCGTGGCGCTGGCGCTGATGGTGGGGGCGCTGCTGCTGTCGCGCGCGGTGAGCGATCCGGCGCTGTCGCAGCGCTTTCTGGAGGAGGCGACGCGGGCGCTGGCGCCGCCGGGTCCGGCATAGCCAGCGCGGCCGTGCGGTGCCGCGCCGGCCGCCGGGCTCAATGGCCCTTTTGTGGGATCAGGCCGTCGGCGCGGAACATGGTCTTGATGCCGCGCACCGCCTGGCGGATGCGCGCCTCGTTCTCGATCAGCGCGAAGCGCACGTAGTCGTCGCCGTAATCGCCGAAGCCGACGCCGGGCGACACCGACACCTTGGCCTTGTCGAGCAGCTGTTTGGCGAATTCCAGCGAGCCCAGCGCGCGGTAGGGCTCGGGGATGCGCGCCCAGATGTACATCGAGGCCTTGGGCAGCTCGACTTCCCAGCCCGCCTCGCACAGCCCCTTGTAGAGCACGTCGCGGCGCTTCTGGTAGGTGGCGGCGATGTCCTTGACGCACTGCTGGTCGCCTTCCAGCGCGGCGATGGCGGCGATCTGCAGCGGGGTGAAGGTGCCGTAGTCGTGGTAGCTCTTGATGCGCGCCAGCGCGGCGACGAGGTCCGGGTTGCCGACCATGAAGCCGATGCGCCAGCCCGCCATGTTGTAGCTCTTCGACAGCGTGAAGAACTCCACCGCGATGTCCTTGGCACCCGGCACCTGCATGATCGACGGCGCCTTCCAGCCGTCGAACACGATGTCAGCGTAGGCCAGGTCGTGCACCACGAAGATGTCGTGCTTCTTCGCCAGCGCGATGACGCGCTCGAAGAAGTCGAGCTCGACGCACTGCGCGGTGGGGTTGGACGGGAAGCCGATCACGATCATCTTGGGCTTGGGGTAGCTGCCGCGGATGGTGCGTTCCAGCTCGGCGAAGAAGTCGACGCCGGGGATCAGCGGCACGGAGCGGATGTCGGCCCCGGCGATCACCGCGCCGTAGATGTGGATCGGGTAGCTGGGGTCGGGCACCAGCACGGTGTCGCCGCGGTCGAGCGTGGCCAGCATCAGGTGCGCCAGGCCTTCCTTGGAGCCGATGGTGACGATGGCCTCGCTGTCCGGGTCGATCTCCACCTGGTAGCGCTCCTGGTACCAGTGCGCGATGGCGCGACGCAGGCGCGGGATACCCTTGGAGGCCGAATAACCATGGGTGTCGGGGCGCTGCGCGGCCTCGGTGAGCTTGGCCACGATGTGCGGCGGGGTGGCGCCGTCCGGGTTGCCCATGCTCATGTCGATGATGTCCTCGCCACGGCGGCGGGCGGCCATCTTGCGTTCGGCAGTGATGTTGAAGACGTAGGGGGGGAGGCGGTCGATGCGCGCAAAGCGGCGCTTGCCCGATGCAGACATGGTTTTTCCTTGAACGTAAGCGCCCGGAACCGTCCGAGCGACGTCCTCCCGACACAGGAGGTGGATCGATACTAAGCGTCCGGCATGGCGCCGTCCAGCGGGGACGTATGGGCTGTGGCGCCGCTGCCGCAGCGGCGGGTGGACCACCGGGCAAAAAAAATGGGACGATCGAGTCGATCATCCCGGATGGAGCAAAACAGCGGGGTCAGGGTACGACGCGGCCCTGCGCCGCTTCGAGCAGCGCGAACCAGTGCTGGCGTTCGAGCGGCAGCGCGGCGGCGCGCGCGGCGTCGTCGAGCGAGGACAGCCGGCGCGAGCCGACGATGGGCAGCGGCCGCGCCGGGTGGCGCAGCAGCCAGGCCAGCGCCAGCGTGGCGGGGGTGACGCCGAGCTGTTCGGCCAGGGTGGCGAGCGTCCGCTGCAGCACGGGGTTGGCCGAAGCGTCGAACAGCCGGCCGCCGGCCAGCGGCGACCAGATCATCGGCCGCACGCGGCGCTCCAGGCACTGGTCGAAGCTGCCGTCGAACAGCGGCGCCAGGTGCAGTAGCGAGGCCTCGACCTGGTTGGTGACGAGCGGGGTGCGGCTGGCCAGCAGCGCGAACTGGCTCGGGCTGAAGTTGGAGACGCCGAAGTGGCGCACCTTGCCGGCGGCCTTCAGCGTGGCGAAGGCGTCGGCCACCTCGTCCGGGTCCAGCAGCGGGTCGGGGCGGTGGAGCAGCAGCAGGTCGAGGTAGTCGGTGCCGAGGTTCTGCAGCGACTGCTCGACCGAGGCCAGGATGTGGGCGCGGCCGGTGTCGTAGTGCTTCACCGTCCAACCGCGCGCCGGGTCCTGTGGTTTGATGCCACATTTGCTCACCAGCTGGATCTCGCTGCGCCGCGCCGGGTTGGCCTTGAGCCAGCGCCCGAACAGTGCCTCGCAGGTGAAGCCGCCGTACAGGTCGGCGTGGTCGAAGGTGGTGAGGCCCTGCGCGATGGCGTGCTCGATCCACGCCGCCAGTGCGGCGTCGTCGAAGTCCCAGGCGTCGAGCCGCCACGCCCCGACCGCCAGCGCCGACAGCCGCGGGCCGTGTTCGGCCAACGTTGTGGTGCCGACGGCCACGCTCATGCGATGCGCACCTCGGTTTTCGGGTCGAACAGCACCGCCTTGGAGACGTCGAACACCAGTTGCATGGCGTCGCCCGGGCGCTTGGCCTCGGTGGGGTGGGCGCGGCAGCATACCTTGGTGTCGTTGAGCGTGACGAAGATCAGGGTGTCCGGGCCGGTGGGTTCGATCACTTTCACGTGGCAATCCATCTGCGGCAGTCCCTCGCGGTGCGCGGTGCGCGCGTCGGTGATCTGTTCCGGGCGGATGCCGAAGATCACCTCCTTGCCGATCCAGGCCGAGAGCTTGGCGCTGTCGTGCGGCAGCGGCAGCACCACGCAGCCGTGGTCGTCGCAGACTTTCACGCCGAGTCCGCCGGGCGCTTCCACCACGGTGGCCGGGATGAAGTTCATCGACGGCGAGCCGATGAAGCCGGCCACGAACAGGTTGGCCGGGTTGTCGTAGATCTCCTGCGGGCTGCCGAACTGCTGCACGATGCCGTCCTTCATTACCGCGATGCGGTCGCCCAGCGTCATCGCCTCGATCTGGTCATGGGTGACGTAGACGATGGTCGACTTCAGGCGCTGGTGCATCAGCTTGATCTCGGTGCGCATCTCCACGCGCAGCTTGGCGTCGAGGTTGGAGAGCGGCTCGTCGAACAGGAAGATCGACGGGTTGCGCGCCAGCGCCCGGCCCATCGCCACGCGCTGGCGCTGGCCGCCGGACAGCTGCGAGGGCTTGCGGTCGAGCAGGTGGGTGATCTGCAGCATCTCGGCCACGCGGTTCACCGTGGCGTCGATCTCGGCCTTGGGCTGCTTGCGGATTTCCAGCCCGAACGAGATGTTCTGGCGCACGCTCATCGAGGGGTAGAGCGCGTAGCTCTGGAACACCATGGCGATGTCGCGGTCCTTGGGCGAGAGGTCGTTGACGCGGCGCGCACCGATGCGGATGTCGCCCGAGCTGATGTCGTCCAGGCCGGCGATCATGTTGAGCAGGGTGGACTTGCCGCAGCCGGAGGGGCCGACCAGGATCAGGAACTGGCCGTCGTCGATGGCGATGTCGATGCCCTTGAGCACGTCGGTGCCGTTGTTGTAGGTCTTGCAAACGTTGTCGATGGAGAGCGAGGCCATTGTCTTAACCTTTCACGGCGCCGGCCGTCAGTCCGCGCACGAAGTAGCGGCCGGCGACCATGTAAACGAACAGGGTGGGCAGGGCGGCGATGATGGCGGAAGCCATGTCGACGTTGTATTCCTTGACCCCGGTGGAGGTGTTGACCAGATTGTTCAGCGCCACCGTGATGGGCTGCGCTTCGCCGGCGGCGAACACCACGCCGAACAGGAAGTCGTTCCAGATCTGGGTGAACTGCCAGATGACGCAGACCACGAAGATCGGTCCCGATACCGGCAGCAGGATGCGGAAGAAGATGGTCCAGAAGCCGGCGCCGTCGATGCGGCCCGCCTTCACCAGCTCGTCCGGCACCGTGACGTAGAAGTTGCGGAAGAACAGCGTGGTGAAGGCGGTGCCGTAGATCACGTGCACCAGCACCAGGCCGGCGGTGGTGTTGGCGAGCCCGAGCCAGCCCAACAGCTGCGCCATCGGCAGCAGCACCACCTGGAACGGGATGAAGCAGCCCACCAGCAGCAGCGTGAACAGCGCGTCGGAGCCCTTGAAGCGCCACATCGAGACCACGTAGCCGTTGACCGCGCCGATCATGGTCGAGATCAGCACCGCCGGCACCGTCATCTTCACCGAGTTCCAGAAGAAGCCCTTCATGCCGCCGCATTCGATGCCGGTGCAGGCGGAGGCCCAGGCCTTGGCCCAGGCGCCGCCGTCCCAGGCGTGCGGCAGCGACAAGAGGTTGCCCTGACGGATGTCGTCCAGCGTCTTGAACGAGGTGGTGAGCATCACGTAGAGCGGCAGCAGGTAGTAGAGCGCCACCAGCGCCAGCGCGGCGTAGACCAGCAGCCGGCCAATAGAGAGCTTGTTAGCCACGTTTCGCACTCCTCGTTTCCAGGTACATCAGCGGCACCAGCACCGCCACGATGGTCATCAGCATCATCATCGCCGAGGCCGCGCCGAGGCCGAGCTGGCCGCGCGTGAAGGCGAACTGGTACATGAAGATGGCCGGCACGTCGGACGAGGTGCCCGGGCCGCCGCCGGTGAGCGCCATCACCAGGTCGAAGCTCTTGATGGCGATGTGCGACAGGATCAGCAGCACGCTGAAGAACACCGGGCGCAGCGACGGGATCACGATGCGGCGGTAGATGGTGGGGAGGCTTGCGCCGTCCACCTGCGCCGCCTTGATGATGGAGTCGTCCACGCCGCGCAGGCCGGCGAGGAACAGCGCCATGACGAAGCCGGACGACTGCCACACCCCGGCGATCACCACGGTGTAGATGGCGCGGTCCGGGTCGACCAGCCAGTCGAAGGTGAAGTTGGCGAAGCCCCAGTCGTTCAGCACCTTCTGCAGCCCCATGTCGGGGTTGAGCATCCACTTCCAGGCGGTGCCGGTGACGATGAAGGACAGCGCCATCGGGTACAGGTAGACGGCGCGCAGCGCGCCTTCGGCACGGATTTTCTGGTCCAGCAGCACCGCCAGCAGCAGGCCCACCACCAGCGTGCACAGGATGAACAGGCCGCCGAACACGCCGAGGTTGGCGACGGCGGTCCACCAGCGTTCGTTGTCGAACAATGCCAGGTACTGGGTCAGGCCGGCCCAGTCGTAGCGCGGCAGCAGGCGCGATTCGGTGAAGGAGAGCCAGGCGGTCCAGGCGATGAAGCCGTAGACGAACACCAGGCTCATGATGATCGTCGGGCTCAGCACCAGCCGGGGCAGCCAGCGGTCGGCCAAGCGCTGGCGACTGGCGGCCGCGGGCGCGGCGTCGGCCAGGGCACGGACTCCGGCCGGAGACGAAGAATGGGACATGGGAATTCCTTAGCGTAGCGAGAGCGGGGAACACGGCGGGGAGGGGCTCCCCGCTTCCGTCATCGGCTGAGAGGCTTTCAGCAGGCGAGCGAGCCAAAGCAGGTTGAGTGCCGCCGCCGCACAGGAACCGGAATGGACATCGGGTCCATGAGGATTCCGAGCAGCGCCGGCGCTCAAGATGCAAAGGCGCAGCCGCCTGATGCAGCTCTTACTTGACCTTGCCGGCCTTGGCCAACCGCTCGGCGGCAGCCTTGGGCGTCATGCTGGAGTTCATGAACTGCGAGATGACGTCCACCATGGCGCCTTCGGTGGCGGACGGCATCGCCATCTTGTGCGCGAAGCTCGGCACCAGCGCGCCGCTCTTGGAGGCGGTGGTCAGGTCGGTCTTGGATTTCTTGGCGCAGTCGTCGAACTTGTCCATCGGCGTGTCCAGACGCGCCGGGATCGAGCCCTTGTTGAGGTTGAAGGTTTCCTGGAACGCCGGGCTCATCACCGTGGCGGCGAGGTCGGCCTGCGCCTTGGCCGAGGCCGGGTCCTTCTGCTGGAACATCGCCAGGCTGTCGATGTTGAAGGTGAACATGCCGGCGGTGCCCGGGGCGTCGACGCACAGGTAGTCCTTGCCCGGCTGCTTGCTGGCGGCGGTGAATTCGCCCTTGGCCCAGTCGCCCATGAACTGCATGCCGGCCTTGCCGGTGATGACCATGTTGGTGGCCAGGTTCCAGTCGCGACCGGCCGCGCCCTTGTCGATGTAGCCCTTCACGCGCTGCAGGGTCTCGAACACCTTGACCGTGGTCGGGCCGGCCAGCGTGGCCTGGTCGAGCTGGACGAAGGCCTTCTTGTAGTAGCCGGCGCCGCCGACGCCGAGCGCGACCGATTCGAACAGGGTGGCGTCCTGCCACGGCTGGCCGCCGTGGGCGATCGGCTGGATGCCGGCCTTCTGCAGCTTGTCGGCGGCGGCGAAGAATTCTGGCCAGGTCTTGGGCACGGTGGCGCCGGCCTTCTTGAACGCTTCCGGGTTGACCCACAGCCAGTTGACGCGGTGCACGTTGACCGGGGCGGCGACGTACTGGCCCTTGTACTTCATGACCTGGCTCACCACCGGCGGCAGCAGCTTGTCCCAGTTGCCGGCCTTGGCCACCGGGTCGATGTTGGCGAGCACGCCTTCGGCGCCCCATTCCTGGATCGCCGGGCCCTTGATCTGGGCCGCGGTGGGCGGGTTGCCCGAGACCACGCGCGTCTTCAGCGCGGTCATGGCGTTGTCGCCGCCGCCGCCGGCCACGGCGAAGTCGCGCCAAGTGTGGCCCTTGGCGGTCATCATCTTTTTCAGTTCGAGAGCCGACTTGGCTTCGCCGCCGGAGGTCCACCAGTGCAGCACTTCGACGTTGCCGGCCATCACGGTGGCGGGCAGCAGGCTGGCGGCCAGCAGGGCCGCGCTCAGGCGCTTCAGTTTCATGCTCTATCTCCTCGGTATTGTTGTCGGTCCGTCGCGCGGCGTGTGGGGCGGCCTGCCGTGACGGCTTGCAAAAACTATAGCGACTTGCTGTAAGTTTTGCGTAAGTTTTGCGTCTGGATGGCGTAAGAACTTGAGCGGTTTTGGGTGCGATGCAGCATGAATAAACGGCGAGGCCGGCCGATGCAGGCGGAAACGGTTGATGCGATGCAGCATGAGGGGCGCGCCGTAGTGTACCAACTACACGACGGCCGGCCAGAGCAGTGCTGTCCGCGGCCCGGCCACGGGCGATAGCCGTGCCGCCCACCCGGTGCCGGACGGGCGGAAAGGGGGGTCAACGGGTGCTGCCGGAGGGCGCACTCAGGGCAAAGCGCAGCGACACGGTGAGGCCATGCGGCGGGTGCTCGGACAGCGTGACCGTGGTGCGGTGGCGCCGCGCGATCTCCTGCACGATGGCGAGCCCGAGACCGCAGCCCTTGCCCTTGCCCTCGGCGCTGCCGCGGTAGAAGCGCTCGAACACGCGCTCGCGCTCCGCGGGCGGGATGCCCGGGCCGTTGTCGCTGACGCGCAGCCACACCTCGCCCGGCCCCGGCTGCAGCGCCACGGTGACCTCGCCGCCCATCGGGGTGTACTGGATGGCGTTGTCGAGCAGGTTGGCCACGAGTTCGCGCAGCAGGCCGGCGTGGCCGGCGATGGTCAGCGGCGCGTCGCCGCCTTCCACGCCGAGGTCGATGTCGCGCGCCAGCGCGCGCGGCACCGCCTCGGCGCTCACCTCGCGCACCAGCTGCGCCAGGTCGAGCGGCGCCAGCTGCAGCCCGGCCTCGGGCTCGGCGCGCGCCAGCGCCAGCAGCTGGTTGACCAGGCGGATGGAACGCTCGACGCTGGTGTGCACCTGCTCCAGCTGGCGGCAGGCGCGCGCCACGTCCGGTTGCGCCTGGCGCAGTTCGCCCTGTGCCAGCTCGCTTTGCGACTTGAGCCCGGCTAGCGGGGTGCGCAGCTGGTGTGCGGCGTCGGCGATGAAGCGGCGCTGCTGCGCCACCTGGCCGTGCACCTCGGCCAGCAGGGTGTTGATGGCGGTGGCCAGGGCGCGCACCTCGGACGGGGCGTTTTCCGCCTCGATCGGCGCCAGGTCGCGCGCCGAGCGGTGTTCCACGCTGCGGCGCAGGTTTCTGAGCGGCGACAGGCCGCGGCTGATGCCGGCCCAGACCAGCACGCTGGTGAGCAGCATCAGGCCCAACAGCGGCAGCCCCATGTCGAACAGGATCTTGTGCGCCAGCTCGGCGCTCAGCGCGCGGCTCTTGGCCACCTGCACCAGCATCAGCTGCGGCTGGTCCGGGGTGCCGGCGTTGAGGTAGAGCGCCGCCACGCGCACCCCGAGCTGGTTGCCCTGTTTCGCCATGGCGGCGTTGTAGAAGTAGCTGGCGCCGGCCCGCACCGGCAGCCCGGCGGGCGGGCGCGGCATGGCCGGATCGCCCAGCAGGAAGGCCTCCGGCGGCGAGCTGACCATGTAGTAGACGCGGTCGTTGGGGTCTTCCTCGAGGATTTCGCGCGCCGCCTGCGGGAAGTCGACGTAGAAGCCGTTGCCGAACGGCTTGACCTGGCGCGCCAGCGCGCGCGAGGACTTGGCCAGGCTGCGGTCGATCACCTCGTTGCTGTAGCCCAGCGCCATGGCGTACGCGAGGTAGGCGGCGGCAAGCCACAGCACCAGCTGCGGCAGCAGCAGCCACAGCAGCAGCTGGCGGCGCAGCGACAACTGGCGGGGAGGGGACATCGGGGCTCCTTGACGTCGGGCTTCGGCCAACCTTTAGCGGGGTGCGTCGGTGCTGGCCAGCAGATAGCCCAGGCCGCGTACCGCGCGCACGCCGACGCCGCTGCCGTCGAGCTTCTTGCGCAGGCGGTGCACGTAGACCTCGACCGCGTTGGCGCCCACTTCCTCGCCGGTGCCGGACAGCTCGGCGGCGATCTGTTCCTTGGTGACGACGCGCTCGGCGTGGCTCATCAGGATGTCGAGCAGCTGCAGCTCGCGCGCCGACAGCTCCAGCGCCACGTTGTCGGCCCAGGCGCGTTGACCGATGCGGTCCAGGCGCAGGCGGCCGAAGCGCGGCTCGTCGCGTGGATTGTCGGCGACGCGCTGGCGGCGCAGCAGGGCGCGCAGGCGCGCCTCCAGCTCGGGGAAGTCGAACGGCTTGACCAGGTAGTCGTCGGCGCCGGCGTCGAGCCCGGCGACGCGGTCTTCCATGCTGTCGAGCGCGGTCAGGAGCAGGATCGGCAGCGCCGGCTTGTGCACGCGCACGTTGCGCAGCACGGCCAGGCCGTCCTGCCCGGGCAGCCCGATGTCGAGCACCACGGCGTCGAAGTCCTCGGCGAGCAGGCGCTGCTGCGCGTCGAGGCCGTCGGCGGCGTGCGCGGTGTCGAAGCCGAGCTGGGTGAGGCGGGTGAGCAGGGCGTCCGCCAGGACGGCGTCGTCTTCGGCCAGAAACAGTTTCATGGGGAGTCAAAGCCTCGCGGGCTGGCTACGATCATGCTGCGATGTTAGAAGCTGCGGCGCGGTTTGGCGAGGGGGTGGACGGCGCGCGCCTCAGCTGACCAGGATCACCGGGCAGTCGATGTCGTTGAGCAGGGCGGCGAAGCCCGCGCCGCTGCGCAGCGAGCGGCTGCCGTCGAGCACCAGGCTGGTGGCGTTTTCCTCGCGCACCGCGGCGGCCAGGGCGCGGCTGTCGCCGGGGAGCAGCCGGCGGCAGCCGCCGGCGCTGGCCGGCGCCAGCGCCATGGCGGCGTTGGCGTGGCGCAGGAAGTCGGCTTCGTTGTCGGCCGGGATCAGCACGCGCAGCTCGCCGTCCTGGCTTTGCGCCAGGTCCCGGGCCAGCGCCAGGGCGCGTGCGGCGCCCGGCGAGCCGTCGAACAGCACCAGCAGCCGCGGCCGGGCGGCACGGCGCGGCGGCGGCGGCGGCGCCTCGCACAGCAGCGTCCACAGCGGCATGGTCCCCATGCGCGCGCTCTTGCCCAGCACCACCAGGTCGGGCTCGGCGGCGCGCGCGAACAGTTCGGTGGCGATCTGCCCGCGCGCCAGCTGGAACGACCAGCGCAGTTGCCGCCGGGTAGCGGTGTCGGCGAGCAGGCGGCGCGCCTGCTCCGCCTCGCAGCGCAGGGCGTGCTCCAGCTGCGGCGCGGCGAGCGGCGCGGCGCGGGAAAACTGGCCGATCTCGCGCGTGAAGGGCAGCGCGGCCAGGTGCAGCAGGTTGATGTCCTCGATGAACAATCCCGCCAGTTCGACATCGCGCGCGGCGGCCAGCGCCGCCGCCAGTTCCAGCGCGGCGCGGCTGCGTGGCGAGACGTCGAGCGCCAGCAGTACCTTGCCGGGGCTAGGCTTGTCCATGGCCGTGCCTTGCTTTGGGGGCGGGGGGCGGCGCGCTGCCGGCCTGGTCGCCCTTGTCCGGCTGGCTGTAGGCGCGGGCGATGTCGGCCAGGCCGTGCAGGCGGTCCGCCACGCGGCGGTTGACGCTGCCCGTCGGGAAGAGGCCGCTCGCGTCCGCCACGCCGGCCTCGCCGCCGGTGAGCAAGGCGATGGCCTGGTCCACGGTGTCCACCGCGTAGACGTGGAACAGCCCGGCCGCCGCGGCCTCGATCACGTCGCGGCGCAGCATCAGGTGCAGCACGTTGGCGGCGGGAATGAGCACGCCGTGCTCGCCGTTCAGGCCGCGCTGGCGGCAGATATCGAAGAAGCCCTCGATCTTTTCGTTGACGGCGCCGATCGCCTGCACCCGGCCGAACTGGTCGACCGAACCCGTCACCGCCAGCGCCTGGCGCAGCGGCAGGCCGGAGAGCGAGGAGAGCAGGGCGCACAATTCCGCCAGCGAGGCGCTGTCGCCCTCGACCATGCCGTAGGTCTGCTCGAACACCAAGCTCGCCGACAGCGACAGCGGTTGCTCGGCGGCGTAGCGCGTCGCCAGGAGCGAGGACAGGATCAGCACGCCCTTGGAGTGGATCGCGCCGCCCAGCTTGGCCTCGCGCTGGATGTCGACCACTTCGCCGTCGCCCAGGCGCGTGGTGGCGGTGATGCGCGAAGGTTGGCCGAAGGCGAACTGGCCCAGCTCGAACACCGACAGGCCGTTGATCTGGCCGACCTGCTCGCCGCGGCTGTCGATGCGCAGGATGTCGCGCAGGATGGCCTCGTGTACGCGTTCCTTGAGGCGGTCGGCGCGGTGGATCTGCGCCGCGATGGCGCGTTCGACGTGCTCGGCGCCGACGCGGGCAAGGCCGTCCTGCTGTGCCCAGTAATCGGCCTCGCGCACCAGTCCCGCCAGGCTTTCCATGTGCAGCGAGAGCCGTTCGGCGTCCTCGGCGCGGCGCGCGCCGTACTCGATGACGCGCGCCACGGCGCCACGCTCGAAGGGGCGCAGCCCGTCGCGCCGCGTCAGGGTGGCGATCAGGCGGGCGTACAGCAGGGCGTTGTCGCCGGTGCGCGGCACCTCGTCCTCGAAATCGGCCGCCACCTTGAACAGCTCGCCGAACTCCGGATCGTATTCCGCCAGCAGGTAGTACAGCATGCGGTCGCCCAGCAGCAGCACCTTGACCTCGAGCGGGATCGGCTCCGGCTCCAGCGACACCGTGCTGATCAGGCTGTACATCTGGCCCAGCGACTCGATGCGGATCTCGCGCGTGGCCAGCGCGCGCTTGAGCGCCTCCCACGAGAACGGCTGGCTCAGCAGCTTGATGGCGTCCAGCAGCAGGTAGCCGCCGTTGGCCAGGTGCAGCGCGCCGGGCTTGATCTGCAGGAAGTTGGTGATCAGCGTGCCCATCTGCGACAGGTGCTCGACGCGGCCGATCAGGTTCTGCCAGGTGGGGTGTTCCTCGTCGATCACCGGCGGCGCCGGGCGGCCACCGTGATCGACCAGCAGGTTGACGCGGAAGCGGTTGAAGTCGGCGCCGTCGCCCAGGCCCTGCAAACCGGACTGGGAGGGCGCGCCGTCGTGCGGCTGGCGGAAGTCATCGATGCTGGCGATGATGTTCTGCTGCACCTCGTCGAGGTAGAGCCGCACCGGCTCGAAGTCGGCGTAGTCCTCGCGCAGCGAGTCGATCATCTGGCCCACCGCGAACAGCACCGCCTCTTCGTTCAGCTGGCGCACCCGCTCGATGCGTTCGTGGCGCCAGCGCGGCACCTGGCGGATGGCCTTTTCCAGCTGCACGCGCAGGGTGTCGGTGTCGTGCTCGATGCGTTCCTGCTCTTCGCGCGGCAGCTTGGCAAATTCCTCCGGGCTGATCACCTCGCCGTCCTTGGCGGGGGCGAAGGAGAAGCCGTTGGGGGTGCGCAGCAGGGCGATGCCGTGCTGGATCGCGGCGTCGCCGACCTCCTCGAACGCCTGCGTCTGCTGCCGGGTGAATTCCTCGTTGATCTGGTCGAGGCGGCGGCGGTATTCCTCGCCCTCGAAGATGGCGGGGATGGTGGCGCGCAGCTCGTCCACCAGCTGCTGCATGTCGTCGCGCAGCGTCGCCCCCCGCCCGGCGGGCAGGCGGATGGCGCGCGGCTTGTGTGGCTGGGCGAAATTGTTGACGTAGCACCAGTCGCACGGCAGCGCCGCGTCGACCGCCTGCTGCGCCAGCAACTGCCGCACCATGGTGCGCTTGCCGCTGCCGCTGGGACCCATGACGTAGACGTTGTAGCCGTGGTGGCGCATGCCCAGCCCGAAGCGGGTGGCGCCGACGGCGCGCAGCTGGCCGATGACCTCGCTCAGGTCGTCCAGCTCGGCGGTGGTGTCGAAGGCGAACAGCTCGGGGTCGCAGCGCCGGTACAGCTGCGCCACGGGCAGGGGGGCGAGGTGGCTCATGGCGCCACGTTCCTTTGTGATGGGGGCGGTGAGGGCGCCGATGCCGCGCCCGGCGGGCCGTGCATCGCGCGATTGCCACAACTATAGACAGCGCGGGAGCGAGTTTCAGGGTCGGGCACTCGCCGCGCCGGGCGCGGCGTTCCGGCGTCGGGGAGAGGGGCAAGGGAAGGGAGCGGCGGGCGCATCGCGGCGGGGCGGCGGCCGGGGCATAAAAAAAGGGCCTGTCCGGGAGAGTCGGCAGGCCCTGCAAGGAAGCAACAAGCAACAAAAACGGGGGGATCAGCGCACCGCCAGCGCGCTGGCCTCGCGGGCCAGCTGGGTGATGCGTTCCCAATCCTGGGCGGCGAGGGCGTCGGCCGGGGTCAGCCACGAGCCGCCCACCGCCAGCACGTTGGGCTGGGCCAGGTAGGCCGGCGCGTTGCTGGCGTCGATGCCGCCGGTCGGGCAGAAGCGCAGCTCCGGCAGCGGGCCGGCCAGCGCCTTGAGCAGCTTGATGCCGCCGACCGCCTCGGCCGGGAACAGCTTGAGGATGTTGAAGCCTTCGTCCTGGGCGTGCATCGCCTCGGACGGCGTGGCCACGCCGGGGATGAACGGCACGCCGGAGGCGCGCGCGGCGGCGGCCAGCTCCGGGGTCAGGCCGGGGCTGAGGCCGAACTGGGCGCCGGCGTCGAGCGCGGCTTCCAGGTGGGCGCGGGTGCGTACAGTGCCGGCGCCGACCAGGGCGTCCGGCACTTCGTCGCGGATGCGGCGCATCGCGGCCAGCGCGGCTTTGGTGCGCAGGGTGATTTCCAGGGTGCGGATCCCGCCGGCGACCAGCGCGCGGGCGAGGTCGACCGCCACCGCGGCGTCGTTGACCACGATCACCGGCATCACCGGGCTTTGGCGTAACAGAGTCAGTGCATCCATTGCTTTCAATCTCTCCACAGGGGGTGGTGGAAGGTCATCGCGCCGTGTTCGGCGACGTCGGCCAAGGTGCGCATGCCGGCGAACAGTTCGCGGCCGACGCCGAAATCATTACCTGCAAGGTTGGCCGAAACCACCTCGCGCGCGGCCCATTCGGCCTCCGCCACCAGCGCGGTCAGCTCGCCGCTGTTGGCGTCGACGCGCACCAGGTCGCCGTCGCGCAGCTTGGCGATCGGGCCGCCGGACACGGCCTCGGGCGAGACGTGGATCGCCGCCGGCACCTTGCCGGAGGCGCCGGACATGCGGCCGTCGGTGACCAGCGCCACCTTGAAGCCGCGCTCCTGCAACACCGCCAGCGTCGGCGTCAGCTTGTGCAGTTCCGGCATGCCGTTGGCGCGCGGGCCCTGGAAGCGGATCACCGCGACGAAGTCGCGCTCCAGCTCGCCGCGCTTGAACGCGGCCAAGAGTTCGTCCTGGTCGTGGTAGATCACCGCCGGCGCTTCCACCACGCGGTGTTCCGCCTTGACCGCCGAGACCTTGATCACCGAGCGGCCGATATTGCCCTTGAGCACGCGCAGGCCGCCGTCGGCCGAGAACGGCTCCGCCGCCGGACGCAGCACGCCGCTGTCGTGGCTCGTGGCCGCCGCCGGACGCCAGGCCAGCTGGCCGTCGTCGAGCCACGGTTCCGTAGTGTAGGCGCGCAGGCCCGGGCCCATGATGGTGGTGACGTCCTCGTGCAGCAGGCCGGCGTCGAGCAGCTCGCGAATCAGGAAACCCATGCCGCCAGCGGCGTGGAAGTGGTTCACGTCGGCCTTGCCGTTGGGGTAGACGCGCGCCAGCAGCGGAATCACCGCCGACAGCTCGTCGAAATCGTCCCAGTTGATGTCGATGCCGGCGGCGCGGGCGATCGCCACCAGGTGCAGGGTGTGGTTGGTCGAACCGCCGGTGGCCAACAGGCCGATGATGCCGTTGACCACCGCCTTCTCGTCGACGAGGCGGCCCACCGGGGTGTAGTGCTCGCGGCCCGGGCTGATCGCCACGGCACGGTGCGCGGCAGCGCGCGTCAGCGCTTCGCGCAGCGGCGTGCCCGGCGTGACGAAGGCGGTGCCCGGCAGGTGCAGGCCCATGATCTCCATCAGCATCTGGTTGGAGTTGGCGGTGCCGTAGAAGGTGCAGGTGCCGGGGCCGTGGTAGCTTTGCGCCTCCGATTCCAGCAGCACGTCGCGGCCGACCTTGCCCTCGGCGTAGAGCTGGCGGATGTGCGCCTTCTCGTCGTTGGACATGCCCGTGGTCATCGGCCCGGCCGGCACGAACACCGCCGGCAGGTGGCCGAAGGTCAGCGCGCCGATCAGCAGGCCCGGCACGATCTTGTCGCACACGCCGAGGTAGAGCGCGGCGTCGAACATCTGGTGCGACAGCGCCACGGCGGTGCTCATGGCGATCACGTCGCGCGAGAACAGCGAGAGCTCCATGCCGGCCTGGCCCTGCGTCACGCCGTCGCACATCGCCGGCACGCCGCCGGCGAACTGCGCGGTGGCGCCGGCCTTGAGCGCCTCGTCCTTGATCCAGGCCGGGAACGCTTCCAGCGGCTGGTGCGCCGACAACATGTCGTTGTAGGCCGAGACGATGGCGAGGTTGGGCCGGCTGGCTTCCTTCAGATGAATCTTGACCGTGTCCGGCATGGCGGCGAAGGCGTGCGCCAGGTTGGTACAGGACAGCTGGGTGCGCTCCACGCGGCCGCGTTTGGCGGCGGCGTCGAGATGCTGCAGGTAAGCCGCGCGGCGCGGCTGGCTGCGGGCAACGATACGGGCGGTGACGTCGGCGATGACGGGATGTAAGGCCATGGTGTAATCCCGGTGGGTAATGTGCGATGAATGGTAGTTTTACTACAGTCAAAATGCAATACGTTGCAGCTGGTTTCTCGCTGCGGCTGTGGTGCAAATGCTGAAAACCATTGCTTATAAAGGATTTTCGTTGATTTCCATGTTGCTTTGCAGCATCGAAATTGTTGTCTTTGGCCGTGTAATTGCCGTAGACAGCGGCACGTCGAATGGTAATATAACTACATCACAACCCACTGTGCGAGAGAACACTCAGGATGGACAACGCTAATCTGCACACCCCGGCCTTCGACATGGTGCTGTTCGGGGGCACCGGCGACCTGGTCATGCGCAAACTGCTGCCGTCGCTGTACCAGGCTCATGCCGCCGGCCTCTTGAACGAAGAAGGCCGCATCCTGGCGCTGGGTCGCCGCGACATGGCGCGCGAAGACTACCTGGCGATGGTGGAGAAGAGCGCGCGCATCCACATCAAGGAATACTTTTCCGACGCCGCCTGGCAGGGTTTTCTCGCGCGCGTGGACTACCTCAAGGTAGACGCCGCCACGCCGGAACACTACCCGGCGCTGGCCGAGGTGCTGCAGCAGCACAACGAGCGTGTCGCCGTCTGTTACCTCGCCACCGCGCCGGACCTGTTCGAGGGTATCTGCGACAACCTGGCGGCGGTCGGCCTGAACCACGACAAGGTGCGCGTGGTGCTGGAAAAGCCGCTCGGCCACGACCTGGAATCGTCCAACGAGATCAACGAAGCGGTGGCGCGTCACTTCAAGGAAGAACAGCTCTACCGCATCGACCACTACCTCGGCAAGGAATCGGTGCAGAACCTGCTGTCGATCCGCTTCGCCAACGCGCTGTTCGAGCCGCTGTGGCGCCGCGAGTGGATCCACGACGTGCAGATCACCATCGCCGAAGAGCTCGGCGTCGGCACGCGCGGCGACTTCTACGATAATACCGGCGCGCTGCGCGACATGGTGCAGAACCACCTGCTGCAGCTGTTGTGCATCGTGGCGATGGAGCCGCCGGCCAACCTCGGCGCCGACGCGGTGCGCGACGAGAAACTCAAGGTGTTGAAGGCGCTGCGCCCGTTCAGCGAGCAGGACGTCGCCGCCAAGACCGTGCGCGCCCAGTACAAGGCCGGCGCCGCCAACGGCCAGCCGGTGGTGGGTTACCTGCAGGAACAGGGCATCCCCGCCAGCAGCCAGACCGAGACCTTCGTCGCCATCAAGGCCGAGATCGACAACTGGCGTTGGGCCGGCGTGCCGTTCTACCTGCGCACCGGCAAGCGCATGCAGGAACGCCTGGCCGAGATCGTGATCAACTTCCGCGACGTGCCGCACCACCTGTTCCCCAGCCCGATGGGCCTGAACACCGCCAACCGCCTGGTGATTCGCCTGCAGCCGGAAGAAAGCATCCGCCTCTACTTCCTGTCCAAGGAGCCGGGCGACACCCAGCGCCTGCAGCCGGTGCACCTCAACCTCGACTTCCACGAATCGTTCAAGGTGCGCCGTGCCGACGCCTACGAGCGCCTGCTGCTCGACGTCATCCGCGGCAAGCTGGCGCTGTTCATGCGCCGCGACGAGCTGGTGGAAGCCTGGCGCTGGGTGGAGCCGATCATGGACCACTGGCAGCACAGCACCACCCCGCCCAAGCAGTACACCGCCGGCAGCTGGGGCCCGGCCGCCTCCAGCGCGTTGCTGTCGCGGGATGGAGTGTCGTGGCACGAGGAGAGCTGAAATCCCACCCCCATTAGGCGGCTGCGCCTTCGCATCTTGAGCGCCGGCAGTGCTCGGAATCCTCATGGACCCTGTGTCCATTCCGGTTCCTGTGCGCTGGCGGCACTCAACCTGCTTTGGCTCGCTCCCCTACTGGGATGGGCTTTAGTCTGTGAAGAGTGAAATAAAGAAGAGACAACACCATGCAATGGTTTGAATTCGACTCCGCGCCCGCCGCCGCCACGGCGCTGGCCGAGGCGGTGAACGGCGCGCTCGCGACGGCGATCCGCGAACGCGGCGAGGCGGTGCTGGCGGTGTCCGGCGGGCGCTCGCCGGTGGCCTTCCTGCAAAGGTTGGCCGAAAGCGACCTCGACTGGTCGCACGTGACGGTGACGCTGGTGGACGAGCGCCTGGTGCCGGAACACCACCCGGACAGCAACGCCGCACTGGTGCGCCAGCACCTGCTCATCGGCGCCGCCGCCGCGGCGCGCTTCCTGCCGCTGGCGCTCCACCCCGACGATGCCGCCGCCAGCCTGGCCGCCGCGCGCGCCGCCTGGCGCCAGCCCGACGTCGCCGTGCTCGGCATGGGCGACGACGGCCACACCGCCTCGCTGTTCCCGGCCGCGCCGGAACTCGCCGCCGGGCTCGCGCTGCCGTCGGCCGAACGGCTGCTCACGGTCACCCCGCCGGCGGCGTCGCACACGCGCCTCAGCATGACGCTGGCCGCATTGCTGGCCTGCGGCCGGCTGTTCCTGGCGATCCAGGGGCCGGCCAAGCGCCGGGTATTCGAACAAGCGCGGCAGGCCGTCGACGACGCGCTGCCGATCAGTCATGTCCTGCACCACACGGAGGTACCGCTCGATGTTTACTGGGCGTCCTGATAGCTTTCCCTGGCTGGTCGCCGATATCGGCGGCACCAATGCCCGTTTCGCGCTCTACACCGGCGGCGCCGAACCGGAACAGATCAAGGTCCTGGCCTGCGCCGACTACCCGACGCTGGAAGCGGCGGTGCGCGCCTACCTCGCCGACGTCGGCGCCACGGTGCGGCATGCCTCCATCGGCATCGCCAACCCGGTCACCGGCGACTGGGTGCAGATGACCAACCACCACTGGGCGTTCTCGATCGAAGCCACGCGCCAGGCGCTGGCGCTGGAGTCCTTCCTGGTGATCAACGACTGGGCGGCGATGGCGCTGGCCTTGCCGCACCTGCCGGCCGACGCGCTGATCAAGGTCGGCGGCGGCGAGGCCGTGCCCGGCGCGCCGTGCGCGCTGATCGGGCCCGGCACCGGGCTCGGCGTCTCGGCGCTGGTGCCGCACGCTCACGGCGCCACCCCGGTGCCGGGCGAGGGCGGCCACGTCAGCTTCGCCCCGTTCGACGAGCGCGAGGCGCAGATCTGGCACTTCGCGCGCGAGCGTTACGGCCACGTCTCGGCCGAGCGCCTGCTGTCCGGCCCCGGCCTGGTACTGATCTACCAGGCGCTCGCCGCGCTGGCCGGCGAGGAGGCCGAAGACCTGCGCGCCGCCGACATCTCCACCCGCGCCCTGTCCGGCGAATGCCCGCGCTGCCGCGAGACGCTGGACGCATTCTGTGCCATGCTCGGCACCGCGGCGGCCAACCTGACGTTGACGCTGGGCGCCCGCGGCGGGGTCTACCTCGGCGGCGGCATCGTGCTGCGCCTGCTCGACTACTTCCAGAGCTCGCCGTTCCGTGCCCGTTTCGAAGACAAGGGGCGCTTTTCCGGCTACCTCGCGGCGGTGCCGGTGTACATCATGACGCACGCCATGCCGGCGCTGTTGGGCGCCACCGCCGCGCTGGCCGCGCACCTGGAGGAGCAGCATGCTTGAACGAATCCGCAATCAGCTGGGCAGCCTGTCGGCGGCCGAACGCAAGGTCGCCGACCTGGTCCTGGAACAGCCCTACACCATGATGCAGGCGGCGGTGGCCGACATCGCCGCCAGCGCCGGGGTGAGCCAGCCCACGGTGATCCGCTTCTGCCGCTCCATGGGCTGTACCGGCTTGCCGGATTTCAAGCTCAAGCTGGCGGGCAGCCTGGTCACCGGGGTGCCGTACGTGCACTCCAGCGTGCGCCCGGAAGACCCGACCTCCGAGATCGCCGCCAAGGTATTCGACAACACCGTGTCGGCGCTGCTCAAGTGCCGTAACGACGTCAACCCGGCGGCGGTCAACGCCGCGCTGGAGCTGTTGGCCAACGCCAACCGCATCGAGTTCTACGGCCTGGGCAACTCCGGCATCATCGCCGCCGACGCCCAGCACAAATTTTTCCGCTTCGGTATTCCCACCGTCGCCTACGCCGACACCCACACCCAGATCATGGCGGCCTCGGTGCTGGGCGAGGGCGACGTGCTGGTGGCCATCTCCAACTCCGGCCGCACCGTCGAGCTGCTCGACGCGGTCGAGGTGGCGCTGCACGCCGGTGCCAAGGTGGTGGCGATCACCGCCAGCGGCTCGCCGCTGGCGAAGCAGGCCACGGTGACGCTGGTGGCCGACGCCCCGGAAGACACCGAGACCTACAGCCCGATGATTTCGCGCATCGTGCATCTGGTGCTGATCGACATCCTCGCCGTCGGCGTGGCGTTGCGGCGCGGGCCGGGCGTGATCGGCCAACTGGAAAAAACCAAGCTGAGCCTGCGGCCGAAACGCCAGGGCAGCCGGCACGACGACTACTGAGGGGATGGCATGAGCGAACTGACCCGACTGCCCGCCTGGCAACAGCTGTGGGAACACTTTGCCGACGCGAAACAGCTGCACATGCGCGAGCTGTTCGAGAGCGACCCGGAACGCGCCGAACGTTACGCGCTGGAAGTGGGCGGGCTGTTGCTCGACTACTCCAAGAACCGCCTCACCGACGACACCCTGCAACTGCTGATGCAGCTGGCGCGCGAAGCCGGCCTGCCGGCGCGCATCAAGGCCATGTTCAAGGGCGAGAAGCTCAACGTCACCGAGAGCCGCGCCGTGCTGCACGTGGCGCTGCGCAACCGCACCAATTCGCCGATCCTGGTCGACGGCGAAGACGTCATGCCCAAGGTCAACCGCGTGCTGGAACGCATGGGGCGCTTTGCCCACGCCGTGCGCTCGGGCGAGTGGCTGGGCTACACCAACCAGCCGATCACCGACATCGTCAACATCGGCATCGGCGGCTCCGACCTGGGCCCGCTCATGGTGTGCAGCGCGCTGCGCCCGTACGCCCACCCGCGCATGAACATGCACTTCGTCTCCAACGTCGACGGCGCCCAGCTCAAGGAAACGCTCAAGCGCGTGCACCCCGAGACCACGCTGTTCGTGATCGAGTCGAAGACCTTCACCACCCAGGAAACCCTGACCAACGCGCTCACCGCGCGCGACTGGTTCGTCCAGCGTGCGCGCGACGAAAAGGCGGTCGCCAAGCACTTCGTCGCGGTGTCGACCAACCAGCAGGCGGTGGCCGACTTCGGCATCGACCCGGCCAACATGTTCGAGTTCTGGGACTGGGTGGGCGGGCGCTACAGCCTGTGGTCGGCGATCGGCCTGCCGATCATGCTCTACCTCGGCGAAGAGAACTTCGTCGAGCTCCTGAACGGCGCGCATCTGATGGACCAGCACTTCCGCAACGCGCCGCTGGAAGCCAACATGCCGGTGCTGCTGGCGATGATCGGGGTGTGGTACATCAACTTCTACGGCGGTGGCTCGCATGTCATCGCCCCCTACGACCAGTACCTGCACCGCCTGCCGGCCTTCATCCAGCAGCTCGACATGGAATCGAACGGCAAGCAGGTGATGCTCGACGGCAACCCGGTCGATTTCGAAACGGCGCCGATCATCTGGGGCGAGACCGGCATCAACGGCCAGCACGCCTTCTTCCAGCTGCTGCACCAGGGCACGCACATCTCGCCGATCGACCTGATCGCCTCGCTGGAGAACCGTTCCAGCCTGCCCGGCCACCACGAGATCCTGCTCGCCAACGTGTTCGCCCAGGCCGAGGCCTTCATGCGCGGCAAGACCGCCGACGAAGTGCGCGCCGAGTTGACGGCGCAGGGCGTGACGGGCGAGGCGCTGGAAAAACTGGTGCCGCACAAGGTGTTCGGCGGCAACCGCCCCACCAACACCCTGCTGATGAGCCGGCTCGATCCGCGCAACCTGGGCTCGCTGATCGCGCTCTACGAGCACAAGATCTTCGTGCAGGGCGTGATCTGGCACATCAACAGCTTCGACCAGTGGGGAGTGGAGCTGGGCAAACAGCTCGCCAAGACCATCCACGCCGAACTGGCCGGGAAGAGCGGCCCGGCGCCGCACGACAGCTCCACGGCGCGGCTGATCGCGGCCTACAAGCAGGCCAACGGGCGCAGTTGACCGCATGCTTTGCTCGCAAAAACGCCACCGGCTGAGCCGGTGGCGTTTTTCATTTCGCACGGTTGGCCGAAGCCGGGATCAGACATCGTCCTCTGCCGCCGGCCAGCCGTAGCGCTTGAGGTCGACGCGGCCGCTGGCGCTTAGCGCCACGCCCTCGTGTTCCAGCAGCAGGCGCTGGTAGTCGGCGCCGGGCGTGCCGGGGCGGGCGATGCGGCCGCCGGCGCCCACCACGCGCTGCCACGGCACGCTGACGCCGTCCGGCAGATGGCCCAGCAGGTGCCCGACGTGGCGGGAATGGCGCGGCCAGCCGGCCAGTTCGGCGAGCCGGCCGTAGGTGCTGACGCGGCCTGGCGGGATGCGCGCCACCAGCCCCAGCACCGCGCGCGCGAACTCCGGCGGCATCAGCGGTAGCGCGCGTCGGCGACGAAGGGGTTGAAGCGTTTCTCGTCGCCGATAGTGGTGTAGGGGCCGTGGCCCGGCACCACCACGGTCTCGTCCGGCAGCACGAACAGCTTGCCACGGATGGCGTCGATCAGCTGCTGGTGGTTGCCGCGCGGGAAGTCGGTGCGCCCGATCGAGCCCTGAAACAGCACGTCGCCGGCGATCAACAGGCCGGCCGCCGGGCTGTAGAACACCACGTGGCCGGGGGTGTGGCCCGGGCAGTGCAGCACCTCCAGCGTTTCCTCGCCGAGCGTCACGGTGTCGCCTTCCTCCAGCCAGCGGTCGGGCGTCACCGCCTCGGCCGGCGGAAAGCCGAACATCTGTCCCTGGTTCGGCAACTGATCGAGCCAGAAACTCTCCTCGCGCTGCGGCCCTTCCACGGGTACGCCGAGGCGGCGCGCCAGCGGCATGGTGGCCCCGGCGTGGTCGATGTGGCCGTGGGTGAGCAGGATCTTGACCACGGTGAGACCGCGCGCCGCCACCTCGGCCAGGATGCGTTCGATGTCGCCGCCCGGGTCGACGATGGCGGCGTTCAGGGTAACGTCGCACCACAACAGCGAGCAGTTTTGGGCGAACGGGGTGACGGGAACGGTGTGCAGTTTCAGGCTCATGGCGGGGGCGGGGCAGGGAATGGCAAAGCAATATTGTGCCACGCCGTCAAGGGAGCGGGTATCGCCGGGGGTGACATGATGAACGGATTATGCATGACGGCGGACAGGGCTCTGGCGTAACATGCGGCATTGGCCGTCGACGTCGCTGGAACGGCAATCTGCGGAGTAGTGTCACTTGAGCTTGAGATGGAAATCGGCGCTGGCGCTGGCCGCGTTGTTCGCCGTGCTGTTGGTGCTGGCGCTGTTTGCCGGCAACCTGGCGGTGCATTCGATCCGCCAGCATTACGGCGCCGCCTTCGCGCGCGATCATGCCCTGCTGCAAAAGCAGACCCTGGTGACGCAGCTGTCGCGCGAACTGGCGCTGTCGCAGCGCTTGGCCGGGCTCGAGGTCACGCGCGACTGGCTGCGCGACGAGCAGGACCCGGCCAAGCGCCGGGCCTTCTTCCGCGAAGCCGAAAACTTCCGCCAGGCCTTTGCCGATCATTCCTTCTCCATCGTCGCCGACCGTTCCCTCAGCTACTATTTCAGCGACGACAAGCTGGCGGCCAACGCCGCCGTGCCGCGCTACCGCCTCAAGCCGAATGACGCCGAGGACGGCTGGTACTTCGCCACGCGCCAGAATGTGCGCGACTACGCGCTCAACGTCAACGTGGACGGCAAGGTGCGCGTCACCAAGGTGTGGTTCAACGTGATGATCCACGACGGCGACGAGGTGCTCGGCATGGCCGGCACCGGCCTCGACCTGTCGCACTTCCTGCGCGATCTGGTGGCCTCGCACCAGCGCGGCGTCAGCAACATCATCGTCAACGGCCAGGGGGTGATCCAGGCCCACCCGGACGCCCGCCTGATCCAGTACGCTTCCGTCTCCTCCCTGAATTCCGCCAAGACCGTGTACCGGCTGATCCGCACCGAGGAGCAGCCCGCCCTGGCCGGCGCCCTGGCCGCGCTCAAGGCCACGCCGGAGGGCACCCAGACCGCCAGCGTCACGCTGCAAGGCCAGCCGCGGCTGCTGGGCATTTCGTACATCCCCCAGCTCGACTGGTACGTGATCAGCGCGGTCGACCTCTCCACCGCCGCGGTGCTGGACGAACGCCTGCTGGCCACGCTGGCGGCGGGCGGCCTGGTGGTGCTGCTGGCGCTGGGGCTGCTGGTCATCTTCGGCCTCGACCGCCTGGTGCTGAACCCGCTGGCGCGCCTGCACCGCTCGGTGGCCCAGCTCTCCGCCGGCGACTACCGCATCGAATTGCGTTCGCGCCGCGACGACGAACTGGGCGACCTGACGCGCGCCTTCAACCACATGGCGGGCGAGATTCGCGTCCACACCGAGAAGCTGGAGCAGCGCATCGAGGAGCGCACGCGCGATCTGGCCCAGGCCAACGAACAGGTGCTGCAGGCGCACCGCGCGATGCAGGACAGCATCCGCTATGCCAGCCTGATCCAGAACGCCATCCTGCCGCACGGCCCGCTCAGCGAACTCCTGGGCGAGCAGCACTTCCTGCTGTGGAAGCCGCGCGACGTGGTCGGCGGCGACTTCTTCGTGTGCCGTACCGGCCCCGGCCGCTGCCTCCTGGGCGTGGTCGACTGCGCCGGTCACGGCGTGCCAGGCGCCTTCATGACCATGATCGCGCAGACCGCCTTCGACGTCGCCGTGAGCGAACTGGGCCTCGCCGACCCGGCGGCGCTGCTGGAGCGCATGGACCAGGTGGTGCGCGCCATGCTGCGCCACGAAACCGGGGCGCGCCATCTTGCCACCAGCATGGACGCCGGGTTGTGCGCGGTCGACCTGATCAACAACACGCTGACCTTTGCCGGGGCGCGGCTGTCGCTACACTGGAGCGACGGCGCGCAGGTCGGCGAAGTGGCCGGCGAGCGCGGCGGCATCGCCGACCGCAAGCCGACGTCGTTCCGCAATCACGTCATGACGCTGCGCCCGGAGGTCAGTTATTACCTCACCACCGACGGCTTCCTAGACCAGTCCGGCGGCGACAAGGGCTACGGTTTCGGCCGGCGACGCTTCGCCGAACTGCTGCGCCACCACGCCCAGCTGCCGGTGGCCGAGCAGCGCGAAGCGTTCCAGCAGTGCCTGGCCGAGTACCAGGGCGAGCGCGCCCAGCGCGACGACATCACGGTGCTGGGGTTCCGTTTCGGTCGGCAGGACGAGGCCGATCAGCCCGCGTTGCCGGGCGATCACGACAGATAAGGAGAGTCCATGGAGCAGGTCGATGTACTATCGCTGAGGGCAGCCTTCATCCAGCAGGGCATCATGCTGTGTTTCAACGGTCCGTTCTCGGCAACGCTGATCGAAGAGATCGGCCAGGCGCTGCGCAAGCATATGCAGGGCTTGCAGGAATCGCAGTCGGCGGTGACCGACGTGTTCTCGGTGTACATCGAGCTGACCCAGAATATCCGCCATTACACCGCCCTGCACGGCCTGGAGGGGGCCGACGCGCACGCCACGCTGATCGTGTCGCGCTCGGAGGACGGCCGCTACGTGGTCAGCGCCGGCAACGTGGTGCTGCCGGCCGATGGCGACGCGCTGGTGGAGCGCATCGCGGCGCTGGCGCGGCTCGACAAGGCCGGGCTCAAGGCCGAGTACAAGAACCAGCTGCGCCAGCCGCGCGATCCGTCCGCCAAGACCGGCGCCGGGCTCGGCCTGATCGACCTGGCGCGCCGCGCCTACGAGCCGCTGCAGTGCTCGCTGACCGCGCTGGATGGCGGTGTGGCGTTTTTCAGTTTACGCGTAGTGATTTGACGAGGTTGACATGCAAGATCTGATCGTCGAGGGGACCGGTTCGATTCCGGCCATCCGGGCAGACTGGGAAGCAGGATGTGTGGTGATGAAGGGCGATTCCTACCCGGAAAATGCCTTCGAACTGTACCAGCCGGTCATCGACTGGATCGAGTCCTTCCTGGCACGTGAGGACCGCCCGCTGCGGCTGCAGCTGCAACTGCTCTACCTCAATACCAGCAGCATTCGTGCCATGATGGATATGCTCGACCAATTGCAGGGCGCCTTCGACGGCGGCCGTACGGTCGGCGTCGAATGGCGCTACGAGCGCGAGAATGAACGGGTGGCCGAACTGGCCGAGGAGTTCCGCGAGGACTACACCTTCCCGTTCGATATCCTCGCCAACGACTGAACCCGCGGAGCCGCGATGAAACAGCACGAGGAGCTGGAAAGCCGCATCGAAACCCTGCTGGCAGATCCGGCCTACGCCGACCATCCGCTGCACGAGGCGCTCGCCTCGCTCTTCGAGTGCTATCGCGAGCAGATCCGGCAGATCGAGCGGGTGAGCCGCATCGCCGACCGCTACCAGGATGCCGAGCGTGACCGAGGCCTGAGCTACGCCGCGCGCTATCAGCGCCAGCTGCGTCAGGTCGAGAAGATCGTGCGCATCAGCGACCGCTACCAGAACATGCTGCGCGACATGAACCAGCGCCTGCACTGGCTGTCGAGTCGCGACGAACTCACCGGCCTGCCCAACCGCCGCCACGCGCTGGTCCGCCTGCGCGAGGAATTGCAGCGGCTGGGCCGCAGCGGCGGCCAGTTCTGCCTGACGCTGGCCGATGTCGACCACTTCAAGAGCATCAACGATGGTTACGGCCACGACGTGGGCGACCGCGTGCTGGGGGCCATCGCCCATGGTCTGTCCGAAGGGGTGCGCGACTACGACGTCTGCGCGCGCTGGGGCGGCGAGGAGTTCCTGCTGCTGTTCCCGCACTCCAGCATCGAGGAAGTGCAGAGCGTGCTGGTGCGGTTGCGGCGCCGGGTGGGGGTGCTCAGCGGCGAGCTGTTGCCGGCCGGTGCCGCCGGGCTGACGCTGTCGTTCGGGCTCACCCTCTGCCGGGACGCTGCCGAACCGCTCGACGCCATCCTGCAGCGCGCCGACCAGGCGCTGTACCAGGCCAAGGGGCAAGGGCGGGATTGCGTCGTCATTGGCTAAGCGCCCCGCAGCAAGCGCCGCCGCCGGCCCGTCTTGGGTGCCGCGCACGGCGCACCCTCTTTAATCCGCGTCCATCGCGTCAGATGTGGCGCGTCATCGCTTGCCAGGCAGGGTAGGGATGAGCCGGCGATGCGCCATCCCCATGTGCGCCGTATCCATTCCGGTGCCGGCGTCCCGCTAGTCCCCAGCCTCTTCAAGGCCCGCTTGCCGGGCGGTTCCAGTAGTCCGCCCCGGCTCCGGCATTCACCCTAGCGTACGCCAGGTTTGGCCGCCTTCTTCTCGATCTCCTGCAAGGTGGCGCGTGCCGTCTCCTGCCACGGCCCGCCCAGCGCCAGCGCCCGTTCGGCGTGGCTCCGCGCCTGTTCCAGCTCGCCCTGATCGGCCAGCACCACGGCCAGGTTGTTGTGCGCGGCGGCGTTGTCGGGCTGCGCCGCCAGCGCCTGTTCCAGCGCGTGCCGTGCGGCTGGCAGGTCATGCATGGCGTAGGCGGTGTTGCCCAGGCCGATCGCCAGCGTCGGGTTGTTCGGCCAACGTTTGAGCGCCGTGGCATAGCCGCTGCGCGCGTCGGCGCGCGTGGCGAGGCGGTCGAACGCCACCAGCGCCGCCGTCGTGCCGGCCTCGTCGGCGCTCACCGGCAGCGTGTCCGGCGGCAACACGGCCACCGCCCAGTGCTCGCTACGCGCCCAAGTGTTCTCGAAGGCGGTCAGGCTCATCAGCTGGCGCCGGAAGGTGCCGGAGCGCAGCACCATCTCGTCACGCTCCAGGTTGTAGCCCACCACCACGGCGTAGTGCCACGACGGCCACCACGACAGCCCCAGATTCTGCATCACCAGCACCGGGTGGCCGGCGCGCACCTCGTCGAGCAGCGCGTCCAGCCGCGGCGGCAGCACGGTCGCCACCCGGCCGTGGCGGCGCGCCGCCGCCAGCATCTCGATCTGCAGGCTGCCCTGACGTGCCGGCACGTAGACCTGGCTGGTCAGCTCGTCCGGCGCCACCGTCTTGCCGGACGCCGTCAGCACCGTGGCCAGCGCCGCCGGGCCGCACTGGTACTCCTCCTGCGGGAAGAACGGGGTGTCGGCGAGCTCGACCTGGCGCGGCAGGTCGGTGCGTGCCAGTTGCTGCCGCACCACCGGCGTCGCGCAGGCGGAGAGCAGCAGCACGGCCGCCAGGAGCAGGCCGCGCCACGGCGGTATCGACCAGGAGCGCGCCATCGTTCAGCGGATGGAGCGGGTGAACGGGAAGATCTTGGTGAGGCCGAGGATGTCGGTCAGGAGCAGCACGAAGAACACCAACAAGACGGCGCCGACGATGTCGCCGCCGGCCGGGGCCTTGGCGGCTTTCTCCGCCAGCAGCGCGGCGTCCTTGTCGCTCAGGGCGGCGATGCGTTCGCGTGCCTGCTCCGGCGACACGCCCTGGCGTTCCAGCTCGGCGACGACGTCGGCGCGGCTGAGGGTTTCCAGGATGCGGGCGCGGTTGGCGTCGCCGGCGCTGGTGGCGCCCTGGTTGAGCTGTTCCACGCCGATCATCGCCGCCTGGGCGGATTGGGTGATGCCGACGAAACCGATCGACAAGGCCAGCGAGGTGGCGATAAAGGTTTTGCGTGCGAGCATGGTTCGTCCTTCTTCTCAGGTGGGGGTAGTGTCGAAGAGTGGATAAGAGCGCGGCGCGCCGGATAAGTTCTTTAACAGATATGCAAGGGGGGAGAGGAAGTCAACCCGGGCACTCCGCCGGCCTGTTCGATCCGTCAAATGAAAACCGCCCCGGGGCACGAGGCATCCCGGGGCGGTTGCGCGGCGTCAGGCCGGTAGGCGGCTTACCACCAGCTTTCCACCTGCAGGCCGACGGTGGAGCCGTGGCGGCGCGAACCGAACACGCCGCTGCTCGACAGCGGGTCGTTGGCGTTGTCGCCGGCGGCGTCCTGGGCGGCCTGGTTCCACTGCGCGTAGGTGTAGAACAGGCGCAGCTCCGGGCGGCTCCAGAACGACTTGCCCATGGCCAGGGTCGGCGCGATGGTGAACTTGGTCAGGGTGCGGGTCGGGCCGCTGGCCGGCTGCACCCGGTCATGACCCAGTTCGGTCACCAGCTTGAAGTGCTCGGTGAAGGCGTAGCTCGGGCGGATGCCGAACGACATCCATTTCTGCGTGCCGCCGTCGACGCGGTCCTGCTGGTACAGGCCCACCAGCTGGCCGCCGAAGTTCGGCGTGGCTTGCCAGTCGAAGGCGTCCAGCACGCGCCAGCTCTTGTCGCTGCTGTCGTTGGTGATCGGGCCGACGGTGCCGGACAGGCTGGTGCCGCTGCCGGTGCCGTACTGCAGCGCGAGCTTGTTCTTGCCGCCCAGCACGCCGCTCTGGATGTGCTGTACGGTGTACGCCCAGCCGCTGTGCGGATCGACCTTCTGGCCGTTGACGTCCACCTTGCCGGACGGGTCCATGTAGCTCACGCCCAGTTGCAGTTCGCCGCCGGGGTTGACGTCGATGCCCGACAGTTGCAGGTCGTGGCGGTTGGAGTCGTACTCCTGGAAGATGCCGTCGTTGCGGAAGAAGGCGTAGCTCAGCTTGAGCTTGTCGCCGATGGCGAAGTTCTCCAGACCGGCGCCGAGACCGCTCGGGTTCCAGTAGAAGAAGTCGTTGATGTGCACGTCGTTACGACGGTAGTAGATGCGGCCGGCCCACAGGCGCGCACCGGGCAGGCCGGGAATGTTGGTCAGCTGCAGGTAGGACTGCGGCAGGCGCAGGCTGCCGCTGTTGCCGTCGCTGTTGTGGAAGGTCGGGGTGCGGTCGTTTTCGTTGTACAGGCTGGCCATGGCCAGGCCCGACAGTTTCATGCCGTTGTCGAACTGGACCAGGTCCTGCTCGCCGGTCAGTTCGCTGTAGATTTCGCACTCGTTGCCCAGACGGTACTTGCTCTGGGCGCCGGCCAGCTTGAAGCAGGCCTGGCTGTCGCCATCGCTGCTGCCGACGCCGGCGCGTACGTAGCCGTGGAAGTCGAAGGCCTGGGCCGGGGCGAGGGCGCCGGCCAGCAGGGCTGCGCCCAGCAGGCTTGCCGAGATGTGCTTCATGATGTCTCCTGATTGTAGTTTTGCTACTTATTGTGTGGTGCTTCACCCCTCCCGGCTCTGGTGGCCGGTGCGTTGCCGTGGGGTGGTCCGTCATCGCGGCGGGGTGATGCGTCCCCGTGGCGCCATGAAATCCGCTATTTATGCCGATTTCAGCGCGCTCCGTCCCTAGGTGGTCGGTCTTTGCCACGGCGCAGGATAGCGCCGTCGCAATCGCGCCACGGCGGGGGCGCCGAGGTGTGTAGGATCATGACAAAACTTTATGTTGTCGCAAAATTACATTGTAAGGAACTGTAAGGAAATGTCGTTTTTCTTCCACGGCCACCAACGGCGGGGTGTGTGGCGAGGGGGAGGGCTCAGAGGGGGTGGTGGTCCGGCGTGGTGTCGTCCGGGGCGCCGTGAGCGGCACACAGGGCGCGCTTTTGCGCCGCGGTGAGCTGCTTGACGGCGTATTCGGCCTTGAGCGCGGCCGACTTGTCGTCGAACGCCAGCACCAGGGCGATGCGTTCGGGAGGGTGCAGGCGGGTGTAGCGCGCACCCTTGCCGGCGGCGTGCGCGGCGTAGCGTCGCGCCACGTCGGTGGTGATGCCGGTGTAGAGACTGCCGCCGCGGCATTGCAGCATGTAGAGAAACCAGCTCATTCGGGGGTTGCCAGGACAAGACCCCGCTACGCTAGCGCAGCGCGGCGTTTTGGCCAAGCGCTTGGACCGCCCATCCCTCACACGACAACGCCCGGCACGGGGCCGGGCGTCGGGGGCGAGGAGTGGCCGCGGCGGGAGGGCTTCGGCCAACCTTCAACGATTACAGCGTGCCGTAGGAGTGCAGGCCGGACAGGAACATGTTGACGCCGAGGAAGGCGAAGCTGGTGACGAACACCCCGATCACCGCCCACCACGCCAGCGGCGTGCCGCGCCAGCCTTTGACCAGGCGCACGTGCAGCCAGGCGGCGTAGTTGAGCCAGACGATCAGCGCCCAGGTCTCCTTGGGGTCCCAGCTCCAGTAGCCGCCCCAGGCATCGGCCGCCCACATCGCACCCAGGATGGTGGCGATGGTGAAGAACAAAAAGCCGACCGCGATTGCCTTGTACATCACCTCGTCCAGCAGCTCGGCCGACGGCAGCTTGTCTTTGAGCCAGCCATGGCTGACCAAGAGCTGGGCGATGCCGAGCATGGCGGCGATCGAGAACGAGCCGTAGCCGACGAAGTTGGCCGGCACGTGGATCTTCATCCACCACGACTGCAAGGCCGGGATCAAGGGCTGGATCTCGTGCGCCTGGCGATCGAAGGTGTACCACAGGATGAAGCCGACCGCGGCCGAGATCACCAGCAGCACGAAGGCGCCCATCTGGCGCGCGGCGAACTTGGCTTCGTAGTACAGGTACATCAGCGCGGTGATCAGGCAGAACAGCACGAACACTTCGTACAGGTTGGAGACCGGGATGTGGCCGATGTCGCTGCCGATCAGGTAGCTCTCGTACCAGCGCGTCAGCATGCCGGCAAAGCCCAGCACCGCCGCGCCCCAGGTCAGCCCGGTGCCCATGCGGCCGAGCAGCGCCGAGCGTGTCAGGAGGCCCATCCAGTACACCGCGGTGGCGAGGAAGAACAGCGTGCACATCCACATGATGGCGGACTGGCTCGACAGCACGAAGCGCAGCCAGAACGCGCTCTGCCCGCGCGCCAGGTCGCCCTGGTAGAGCTGGATCGCCACGAGTGCGATGGCGCCGGCCAGCGGCAGGAACAGGCGCCAGGCCTTCCAGAACCAGCCCAGCGCGATCAGGCCGACGGTGCTGCCGGCCAGGATGCCCTGCTCGTAGACGTCCATGTAGGCGCCGTAACGGTAATAGGTGACCCCGGCGGCCACCACCAGCAGCGCGGCGAACAGCCAGTCGGCCAGGTTCAGCCGCTGCCACAGCGGCCGTTCGTCAAAGGAATAAGCGAGTTCCATCAGGCACCCCGTACAAGCTGTTGAATGGCGTCGCGGTGACGCCGGAAATCCTCGTCCAGGTCGCGGTTGTGACGATTGGAGGTCATCGCCAGCCGCACCCGGCCATTGCCCAGCCTAATCCACAGTCGCACTTCGCGGATATAGAACATCAGTACGATACCGATCACCAGCATCAGCGAGCCTAGGTAGACCAGCGTCTTGCCGGGCGAGCGCGTCATCTGCAGACCGGAAGCTTGGACCTGGGTAAAGCCGTCGAGTTGCAGGAACACCGGCACACCGTAGTCGTTGAGGCTGCTCGCCGCCACCAGGCTGTCGAGCAGGAAACGGTAGTGACGCCCATCCTGCGTCAGCGGCTTGGCGCCGGCGCGTTCGTTGGCCACCGCCATCACATCCACCACCGCCCCCTGTAGGATCTTGATATAGGTCTGCGCCACCGCCTGGCGCTTGTCCGCCGGCACGCGCTGATCGAGGAACTGCTCCAGCGCGCTGAAGCCGCCTTCGCCGAAGCGCGCCAGAATCCACTTCACGCTCTCCTCGAACTGCTGACGCATCGCCGGGCTGATCGCCGAACCCTGCATCGCCTTGGCGGTGCTGCGCCGCGCGATCTCGTCGTACAGCGCCGGGTTCTTCAGCGCCGCCCTGAGGCGCATGAAGGTGTCGATCTTCATCTCGTCGTCGAGCGGGAGGCGCAGGTACTGGAACGGCTCCGACACCGTCTTGCGCATGCCGGCGATCAGGTAGCTGGCACCGTCCTGCTCGATCGGGGACATGTAGTGGTGGTACTCGCGCGCCTGGCCCTGCTCGTCGCGCAGCTTGAAGGTGATCGACGGGCCGACGTTCTTCAGGTTCTTGTCGCGTTTCACCTCGCGCGCATCGTGCATGCGTTCCGACAGCGACTTGGCACCCTCGGCCTTGCTGCGCTCCATGTTCTCGATGTTGAACTGGCGGAACTCGCCGAACTCCAGGCTGTACTGGTGGCCGTTGGCGCGCAGCGGCTGCGAACTCAGCGACACGCCCGTGATCGCCGCCGGCGGCATTTCGGGCGACGCCAGGTTCCAGGCCTTGAAGTTCAGCGGCGAGCCGCCGTCGCCGAAGCTCGCCTGGTAGATCGCCACACCGTCGACGATGAGCGGGTGGTTGACGCGCACCGTGGCCGGGGTTTCCTTGCCGCTGGCCTTATCGGTCACCACGATGTCGCTGGCGAACAGCTTGGGCATGCCGTTGCTGTAGTAGTCGACGTGGAACTTCTTCAGCGTGACGATGAACGGCAGCTCCTGCACCAGGTAGCCGTTGCCGGAGTTGAGGAACACCACGTCGGCGCTCTTGTTCTCGGCCACCGTGACGTTGCCGCGGAACGACAGGTTGCGGGTGGAGAGCCGGCTCTTCTCCGGAATCTGCGATTGCGGCAGGTCGCGCGTTTCCGCCACCACCCGGCCGAACAGCTCGCCCAGTTTCAGCGGCAGGTTGCCGTCCAAGAGGCCGCCCAGGCAGATCACCACCATGGCGATATGGGCGAAGAAGTAGCCCAGCTTGTTGGCGGCGCCCTTCTTGGCGGCCAGCACCAGGGTGCCGTCGTCGCGGCGGTGCTGGCGCAGGCGGAAGCCCTTGGCCGCGAGGTAGCCCTGCAGTTGCTCCGGCGAGGCGTTGGCCGCCTCGAACTCCTCGCTGTGCTGCATCGCGGCCAGCGAGCTGTCGGTGGCCTTCTCGCGGAACGCCTTCATGTCCTTGATGAAGCCGGGACCGTTGCGCAGGATGCACAGGCTGGTGGAGATCACCAGGAAGGCCAGGATGGTCAGGAACCAGGCCGAATGGTAGACGTCGTACAGGCCCAGCCAGTCGAAGGCGACGAACCAGAACTGGCCGAATTCGAAGGCGTAGTTGGGGTAGGGTTCGTTCTGCTTGAGCACGGTGCCGATCACCGAGGCGATGGCAATGATGGTCAACAGCCCGATGGCGAAACGCATCGAGCTCAACAGCTCGTACAGGGAATAACTGAAGCTGGCGTGGCGGCTTGGTTTTTTCATGGGTTTCACATACAAAAAGGGAAGCCGTCAAGGCTTCCCTTTTGAGTAAGGCATGAGGCGGAAGTTGCGCTTAGCGCAGGCCGGAGATGTAGTCGGCCACTGCCTTCATTTCGGCATCGCTCATACGGGAAGCCACGTCCGACATGGTCGGATGCTGGCGGTCGGTGCCGGCCTTGAAATCGTTCAGCTGCTTGAGGATGTAGCCGGCGTGCTGGCTGCCCACGCGCGGGAACTGGTCCGGCATGCCGGCGCCGTTCGGGGCGTGACAGGCCATACAGGCCGGAACGCCGGTGACCGGGTTGCCGACACGGTACACTTTCTTGCCCAGCTCCATCAGGGTCTTGTCCGCGGCTTCGCGCGGCTTCGCCTTCTGCTGGCTGAAGTAGGCGGTCACGTTCCACATGTCGTCGTCGGACAGCGGCGCGGCCATGCCCATCATGATGGGGTTCTTGCGGGTGCCGGCCTTGAACGCCTTGAGCTGACTGTACAGATACTTCTGGTGCTGACCGGCCAGCGTCGGGTTGGCGGCGGCCACGCTGTTGCCGTCCGCGCCGTGGCAGGCGGCACATACCTGATCGACGATCTGCTTGCCCTTGACCGGGTCGCCCTTGCCTACCGGGGCGGCGGCGGCCAGTGCACTACCGGCCAGGGTCATGGCAGCCAGCGCCAACAGCATCTTGCGTTTCATGGTCGCTCCTCAGAGAGAGATTTCGTAAATATCTGTAAAAGTGGCAATTTCAAACCTGTTATTCTATACCAACTGCTTACACCGTTACTACTATGACGATTTTCCAGAACGCGCGCTTTTATACAACCGTCAACCACCTGAAGGATTTGCCGCCCACTCGCGCCGAGGTGGCCTTCGTGGGGCGCTCCAACGCCGGCAAGTCGAGCGCCATCAATACCCTGGCCAATCGTACCCGTCTGGCATTCGTTTCCAAAACCCCGGGGCGCACCCAGCACATCAATTTCTTCGACCTGGGCGAAGAGCGCTATCTCGTCGACCTACCGGGCTACGGCTACGCCGAAGTGCCGGAGGCGGTGCGCACGCATTGGGTCGCCTTGCTGGGGCGTTACCTGCAGACCCGGCAGAACCTGGTCGGCCTGATCATGATCATGGACAGCCGTCACCCGCTGAAGGAGCTCGACTGGAAGATGCTGGAGTTCTTCCGCGAGACCGGGCGGCCGGTGCACATCCTGCTGTCGAAAAGCGACAAATTATCACGGATGGAACAGCAGAAAACCTTGGCCTCGGTCAAAAAAGCGTTGGCCGACTACCCGGCGGTGAGCATCCAGCTGTTCTCCAGCCTGAAGAAAACCGGTGGCGAGACGGTGGAAGAGGTGGTGGAGCGCTGGTTCGACGCCTATCTGGCGCAGGGCCAGGACGAGATGCCGTCGGCGTGACGGAACTTTGCCAGGGGTGGCAAGCCTAATCGGCAGGTGATCTCACCTCCCGCTTGCCTCCCTGAGCGGGTGCCTTTTGCTGACACTAAAGGCTGTTTACCCCGGCACCCAGGTGCCGGGGTTTTTTATTGCCGGCACCCGGCGGGGAACGCTAGGCAAACAAAAAGGCAGGGCGGGCGGCCTGCCTTCGGATCGGTTTCCCGCGCGGCGTCAGATGCCGCCGCTGATCACCGTGCTCTCCACGTTCAGCGCTTCGGCCACGGTGCGCGCCGCCTGGCGTGACCGGAACGGTCCCAACTGCACGGTGTAACGACCGTTGCGGTTGACGATGCCGAGCTTGGCATCGTTCTTGGCGTCCAGTTCCTTCTCGATCTTGCTCATGCGGGCCTCGGCCTGGGCCAGGCGGCTGTAGCTGCCCAGCTTGAGGTAGCTGTCGTCGCCACTGGCCTTGAGCGCACGGCTCGGCGCGGTGGCGGCAACGCTGTCGTCGTTGCCGTCCGGCCAGACGCGTTCCACCTTGATCGGTGCGCTGCCCTGATGCACGAAGCCCAGCTTGTAGGCGGCGGCGTAGGACAGGTCCATCAGGCGCCCCCTGTGGAACGGGCCACGATCGTTGATGCGCACGATCACCGCCTTGCCGTTTTTCAGGTTGGTGACCCGGGCGTAGCTCGGGATCGGCAGCGTCGGATGGGCCGCGGTCATGGCGTACATGTCGTAAGGCTCGCCCGACGTGGTATGGCGGCCGTGGAACTGCTTGCCGTACCAGGAGGCACGCCCCTTGGCTTCGTAGGGCTTGTCGCTGGTATCCGGGTGGAAGCTCATGCCCAGCGCCGAGTAGGGCAGGTTGGCCGCCTTGATCAGCGGCTCGTCCTGCGGCACGGCATCGGGTACCAGAGCCAGGTTGGCCGGGATGTGGTCGGCCGGACCATCTTGTTGGAAGTACTTGCCGGTGTTGCTGGCAAGCGGCTTTTTGGTCGAGCGGATCGACGCTTGTTGACTGGTTGCGCTGGCGTTTCTGACGGTGGAGCAGGCCACCAGCGCGAGACTAATAAACACTAGCCACAGCCATCGGAATACAGGCTTCATTACACCTCCCTGTGCTGTTGGGCCAACAGGTGAACGCTCAGCTTCCTCCCGCAAAATCGTTCTGCCGCCACGCTTCGAACACCATGACGGCGACCGCGTTGGACAGGTTCATGCTGCGTGACTCGGGTTGCATTGGCAGGCGGACACGACGGTCGGCTGGAAATGAATCCAGGACTTCCTGCGGCAGGCCACGCGATTCGGGGCCGAACAACAATACATCTCCGGGTCGGAAAGCTGTCTGGTCATGCCGCGTCGCTCCCTTGGTGGTGGCCGCGAAGATTCGGCGGCCGGAGAGGGCGGTGCGGCAGGCTTCCCAGTTCTCGTGGACGACCAGGCGAGCGTACTCGTGGTAGTCGAGACCGGCACGACGCAACTTGGCGTCGTCCAGAGGGAAACCCAACGGTTTGACCAGGTGCAGTTCACAGCCGGTGTTGGCACATAATCGAATCACATTGCCCGTGTTGGGCGGTATTTCCGGCTGAAAGAGAACAACTGTGAACATCGTTGGCAGGCGGATTGTTCCAAGGAATCAAAAAGTTGGTCAAGTTTTTAGGCTAATTGCCCGTGCCAGCACCCAGGCCTCGACCCGCTTCGCCCCCTGTTTTTTGAGGGTTGCGGCGAGTGCGGAGAGGGTAGCGCCGGAGGTCGCGACGTCGTCGACGATGGCGATGCAAAGCCCGTCCAAGCAGCGTTTTACGCCAAATGCATGTTTCATGTTGCGGTGCCGTTCGGCACGGTCAAGCGTGGTCTGACTGCGAGTGTTGTATTTTCGCCAACACAGGTTGGCGTCAAACCGGACTTGCATTGTAGCAGCGAGTGCGTGTGCCAGCTCGTGACTTTGGTTGAAACCGCGTGCGGCAAGTCGTTCTTTTGCCAGTGGAACGGGTACGATCAGGTCGATGGCGGGGGCGGAAAGCGGGGCTTGTTCCGCCAGCAGCCGGCCCAGCGCACCGGCCATTTCCAGGCGTTTTCCGTACTTGAAGGCGTGAATCAGGCCGTCCAGGGGGTAGTCAAAACGGTAGGAAACGTGTAGCGCGTCGAAGGCCGGCGGATGGCGCTGACACGCCCCGCACAGGCTGCCGGCGACGACCGGTTCGGCGCAGTGCGGGCAGCGTTCCGCGGGCAGGCGCGGCAGGCAGGCGTGACACGGCGGGCACAAGCCGTGGCGTGTGCCGGGAGTGCCGCATAGCAGGCAGGGTTGATTAAAAAATAATCTGTTGTCAATTAATCGTCCAAAAAGGTTTGACAGCATGGCGACCCCACGACAAGATGCGTTCAACAAAAATCTAGGGCGTGTCATCCATTGTTTCCCCTCCGCGTTGCTGCCGCGAAAACGGTCAGGCAAGGCGCCGGGCGAAGGCATTGGCCGCCCCCTTGCCAAGACCGGCAACGCCGCCTGACCGTTTTCGCGGCGCAACCCTTCGGGCCGAGTCTGCTTTTGCGCGCCACGGCGTTACTTAGAGTTCGTTTGGAATCACCAAACGTCGCGCGCAAAAACAGATCCCGGCGCAGGGTGGGAAACAATGGATGACACGCCCTGGTGATCTTCACCCTATGTCAGCCGCCGCCGGGCGGGAAGAGAGCGCGGTCGATTGCGCTTCCCCGCCGGCGACGTGCCGGCGCTACGGATAGAGCCCATGCAACCGTCTACCATCGCATTCCAACGCCCCGCCACCCCGCATCCCGAGTCCGCTGCCTGGACCGTCGACGAAATCGAGGCGCTGCTGGCGCTGCCGTTCATGGAACTGGTGTTCCGTGCCGCCGAAATCCACCGCCAGTTCTTCGATCCGACCAAGGTCCAGCTCTCCACCCTGGTATCGATCAAGACCGGCGGCTGTCCCGAGGACTGCGGCTACTGCCCGCAGTCGGTGCATCACGATACCCCGGTGGAAAACCAGCCGATGATGACGGTGGACGAGGTGGTCGAGGCCGCGCGCCTGGCCAAGCAGAACGGCGCTGGCCGTTTCTGCATGGGGGCCGCCTGGCGCGGTCCGAAGGATGCCGATCTGGACAAGACGCTGGATATGGTGAAACGGGTCAAGGCGCTGGGTCTGGAGACCTGTGCCACCTTCGGTCTGTTGAAGGATGGCCAGGCGGAAAAGCTCAAGGATGCCGGCCTCGACTATTACAACCATAATCTGGACACTGCGCCGGAGAAGTACGCCGACATCATCCAGACGCGCGAGTACGAAGATCGTCTGGACACGTTGGGCAAGGTGCGCGGCGCCGGCTTGTCGGTATGCTGCGGCGGCATCGTCGGCATGAACGAGACCCGCACCGACCGCGCCGGGCTGATCGCCCAGCTGGCCAACCTCGATCCGCAACCGGAATCGGTGCCGGTGAACAACCTGGTGAAGGTGACCGGCACGCCGCTCGACGGCGCCGAGCCGCTGGACTGGACCGAGTTCGTGCGCACCATCGCGGTGGCGCGCATCACCATGCCGAAGAGCTACGTGCGGCTATCGGCCGGCCGGCGCGAGATGCCGGAGGCGATGCAGGCGCTGTGCTTCATGGCGGGCGCCAACTCCATCTTCTATGGCGACAAGCTGTTGACCACTGGCAACCCCGACGTCGACGCCGACCGGGCGTTGATGGAGAAGCTGGATCTGGCCCCCTTATAAGGGTCTCTTCACGCTACAACGTTGGCCGAAGCCGTGCGGGTCGGATCCCGCCGCCTTCGGCCATGCCTTTATATGGAGTTGCCATGCAGCCACAGCAACTGTCCGCCGCCCTGGCAGAACTGGACGCCAGTCACAGCCGGCGGACCCGGCTCACGCTGGAGAGCCCGCAGGGGCCGCTGATCCATGTCGGCGGGCGCGATTACCTGGCGTTCGCCAGCAACGACTACCTGGGGCTGGCCAACCACCCGGCGCTGATCGAGGCGACCCGTGAAGGTCTCGCGCGCTGGGGGCTGGGCGGCGGCGCCTCGCACCTGGTGGCCGGGCATTTCGGCGTGCACCAGCAGGCCGAGGATGAACTCGCCGCCTTTGTCGGCACCCCGGCCGCGTTGCTGTTCGGCTCCGGCTACGCCGCCAACCTGGCGGTGATCACCAGCCTCATGGGGCGCGACGACGCAGTGTTCGCCGACCGCCTCAACCACGCCTCGCTGAACGATGCCTGCCTGTTGTCCCGCGCTGCCTTCAAACGTTTCCGCCACAACGATCTCGACCATCTGGAAAGCCTGCTCAAGAGCACGCCGGCCAAGAGCCGGCTGATCGCGGTCGACGCGGTGTACAGCATGGACGGCGATGAGGCGCCGCTCGCCGAGCTGCTGACGTTGGCCGAGCGCTACGACGCCTGGCTGTATCTGGACGACGCGCACGGCTTCGGTGTGTTCGGCGACGGCCGCGGCAGCATGGCGGAGCAGGGCATCGCCGGCGAGCGGGTGATCTACATGGCCACGCTGGGCAAGGCCGCCGGCGTCGCCGGCGCCTTCGTTGCCGGCTCGGCCGAGCTGATCGACTGGCTGGTCAACAAGGCGCGTACCTATATCTTCACCACCGCCCAGCCGCCGGCCTTGGCCGAGGCGGTACGGACCAGTCTGGGGCTGATTGCCGGCGAGCCGTGGCGACGCGAGCGACTCGTACAGCATATAGAAATGCTACGGCATACTCTTTCTGGTGTTAAATATCCATTACACGCTTCCCGCAGTCCGATCCAGCCGCTTATGATAGGCGGCAACGAGCAGGTCATGACATTATCCGCCCGCTTGCGCGAGGCGGGTCTGTGGGTGCCGGCGATCCGCCCGCCCACCGTGCCGGAAGGGAGCGCCCGATTGCGGATTTCGCTGTCGGCCGCGCACGAGGCCGGACAGGTGCAACGTCTGGCTGAGGCCATCGTCGCCATGTCATGAGGTTTTAGGGGGCACCTGCCGTGTTTTGCCGGATATCCCGGCCGATACCTACTACGATAATGACATGAATAGCACGGTAGACTATCTCTATGCGCCGCAGGCCGCCGCCGAGGCGGCCCTGGCCCTGTTAGGCGTGCACCAGCGCCCGCTGCAGGTGGCGGTCTGGGCCAAGGTCGGCACGGTGTGGCAATGCTTGGCTTGGCGCGGTGCCGTTGACGGGTTGGTGTCCCCTGATGAGCTGCAGCGGGGACGGCTGCCCGGGCCCGATGGCGGGGCCGAGCCGCTGAAGAGCGGCGGCGAGCTGTTGGGCTGGCTGATCTGGCGCGGTCCGCGCCCGGACAACTGGTCTCCCGTGGCGCTGCTGCTCACCGGCCACTTGCTGGCCGCGCGCTTGCATTCGGATCAGGCCATCTCCCGCATCACCCACGAGACCATGCTCGAGATGAGCCGGCTGGCCAGTGAATGCGCCAGTCTGGAGGCTTTCCTGCCGGGCCTGCACCGTCTCCTCGGGCGCCTGCTGGATGCCCGCAACTTCTATATTGCGCTGCTGGACGAACAGGCCAACGCGCTCAGTTTTCCGCTCTATGCCGATCTGCGCGAGCCGGCCAGCGAGTGGCCGCAGCCGGAGCAGCGCTTCCCGATGGGCGGCCAGCCGCCGTCGCTCACCGCTTACCTGATGGCCGGCGGCAAACCGCTGGTGTTGTCGCGGCGCATGCTGGAAACCCTGCAGCAGAATGGTGATCTCCAGATTCACGGGCCGGTGCCGGAGAGCTGGATGGGGGTGCCGCTGAACAATATCGCCGGCCAGCCGATTGGCGCGGCGGCGCTGCAAAGCTACCAGGCGGGACACAGCTACAGCCCGACCGAGCAGTCACTGTTCCAGTTCGTCGCGCTGCATATCGGCCACGTGCTGGCGCGCGTGATGGTGCGCAACCAGCTGGAGCAGCAGGTGTGGTTGCGCACCTGCGAGCTGGAAGGAGCCAACACCCGGCTGCGCAACGAAGTCGCCGAACGCCAGCTGGCCGAGAAGCGCCAGGGCGTGCTGTTCCTGATCGCCGAGTTGTCCAATACCAGCTTGTCGCTGGAGGCCTTCCTGGGCGGCGTGCACCGCCTGCTGGGAGAGTTGCTGCCGGCGCGCAATTGCCTGGTGGCGCTGTACGACAAAGATCACGACCTGATTTCCTTCCCCTACTACCAGGACGAGCGCTGCCCGTCGCACAAGGCGCGCAAGCCCGGCAAGGGCTACATCGAGCAGGTGCTGTACAGCGGCCAGGCGCTGCAGGTGAACTCCTCGCGCGCCAGCGGCGATGACGCCACGCTGCCGCGCAGCTGGCTGGGGGTGCCGCTCTACCACGGCCACGAACTGCTCGGCGTGCTGGCGGTGCAGAGCTACGACGAACAGGTCCAGTATGGTTTCCGCGAGCAGGAGCTCTTGGAGTTCGTCGCCAACAACATCGGCGCCGCGCTGGCGCGCATCCATGCCATGGAAGCGCTGCAGGCGGCCTACCTGGAGCTGGAAGAGCGGGTACGCGAGCGCACCAGCGAGCTCGACGCCGCCAATGCCCAGCTCGAGTTCGACAGCCTGCACGACCCGCTCACCAAGCTGCCCAACCGCACCTACTTCGCGCGCGCGCTGCGCCGCAGCTGGGAGGCCTACGTCAACGGCAGCGGCGAGCGCTTCGCGGTGCTGTTCATCGACCTCGACCGCTTCAAGCTGGTCAACGATACGCTGGGCCATCTCGCCGGCGACCACCTGCTGTTCGAGGCCGGCGCGCGCATCCGCAGCTGCCTGCGCCACAGCGATTTCGTGGCGCGGCTGGGGGGCGACGAGTTCGCCGCGCTGCTGTTCGGCATCGAGGCGCCCGGCTGCGAGCAGACCGCGCGCATGATCGTGGGCGAGTTCGACCGCCCGGTAGTGCTGATGGGGCGGGAGGTGTTCACCACCGCCAGCGTCGGCGTGGTGATCGCCGACAAGTCCTACTATCAGCGCTCGGAAGACGTGCTGCGCGACGCCGACCACGCCATGTACCGCACCAAGCAGCAGGGGCGCCACGGCTACACCCTGTTCAACCACGAACTGCGCCTCAACCAGGCCGACCAGCTGGCGCTGGAGTCGGAGCTGCGCCGCGCGCTGGAGGTGGACGACCAGCTCACGCCGTTCTTCCAGCCCTTCATCGACGCCCGCAGCGGTGCGCTGCAGGGCTTCGAGGCCCTGGTGCGCTGGCAACACCCGACGCGCGGCCTGATCTCCCCGGCCATCTTCCTGCCCATGGCCGAGGAGAGCGGCCTGATCATGCGCGTGGACCGCTACATGATCGAGGCCGCGGCGCGCCAGTTGCGCCAGTGGATGGACGAAGGGCGGCTGACCGACGAGGTGTCGCTGCACATCAACCTGTCTTCGGCCAACTTCCACGACCCTGAACTCTTGAACTGGATGCAGGCGCTGATCCGGCGTTACGCGTTGCCGGCCGGCATGCTGCATCTGGAAGTGACGGAAAGCGCGCTGATCGACGTACCGGACGTGGCGGCCGAGGTGATCCAGGGGCTGCACGACATGGGCGTACGGCTGGCTCTGGACGATTTCGGCACCGGCTATTCGGCGCTGTCCTATCTGCACCGCTACCATTTCGACGTGCTCAAGATCGACCAGTCCTTTGTCGCCGACCTCGACCAGAAGCAGGAGTCGGCCGCCATCGTACGCGCCATCCTGGCGTTGGCCGAAGCGCTCGACCTGGACGTGGTGGCCGAGGGGGTGGAAACCGGCATGCAGCTGCGCACGCTGCGCGACATGGGCTGCAGCAAGCTGCAGGGGTTCTACTTCGCCACCCCGGCACCGGCCGCGCGCATCGACTGGGACCGCCTGGCCGGCTTCGCCAGCAGCTTCCGCCAAGTTGCCTGAGCCGGGATGATGATCCGCCACGAGCGTGCAACCGTTCCTCGACCCGCCGTGCAGATGGCCGGGGCGGGACGCTGCGCTTCGGGGTGTCGAGCCAGCCATGAGCGGTGAGCAGGGACGCGTCCCCCGGCCGGAGGGCGGCTCCGGGTTTGCCACCCGTTACAACCGCTGGCGCTACAACCTGTACGCGCCGGTCTACGACCGCGTTGTCGCCGCGTTCTTTGCGCCGCGCCGGCGCCGCGCCATTGCGCTGTTGGCGCCCCGCCCGGACGAGCGCATCCTGCTGCTCGGAGCCGGCACCGGGCTCGACCTCGACTACCTCCAGGGTTGCCGCCGGCTCACCGCCATCGACGTCTCCGACGGCATGCTGGCGCGGCTGCGCCGACGGGCCGCCCGGCTCGGGCTCGAGGTGGAGGCGAGCGTGATGGACGGCCAGCGGCTGGCGTTCCCCGACGCCTGCTTCGACGCCGTGATCCTGCACCTGATCCTGGCGGTGATTCCCGACCCGGTGGCCTGCCTGCGCGAGGTCGAGCGCGTGCTCAAGCCCGGCGGGCGCGCCGTGGTGTTCGATAAGTTCCTGGCCGACCGCCAGCGACCCGTCTGGTGGCGCGTGGCGGCCAACCAGCTGACCCGGATCATCGCCACCGACATCAACCGTCAGCTCGGCGTCATCGTCAGTCAGACCACTTTGCACATCGAGCATGACGAATCGGCCGGGATGGGTGGTTTCTTTCGCATCGCACTCTTGCGAAAATAGCGTTTTCCCTCATCTGAGCTCGCATGAGTCTGTACATTGAATCGCTCGGACGCGGCCCGGACGTCGTCATGCTGCACGGCTGGGGCCTGCACGGCGGCGTGTTCAGCCGCGTCGCCGAGCGCCTGGCCGGGCGCTATTGCCTGCACCTGGTCGACCTTCCCGGGCACGGCGCCTCCGCCAGTCGCCATCCCTTCGACGCCGACGACATCGCCGACCTGTTGGCGGCGCAGTTCCCCTGGCCGGTGCACGTGGTCGGCTGGTCGCTCGGCGGCCTGCTGGCCCAGCACTGGGCGGCGCGCCACCCCGAGCAGGTGAAGAGCCTGGCACTGATCGCCAGCAGCCCGCGCTTCGTCAAACAGGACGGCTGGCCGCACGCCCAGGAGAAGAAAGCCATCGAGGGCGTCGGCGCCAGCCTCGACAGCGCTTTCGAGCTGACCCTGGAGCGTTTCCTGGCGCTGCAGATGCTGGGCGCGCCGGGCGCCCGCGACACGCTCAAGGCGCTGCGTGAGGAGCTGTTCGCGCACGGTCGGCCGCAGGGCCTGCTGCCGGCGCTGGAACTGCTGCTGATGGCCGACGCGCGCGCGCTGGCGCCCTCCATCCACTGCCCGGTCGGGCTGTTCTTCGGCGCCAAGGATGCCATCACCCCGATCGGTGCCGGGCGCTGGCTGGCCGAGACGCTGGCCGATGCCACCCTTTACGAATTCCCGCAGGCCTCGCACGCCCCCTTCCTGTCGCACGAGGAAGAGTTCGTGGCGCGGCTTGCCGCCCACCTGGACCAACACGCATGAGTGAAGCGTTTTATACCGACAAGTCCCGCGTGCGCGCCGCCTTCGAGCGCGCCGCGCCGAGTTACGACTCGGCCGCGGTGCTGCAGCGCGAGGTGTCGGATCGCATGGCGGCCCGCCTCGACTACATCAAGTTCAGTCCCAAGGTGATCCTCGACGCCGGCAGCGGCACCGGCTACGGTGCGGCCGAGCTGCGTCGCCGCTATCCCGAGGCGCGCGTGATCGAACTCGATCTCGCCGCCACCATGCTGCAAGCCTCGCGCGAGAAGCAGCAGGCGGGCGGCGGCCTGCTGGGCAAGCTGTTCAAGCGCGCCCAACCGTGGCAGTTGTGCGCCGACGTCGAATGCCTGCCGCTGGCCGACGCCAGCGTCGACATGATCTGGTCCAACCTGGCGATTCAGTGGGTCAACATTCCGGACGGCGTGTTTGCCGAATTCCAGCGCGTGCTCAAGCCGGAAGGCATGCTGATGTTCTCGACGCTGGGGCCGGACACGCTGTTCGAGCTGCGCCAGTCCTTCGCCGGCGTGGACGGCGCCACCCACGTCAACCAGTTCATCGACATGCACGATCTGGGTGATGCACTGCTCAAGAGCGGTTTCGCCGAGCCGGTGATGGACATGGACAAGATCGTGCTGACCTACCCGCGGGTACGCGACGTGATGCAGGACCTGAAGGCCATCGGCGCACACAACGCCACCGCCGGGCGCGGGCGCGGCCTGATGGGCAAGCACAGCTGGCAGAAGGTCGAGGCGGCGTACGAACTGCGCCGCCAGGACGGCGCTTTGCCGGCCACTTACGAAGTGGTGTACGGCCATGCCTGGAAGGGTGAAACCAAGAAGAAGGCCAATCAGCTGCCGGATGGCCGCCAGGTGATCGAGTTCATGAAACCCGGCGCGCGTCCGGGCGTCAAATAGGGCGGCCTCTGCGTTCCTCGGGCCGTTCGTCAGATTGTTGGCAACCCCTCCCTCGAGCGTAGCGAGGCTCCCTTGCAGGGCAAGGGCAGGGGGATTGGGAATAGATGATAGGCTGCCTAATCGACGACCAAGGTGTAGAGGCCCGGCTTTGCCGGGTCCTATAAGAGCCCATCAAAGCATGTTGTCAGCAGCCTGTCGGGCGGCGTGGCCGCCCGTTTGTTTTGGATATGAGGTAAAGGATGATTGCACGTCGAACCCTGTTCCGGCTCATGCCACTGCTGGCGCTGGCCACCTTGAGTGCCTGCTCCGTGGTGGGGCCGGCCAAGCCCGGAGTCGCCGTGCCGGCCAAGCCCCTGCCCAGGCCGAAAATCGCCCTGGCACTCGGCGGTGGCGCGGCCAAGGGCTTTGCCCATATCGGCGTGATCAAGGTGCTCGAATCGCACGGCATCGTGCCCGACATCGTCACCGGCACCAGTGCCGGGAGCGTGGTGGGCAGCCTGTACGCCGCCGGTTACAACGGCCTGCAGCTGCAGAGCATGGCGATCAAGCTGGACGAGAGCAATCTGACCGATTTCACCCTGTCCACCAGCGGTTTCATCAAGGGCGACAAGCTGGCCGCCTTCGTCAACCAGGCCGTGGGCAACCGGCCGCTGGAAAAACTGGGCAAGCCGTTCGGCGCGGTGGCCACCGAGCTCGACAGCGGCCAGCGCGTGGTGTTCCGCCAGGGCAACACCGGCCAGGCGGTGCGCGCCTCGGCCAGTATTCCCAACGTGTTCCTGCCGGCCCTGATCGGCGGCAAGCGCTACGTCGACGGCGGTCTGGTCAGCCCGGTGCCGGTCAGCGCGGCGCGCGAGATGGGGGCCGACTTCGTCATCGCGGTGGACATTTCCGCCCGGCCACGCGCCGGTTCGGCCACCGGCTTCCTGTCGATCTTCGACCAGAGCATCAACATCATGAACGTTACCGCGCTGGCGCAGGAGCTGAAGCAGGCCGACGTGGTGATCCGGCCACAGGTGCAAAACATGGGGTCGACCTCGTTCGAAGATCGCCACCAGGCGATCCTGGAGGGTGAAAAGGTGGCGTTGCAGGCCTTGCCGCTGATCCAGAAGCTGGTGCAGCAGAAGTCGGTGGCGATGGCGGCCGCCCGCTGAGGGCGGTAGGGTGGCGCACGCGGCTCGCCCGCCTGGGCAAATGGCTTCATAATGACTTCTGCATGGCCGCGGTCGCGGCCATGGACATCACTGCCGTTTCCACGCGCCCGCCCGACGACAGGAGAATCCGATGATCACGCTCTACGGTGTCGCCCTCTCTCCGTATTACAACAAGGTAAAGATCGCCCTCATCGAAAAAGGGGTGAACTTTCGCGAGCAGCCCGCCGCGCCGACGCAGACCCCCGAGGTGCTGGCGTTGAGTCCGATGGGCAAGATTCCCTACGTCGATATCAACGGCCACGCCCTGGCCGAATCCGGCGCCATCCTGGAGTGGCTGGAAGACGCCTACCCGACCGCCGCGCTGTTGCCGCCGACGCCCAATGGCCGGGCTCACGCGCGCGAGCTGGCACTGTTGCTGGAGCATTACGTGCTGACGCCGGCCAAGCCCTTGTTCGACCATGTGCTGTTTGGCTCCGCACTGGGCGAGGCCGAGCGCGAGCGCGCCGGTGGCGCCATCGAGTCCGGCATTGCCGCCGTGATGCGTCGTGCGCGGCTGACCCCGTGGCTGAGCGGGGCCGAGTTCAGTCATGCCGACATCAGCGCCGCTGCGCTGCTGCCGTCGGTGTCGCTGGCGTGCCGCCGCACGCTCCAGCGCGACCCGGTGCAGGCGGTGCCGGAGCTGGCTGCCTACCTGACGGCGCTGGCGCAGCGCCCGAGTGTGGCACGCACCTGGCAGGAGCGCGACGTCGCCGTTGCCGCGTTCCAGGACGCACGGCAGGCCGGCTGAGCCCATACCCTCCCACTTCCCGCTGGGCCGCCGTGTCCGGGCGGCTCGACCCTTGGGGTTCGGCTTCGGCCAACCCTGGCCTGCTCAGCCGGCCTGCTCGTCGCCGTGAAACAGCGCCAGCTGGCGCGGTTCGGTGTCGTCCGCGGCGAGCCGCACGCCCACCCCCAGCAATCTGACCGGTTGCGCCCCGCGGGCGTGGCCGACCTGCAGCAATGCCGCCAGCGTGTCGCGACTCAGCTGCTGGCCCGCCTGTTCCACCGTGGTCTGGGTGAAGTCGGCAAACTTGAGCTTGACGCTCAGGCCGCGGAACGCAGGCTGGCCAGCACGCTCCAGGCGGTGCGCCAGGCGCTCCAGCAGTTCCGGCAATTTGGCCAGGCAGGCATCGAGGTCGGGCAGGTCCACCGCGTAGGTTTCCTCCACGCTGATCGATTTGCGCAAACGCTCGATGCTGACCGGGCGTGGGTCGATGCCGCGTGCCAGGGCGTGCAGGCGCTCGCCGAAGCGGCCGAAGTGACGCACCAGTTCCGCCAGTTCCCAGCCGCGCACGTCTTCGCAATGCCGCACCCCGAGTGCGTGCAGACGTGACGCGGTGACGGCTCCGACACCGGGAATCTTCTCCACCGGCAGGGCAAGGACGAAGGCGTCGACATCCTCGGGCCGGATCACGAACTGGCCGTCCGGCTTGTTCCAGTCGCTGGCGACCTTGGCCAGGAATTTGTTGGGGGCGATGCCGGCCGAGGCGGTGATGCCGACCTCGTCACGGATGCGACTGCGGATCGCTTCGGCCATCAGCGAGGCGCTGCCCTGGTAGTGCGGCCGACCGCTGACGTCGAGGTAGGCCTCGTCCAGCGACAACGGTTCGACCAGTTCGGTGAAATCCTGATAGATCGCCAGGATCTGCTGGCTGGCCGTCTTGTAGCGTGCGAAGTCGGGGGGGACGATCAACAGCCGTGGGCACAGATGCAGCGCGCGCGCCGACGACATCGCCGAGTGCACGCCGTAGCGTCGCGCCAGGTAATTGCAGGTGGCGATCACGCCGCGGCTGTCGGGCTGCCCCCCCACTGCCAGCGGGATGTCGCGCCAGGCGGGCTGGTCACGCATCTCCACTGCGGCGAAGAAGCAGTCGCAGTCGACGTGGATGATCTTGCGTTGCGGCAGGGCCATGCTGCGGCCAACCTCGCTTTCAGCGCGGCGGGGTCGGTACGGCGTCGCTGTGGCCGAGCGATTTGTCCGGGGCGACACGGTCGCGTACCCGCTGCTTCAGTTCCTTGATGTCGGGAAAGCCGCCGTCGGCCTTGCGGTCCCACAGTTGCTCGCCGTCGAGGGTGATGCGGAACACGCCGCCCGAGCCCGGCTGGAGCGCCACTTCGGCCAGTTCCTTCTCGAAGGTGGTCAGCAGTTCCTGAGCCATCCAAGCGGCGCGCAGCAGCCAGCGGCAGCCGGTACAGTACTGGATGGCAAGGTGGGGGAGTCGATCGGGGGTCGTCATGGTGGGCGTATCGGGGTGATGGAATACGCCGTACAGCATAGCGGAAAGTACTGTCTTCAAGGAGGGGAAGCCGCCGGTCCCGCGAGTCGCTTTATTGTATGACGGGCCCTTGGGGCCCGCTCCTCCATCTTAGACTTCTGTCGGGTGCAAACTTGACGCTGCGGTATATGTGGGGACCGGCGGTTTTGATTCCCTCGGCGAGTGTGCCCATTAATGGGGCATCGGTAAAGCGAAATGGCCTTTCGACATTTTTTGTTGCACTGCAATGTGTCACATAACTACAACGTTGTCGGCGTTTGCTGGCCGTTCGACACCACTACCGCGTTGTGCGACAGGTAACGGCTCATGGCGTGCTGCTCCAGCGGCTTGCTCAGGTGGAAGCCTTGCGCGTAGTCGCAGCCGATCTCGGCGAGGAAGGCCAGTTGCCGTTCGTTCTCGATGCCTTCGCCGGTGACCATGGCGCCGAGCGAATGCCCCATCGCCACGATCATGCGTACGATGGCGGCGTCCTGGTGGTTGTCCGGTACCTGGTCGAGGAACTGCTTGTCGATCTTGATCTTTTCCGCGGGGAAGCGGCGCAGGTAGCTGAACGAGGCGTAGCCGGTGCCGAAGTCGTCGATCGCCAGGCTCACCCCCAACGCCTTGAGACGGCGGATATTGTCCTCGATGCTGCCCGACTGGCGCAGCGCCAGGGTTTCGGTGACTTCCAGCTCCAGCGCCGAGGGGGGGAGGTGGGCGGTGGCCAGGATGCCCGCGACCAGGTCGGCGAAGTGTGGGTCTTCCAGTTGCAGCAGCGAGACGTTGACCGAGATGGTGAACTCCGGCTGCCCGCCCTGCCGCCACTTGGCGGTCTGCTGACAGGCTTCGCGCAGCGCCCACTCGCCGAGCGGCACGATCACGCCGCTGTCTTCGGCCAGCGGGATGAACTCGCCGGGGGAGATGAAACCGTGCTCGGGGTGGTGCCAGCGCAGCAGCGCCTCGGCGCCGCGCGTGCGGCGGGTTTTCAGGTCGTGGTAGGGCTGGTAGCAGAGGAACAGCTGGTGCGTGCCGATGGCCTGGCGCAGTTCGTTGATCAGCAGGTGGCGGCGGTGCCAGTCGGTGCTCATGTCTTCGTGGAAGCGCACCCAGCCGCCCTGGATCGAACTGCGCGAGATCTGCATCGCCAGCTCGGCGTGTTCCAGCAGGCGCAACGGTTCCTTGCTGTCCTGCGGCGACAGCGCCAGTCCGGCACTGACGCGCACGCCGATCAGCTGGGCGTTGACGTCGAGCGGCAGGTTGAGCGTTTCGTTGATGGCGGTGACGCGGCGGTTGATGTTGCTCTCGTCCTTGCCCAGCAGGATCAGGCAGAAGCGGTTTTCCGCCACCCGTGCCACCAGTTCGCCCGGCTCGGCCAGGCGCGCCAGGCGCTCGCACAGCAGCAGGATGACCTGGTCGCCGGTGTCGTGGCCGTACAGCTCGTTGAGGTTGGGCAGGGCGTCCAGCGCCAGGATCAGGCAGCCGAACACCGGGTTCTCGCTGCGATTCTGTGCCAGTTCGTCGAGCTGCATCAAGAGCCGGGCCCGGTTGGGCAAGCCGGTGAAGCGGTCGTAGTAGGCGTGGCGATGCAGTTCGCCCTCGGCCTGCAGCCGTGCGCCCGATTCCATCATCAGCGCCACCACGTCGGCGCTGGAGCAGACGAAGTTGATCTCGTCGGGGTGCCAGGTCTCGCGCTTGTTGCGGTCTTCCACGCAGATCACCCCGTAGTGGGTGCCGGCCAGCGTGACGGCCGCGTCCAGCATCGAGCAGACGGTGTGTTCCAGCAGGTAGTCGCGCATGCTGGCCAGGCGCGGATCGCTGGTGGCGTGGCTGGCACTGAGGTAGCGCTCCCGGTGCAGCGCAGAGAAATAGTCGGGATGGGCGGAGAAGTGCAGCAAGGCACCGGCGAAGTGGTGATCGGCGTCGCGGTCGATGCCGATCAGGCACTCCAGCTCCTGGAGATCGGGTTGGTAGCGCCAGACGCTGACGCGGGAGACGTCTAGGGTGGCGGCCAGTTTCTGGCACAGCAACTTCAGGTAGGCGTCGAGCGGGTCGCTCTTGTTCTCGCGTTCGGCAACCAGTTCGCGCAGCACTTGCCCCTGGCTGATCAGGCGCGCGGTGGTGCGCTGGTGGCGCAGTGTCAGCTGGCGCGATACCCGCAGCAGCAGCAGCGCGATGGCGATCAGCACTACCAGCAACAGCAGCGCGCGTGGCAGCAGTGCCGTTTGCAGACGATTGCCGGGCAGCTCCTGCTGCCAGGTGAGGTAAGCCAGTGTCTGCCCTTCGGGACCTTGCACCGCGAGCGCCCCGGGGGGCTTGGCGGCGGCGGAGAAGTCGACCTGCAATTGCTCCAGGCGCAGATCGCCGGCGATGTCTTCCAACTGTGCGGGGCCGATGTCCTTGGCGAACAGCAGGTAACGCGCCGGGAGGGCGGCGTCCGGTTCCGTGGTTTCCGGCACGATGCGCTGCAGCGCCAGCATCAGCAGACGCGGTTCGGTCTGGTGGGTGAGCGGGTTGGGGGCGGTGTCGCGGAAAAACGTGGTGGGGTAACCTTCGTTGCCGAGCGGCTCGAAGCGGGCGGCCATCTGTACCAGGTGCTGCCATTGCCGGGCGCTGAACGGCAGCGCCAGGTTCGGCGTTTCCTCGATGGCGCCGTTGCGCACGGCGTACAGCGGCTTGCCCTGGGCATCGGTGATGACGCCGAGCTGGATATCGAGGGTGCGGTAGATCGATCCGGTGAGGTTGGTGCGCAGCCAGGCGGTATTGAGAGAGGGGCCGCTGACCGCGTGGTACATGTCGTCCCAGGCGTTGTATTCGGTCAGGTTGTGGCCCAGCGTGTTGCGTTGTTTGAGCAGGTTGCGCTCGAGCAGTTCGCCGGTCAGCTGGAGATAGCCCCGATCGCTTTGCGCGATGGTGCTGTCCAGCAGGCGCCAGGTGCCGACCAGCCCCAGTACCATGAGCAGCGTCATGAGCAGGGTCGGGTTGCCTAAAGCGTGTGCTAGTCGCATCAGCAGGCGTCGCAGCATGAATATCCACTCTTGATGTGTAAGCACATGTGAATAATAAGACGCTTTTATTTAACAGTAAAAGCGGTTTTTACCCGATTCGGCTTCATGATCAGCGCAATGTCATTTTTTTGACACGTTGACTGTAGCAGGGCGACTCGGGAGGGGCGAGCGCAGGTGGCGGGTCGGGCAGTGGGCGATGGGGGGAGGAGGGGGCCATGTCGCGACACGGCCGGAGCGTCGGACGCCGTGCAGGCGCCGCGACGCGGTGGGATGCTGTTCAGGGGGTGGGCATCAGGCCTTCTTCGATCTTGACCTCGACCTCGATCGTGCCGGCGCGGGCGAAGCGTAGCGTCAGAGGGAAGCGTTCGCCGGCCTTGAGCGGCGCGGTGAGCCCCATCAGCATGATGTGCGTCCCGCCCGGGGCCAGCGCGATGCCACGGCCGGGGGGCAGTTCTATCCCTTCGGGCAGCGCGCGCATGCGCATGATGCCGTGATCGTTGAGGTTCTGGTGCAATTCGGCACTGGCGGCGCGCGGGGTGCTGACCGCGAGCAGGCGGTCGGCGGTCTTGCCCTGGTTGTCGAGCTTCAGGTAGACCGCACCGCTGCTCATCATGGCCGGCATGGCGCGGCTCCACGGGTGGCCGATATGCAGTGTGCCGAGCACGTAGTGGTGGGCCAGTGCCGGCAGGGCGAGCAGGCCGAGAAGGAGGGCGGTCAGGATGCGGAGGTGTTTCATGACGGGTATGGGTGCGGTCTCGAAGAACGAACCGTAGCATAGCGCCGACCGCGCGTGGCTGCGACAGATTGCCGCAGTGGCGTGCCACGTTGCGCTGGCAAGCCGACCGCAAGCGGGTAGAATGGCGACCCCCGATATTCCCGGCTGTTTTCCATGCTGAAAGACCTGTATCTGCAGTTTCTGTTTGGCGGCCTGATCAGTCTGATCACCATCACCAACCCGCTGTCGAAGATTCCGTTGTTCATCACGCTGACGCGCGACATGAGCGACGAGGGCCGGGCTCATCAGGCGCGGCGCGCCTGCCTGTTCGCCGCCGGCATCATGCTGGTGTCGCTGCTGGCCGGCAACCTGATCCTGGCGCTGTTCGGCATTTCCTACGGCGCCCTGCGTATCGCCGGCGGTCTGGTGGTGGCGGTGCTGGGGTACCGCATGCTGTTCCTGTCGCAGGACCCGGGCATGGCGCCCAAGACTTCGGACGGCAAGGAGGATTACGCCTTCTTCCCGCTGGCCATGCCCGGCATCAGCGGGCCGGGGACCATCGCCGTGGTGATCGGCATCGCCACCGAGATCGCCGAATTGCACGGCGTGCCGGCCAAGGCGCTGGCGATGGCGATGACGGTGCTGGCCATCGTCCTGACCTGCCTCGGCACCTGGCTGGTGTTGCGCTCCTCGACGCTGATCGCGGAGAAGCTGGGCCGTTCCGGGCGCGAGGTGATGACGCGGCTGATGGGCTTCTTGCTGATCTGCGTCGGCGTGCAGTTCATCGGCTCGGGGGTGCGCACCTTCCTCGCCGGCTCCTGAGCCGGCGCGCCGGGCATCACGACCACCCCGTCCGCCGACGGGGTTTTTTGTCGCCGCCCGTCGCGGTTTCGGCCTGTCGCGTTGGCGCGCTTGCCGTCATAATCGACGTATCGTTCCCGACGCCCCCGCCATGAGTCATTCCGCCGCCGAGTACGCCCGTTTTTTCCGCGCCGACGACATCGCGCCGTTGGAGTGCCTGGACGCGCGCTACGTCGAGCATGTGTTTGCACCGCATTTCCACGAGGAATACGTGGTCAACACCCTGATCCAGGGCTCCCAGCGCTATCACTACCACGGCAGCGCGCATCAGGCCGGGCGCGGTCAGCTGATCGTGATCAATCCGGGCGAGGTGCACACCGGCGAGGCGGGCGAGGAGAATGGTTGGGCCTATCGTGGTTTCTATCCGTCGGCGGCCTTCATGCGCCGGCTGGCGCAGGAAATCAGCGGCCGCGCCGATGCGGTGCCGTATTTCCGGGCCACCGTGCTGCACGACGCCGATCTGGCCGAGCGGCTCAATCAGCTGCATCTGCTGCTGAGTTCGAGCCAGGACCGGCTGCAGCGCGAGTCGGCGCTGTACGCGGTGTTCTCTACGGTGCTGCGGCGGCACATGAGCGTCGCCAGCCAGCCCTTGGCATCGCACCCGGTCGCGGTGGAGCGGGTACGGGCGCTGCTGGCCGACCGCCTGGCGGACAACCTGTCGCTGCAGCAGCTGGCGGACGCCGTCGAGCTGTCGCCCTATCATCTGAATCGTCTGTTCCGGCAGCACCTCGGCCTGCCGCCGGTGGCGTGGCGCAACCAGCTCAGGGTGGCGCGGGCGCGCACGCTGCTGGGGCGCGGCTGGCGACCGTCCGATGCCGCCGCCGAGTTGGGCTTCGCCGACCAGGCGCATCTGACGCGGGCTTTCCGCCATGCGCTGGGCGTGACCCCGGCGGCCTACCAGCGTGCCGTCGGCGCAAGATCGTTCAAGACCGGCAACGACGCCTGAGCCAGACTGGGCACGTCACCCACTTTTCTCGCGGCCCCCTCCGATGAAACCTTTCGCTCTGCTCCTGGCCGGCGCCCGCGACAGCCTGCCGATGCTGGTCGGCGCCGCGCCGTTCGGCGTCATCTTCGGCACGCTGGCGGTCGGTGCCGGGCTGTCGGCCGGCGCCACGCTGGCGATGTCGGCCTTCGTCTTCGCCGGCTCCTCGCAGTTCGTCGCGGTCAGCCTGATCGGCGCCGGCGCGGCGCTGCCGGTGATCTGGCTCACCACCTTCGTCGTCAACCTGCGCCACGCGCTGTACAGCGCCACGCTGCTGCCCTACGCGCGCGACTGGAGCGCCCGCTGGCGCTGGCCGCTGGCGTTCTGGCTCACCGACGAGACCTTTGCCGTGGTGGAGCACCGCTTCCGTTCGCAGGGGGCGGCTGGCGGGCAGTGGTACCAGCTCGGCTCCTCGCTGGCGATGTACCTCAACTGGTTCCTGTGGAGCGTGGTGGGGGTGTGGCTCGGCAAGGCGGTGCCGGGTCTGGCCGGCTGGGGGCTGGACTTCGCCATGGTGGCGACCTTTACCGCCATCGTCGCGCCGCAGCTGAAAAAGCGCCCGGCGCTGGCGGCGGCGGCGGCGGCTGGCGCGGTGGCGCTGTTGGCGCGCGGCCTGCCCTACAAGCTCGACCTGATGCTGGCTGCGCTGGTCGGCGTGCTGGCCGGGGTGGCGTGTGAAAGGTTGGCCGAAAGGAGGGCGGCAGCATGACGATCTGGCTGACGATTGCCGGCATGGCGCTGCTGACGGTGCTGATCCGCGCCAGTTTCCTGGTGTTCGGCCAACGTTTGAGCTTTCCGGCCTGGCTCAACCGCGCGCTGCACTATGTGCCGGCGGCGGTGTTGACCGCACTGGTGGTGCCGATGGCGCTGGCGCCGCAGGGCACGCTCGACCTGTCGCCGGCCAATCCCTACCTGGTCGGCACGCTGGTGGCCGGTGCGGTGGCCTTGCTGACGCGGCGCACGCTGCTCGCCATCGTGGTCAGCTTCGCGCTGTACGGCGCATTGCGCTGGCTGGGCTGAGGGCTCGACGCTCGCCGCCGTACGCGGCCTCCCGCGCCGGGAGGGTCGCCTCATTCGATTCCGTGATGAGCAATGGAAAAATTCTAACTTGATGGAATATCACGGGCGCGGCTACCCTGTTCGATCGTCCCGCCTTGAAGCGGCGGGGGCATGGCGAGGAGGCGAGCAAGGCGGGGTCGGCCGTGACCGGGATGCCGAGCTGGCCGGGGCGCGCGGGATGGACTGGTCCAAGCTCTCTACGGGGCAACGAGGAAGACGGGCATGAGCCAACTACTGACTTTTTTCACCGAGCGGGTGCACAGCCTGTATTTCAGCGGCTTCCCGATTCATCTCTCCGAACAGGGTGAGTTTTTCGGCACCTTCATCAAGCACCGCCTGGCAAGCCGCTTCCAGCCGCAGGAGGATGGCAGCGCCGTGGCCATGACGCAGTGCCTGAGCCCGGCTGGGCACACCATCGAGATCGAGCGCTTGCTGGGCCTGTGCCAGGCCAGCCAGTCAGCGCTGGTGCTGGACCGTTTCGTGCGCGTCATCCACCTGCTCAATTACCTGCGCCTGGATTGTCCATGGCACACGCTGTACCTGCCGGTGTCGCTGACCCTGGTGGCCGGGGTGGAAGCCGAGCACGGCAAGGTGTTTCGCGACATCCTCAACCGTCTTGGGCTGGAACAGCGTTTCGGCATCCTGCTGCCGGAGGCGTTGCGCCAGCAGCCGGAGCGACTGGCGGCCATTGGCGGCAACTACCGTCGTCACGGCTTCGCCACGGCGCTGGCCGGCGTGGATGGTCAACTACTGCCGCTGGAGGGCTGAGGGCAGATGGCTGACAGCTTCTCTCGAGCGTAGCGAGGCTCCCCAGCTGGGCAAGGGCGGGCCGCGTGCGGGTCTATCGCTGGGCCAATCTCTGCGTGCAAATCTTCGATTTGCTCAGCGATGGATCGGCACGCAGGGATGCGCTCAGCGAAGGATGGGGAATGAATGGGCAGGCTGCGGGAACAAATACCTGGGGGGAGAGGCCCGGCTTCGCCGGGGCCTGTAAAAAAACCTCCCAGAGCACGTTGCCCGCTGTCTAGCGCCGGGTGTTGCCGATGCTCATCAGCATGCCGAGCCCCAGCATCAGCGTCAGGGTGGCGGTGCCGCCGTAGGAGACCAGCGGCAGCGGGACGCCGACCACCGGCAGGATGCCGGCTACCATGCCCATGTTGACGAAGGCGTACACGAAGAACGACATGGTGATGGTGCCGCCCATCAGGCGGCCGTACAGGGTCTGGGCGCGCGCCGTGATCATCAGGCCGCGGCTGACGATCAGCAGGTACAGCACCACCAGGATGACGTTGCCGATCAGGCCGAACTCCTCCGAGTACACCGCGAAGATGAAGTCGGTGGTGCGCTCCGGGATGTAGTCGAGGTGGGTCTGGGTGCCGTTGAGCCAGCCCTTGCCGAACGGCCCGCCCGAGCCGATGGCGATCATCGACTGGATGATGTGGTAGCCGGCGCCGAGCGGGTCTTCCATCGGGTCGATCAGCGTCAGCACGCGCTTCTTCTGGTAGTCGTGCATCAGGTTCCACACCACCGGCAGGCTGGCGGCAAACGCCACCGCGCCGCCGATCAGCACCTTCCACGACAATCCGGCGAAGTACAGCACGAAGAAGCCGGCCGCCATGATCAGCGTGGCGGTGCCGAGGTCGGGCTGCTTGAGCACCAGCCCGCCGGGAATCACGATCAGCACCATGGCGGCCAGGTAATGCCACCAGCGCAGGCTCAGCTCGAAACGCTGGAAGAACCACGCCACCATCATCGGCAGCGCGATCTTCATGATCTCCGATGGCTGGATGCGGGTGATGCCGAGTTCCAGCCAGCGCGTCGAGCCGTTCACCGTCACCCCCTTGAAATGCACCGCCAGCAGCAGCAGCACCCCGAGCGCGTAGAGCGGCGGCGCGAAGTTCATGATCGACTGCGGACGCATGCGCGCCGCGCCCCACATCACCACCAGGCCGAGCACGGTGTAGACCAGTTTGTTGTCGATCTTGTCGAAGCTCTGGTTCGAGGCCGAGTACAGCACCAGCATGCTGAGCACGAACACCAGGCCGAGGAACAGCATCAGCCAGCCGTCCAGCGGTTCGCGCACGAACTGCCAGATACGTTTAAGGAGCGGGGTTTGCATCGTGGCCCTCCTGCTCTTCGGCGGCGCGCTCGGCTTGGGCCCGGGCGATCTCCGCCGCGCTGCGGGTTTCCGTCTTCACCGTCTGCAGCTGGCCGGACAGGTCGGCCGGCACCTTGCCGGTGAGGTAAAAATCGGTCAGGGCGCGCGCGATCGGGGCCGCCGCGGCAGCACCGAAACCGGCGTTCTCGACGATCACCGCCAGGGCGATCTTGGGCGCCTCGACCGGGGCAAAGGCGACGAACCAGGAGTGGTCGCGGTAGCGTTCGGCCAGCGCGCCGGCGTTGTACTTGGCGCCCTGCTTGATCTGCACCACCTGCGCCGTGCCGGTCTTGCCGGCCATGGTGTAGGGCAGGTTGACGCCGATGCGCGCCGCGGTGCCGCCGGGCTGCAGCACGGCCTGCATGCCGCGCTTCACGTACTCGAAATGGGCCGGCTTGAACGCCAGGCGCCGCACCGGGTTGGTATTGATCGGGGTGGCCTTGGCGTGCCGATCGTCCACCACCTGCTGCACCAGGTGCGGCTTGAACATCGCGCCGTCGCTGGCCAGGGTGGCGACGCCGTTGGCCATCTGCAGCGGGGTGTAGGCGTTGAAGCCCTGGCCGATGCCGATGCTGACCACGTCGGCGGGATACCAGCGCCCCACCTCCGGGCGGTACTTGGCGAAGCGCTTGGCCTTCCATTCCTTGGACGGCAGCACCCCGGCGGCCTCGCCGTCGAGGTCGATGCCGGTCTTGCTGCCCAGCCCGAACTGCGCCACCACCGGATGGATGCGGTCGATGCCCATGTCCCACGCCAGCTTGTAGAAGAAGGTATCGCTCGACACCTGGATCGCCTTGGCCAGGTTGACCATGCCGTTGCCGGCGGGTTTGGAGTCGCGGAACTGGTGGCTGCTGCCGGGCAGGGTGAAGTAGCCCGGCGCCGGGCGGATGTCGTTGGGGCCGATGGCGCCGGTCTCCAGCGCCGCCATCGCCATGAACGGCTTGAAGGTGGAGCCGGGCGGGTACAGGCCGCGCAACGCGCGGTTGACCAGCGGCTTCTCCCAGTTTTCGTTCAGCTCTTTCCAGGTCTGGCTGTCGATGCCGTCGATGAACAGCGAAGGATCGAAGCCGGGCTTGGACAGGAAGGCCAGCACGCCGCCGTCGCGCGGGTCGATCGCCACCAGCGCGCCGCGGCGCTTGCCGAACAGCTTGTCGGCGAGTTCCTGCAGGCGGATGTCGAGCGCCAGGTGCAGGCTCTGGCCGTTGATCGGCGGGGTGCGGCGCAGGGTGCGGATGGCGCGCCCGCCAGCGTCGGTTTCCATTTCCTCGAAGCCGACGGTGCCGTGCAGCTGGGTCTCGTAGGTGTATTCCAGCCCGGTCTTGCCGATATAGGTGGTGCCGCGGTAGTTGGTGGTCTGGTCGTCCTCTTCCAGCCGCTCCACGTCCTTGGTGTTGATGCGGCCGATATAGCCCAGCACGTGGCTGGTCAGTTCCTTGAACGGGTAGTCGCGGAACAGCCGCGCCTTGACCTCCACCCCGGGGAAGCGCCAGGCGTGCGCCGCCATGCGGGCGGCTTCCTCCTCGCTCAACTTGGCCTTGAGCGGGATCGCCTCGAAGTTGCGCGATTCCGCGCGCAGCTTCTTGAACAGCTTGAGGTCGCGCGGGGTAACGTTGACCAGCTTGGAGAGCTCGGCCACGGTGGCGTCAAGGTCGGCCATCTTGCTCGGGGTGAGCTCCAGCGTGTAGGCCGAGTAGTTCTGCGCCAGGATCACGCCGTTGCGGTCGACGATGAGGCCGCGGTTGGGCAGGATCGGCACCAGCGAGATGCGGTTGTTCTGGGCCAGCGTGGAGAAATGCTGGTGCTGCATCACCTGCAGCCAGACGAAGCGGCTGACCAGGAGCAGGAACAGCAGCACCATGATGGCGTAAGCCACCACTAGGCGCAGCTGGAACTGGCCTTCTTCCGCCTGGGTGTTCTTGAAACGGGTGGGACGGGACATGCCGGGCGCTACCACTAGACCGAATGCTGCCGGTACGGCAGCAACAGCAGCTTGGTCAGCAGCGGCCACAGCAGCGCGCCGACCAGCGGCGGCAGGAAATAGCTCCAGCCGACGAAGGCGGCGCCGGTGATCATGCGCGCCACCACCATGATGGTCTGGTTGGCCAGCATCAGCGCGAGCACGGCCAGCGCCTGCTGACCGAGGTTGAACATCACCAGCTGGCGCTGCTGGCGCAAGGCCAGGTAGCTGGTGATCGAATAGGCCAGCGCATGTTGGCCGAACAACCCGGCGGTGGCGGCATCCGCCACCAGCCCCAGCAGGAAGGCGCTGCCGATATTGACGCGGCGCGGCTGGTTGATCACCCAGTACAGCAGCAGCAGCCCGATCAGGTCGGGCAGCCAGCGTGTGGAGCCCGCCGGCAGCGGGATCAGTTCGACCAGCACGGCGATGACGAAGGTCAGGAAGATGAAGCGGCGCTTAACCGGCTTCAGCAGTTCTTTGGGGCGCTCAAACGGCATGGTTACTCCGTGCGGCGGGGCGGGGCGGCGTCAGGTGGCGGCGGTGGCGCGGCCGGCACGTGCTGCTTCGGGTTCAGCACCAGCACGAAACGACTCTCCTGCACCCCGGCCACCACGCTGGTGGACAGCCGGGCGAAGGCGGCGCCGGTGTTGCGCTCGATCTTGCCTATGCGCGCCACCGGCAGCCCGGCCGGGTACAGGTCGTCGATGCCCGAGGTCACCAGCAAGTCCTTCTCCTGCACGTCGGCGTGGTTCGGTAGGTAACGCACTTCGACGCCACCGCCGTAGCCGTACAGGATGGCGCGCGCGCCGGTGCGCTCGATCATCACCGGCACCATGTGGTTCTTGTCGATGATCAGCGTTACCTCGGCGGTCAGCGGCTGCACCCGCGTCACCTGGCCGATCAGCCCCTGACTGTCGATCACCGGCTGGCCCGGACTGATTTGGGCGTCCGCGCCCTTGTCGATGATCAGCTTGTAGGAAAACGGGTCGCGCCCGGTATAGAGCACCTCGGCCAGCTGGCCGCCCTCGGCGCGCGACGACTTGAGCTCGTTGAGCTGGCGCAGTTCGCGGTATTCGCGTTCCACGGTGGCGAGCCGTGCGAGCTGCGCCGACATCTGCAGGCGCTGGCTCTTCAGCGCGTCGTTCTCGGCCTTCAGCTCCGCCTGCGCGGTGAAGAAGTCGATGACGTGGCGCGCGCCGGCAAACGGCACGTTGACCGCGCGCTGTACCGGGTATAGCGCCACCGAGAGCGCTTCGCGCACGTGCTCCATCAGGCCGTAGCGGCTATCGCCGATCAACAGCGCGATCGACAGCAGCACGCACAACGCGAGACGCACCGCCGGGTGCGGGCCCTGGCGGATGAAGCTGGGATTGTTGGCAAAGTCCATCTGGCAGGACGTCCGGCCGGTTCAGGCCGGACGCGAATCCGGTTCAGGGTACGTTGGTGAAGATGGTGCCGATCTTGTCCATCTTTTCCAGCGCCTTGCCCGAGCCGCGTACCACGCAGGTCAGCGGCTCTTCGGCGACGATCACCGGCAGACCGGTTTCCTCGGCCAGCAGGCGGTCGATGTCCTTCAGCAGCGCGCCACCGCCGGTCAGCACCATGCCCTTGTCGGCGATGTCGGCGCCCAGTTCCGGCGGGGTCTGCTCCAGCGCGATCTTCACCGCGGAGACGATCTGGTTCAACGGCTCGGTGAGCGCCTCGAGGATCTCGTTGGACGACACGGTGAAGGCGCGCGGGATGCCCTCGGCCAGGTTGCGGCCCTTGACTTCCATTTCCTTCACTTCGGCGCCCGGGAAGGCCGAGCCGATGGTTTTCTTGATCTCTTCGGCGGTGGTCTCGCCGATCAGCATGCCGTAGTTGCGGCGGATGTAGTTGATGATGGCTTCGTCGAACTTGTCGCCGCCGACGCGCACCGAGTTGGAGTACACCACGCCACCCAGCGAGATGACGCCCACTTCGGTGGTGCCACCGCCGATGTCCACCACCATCGAGCCGGTCGGCTCTTCCACCGGCAGGCCGGCGCCGATCGCGGCGGCCATCGGCTCCTCGATCAGCTCGACGCGGCGCGCGCCGGCTGCCAGCGCCGAGTCCTTGATGGCGCGGCGCTCGACCTGGGTCGAACCGCACGGCACGCAGATCACGATGCGCGGGCTGGCGGAGAAGAAGCGGCTCGGCGTCACCTTCTTGATGAACTGCTTGAGCATCTGCTCGGTCACGGTGAAGTCGGCGATCACGCCGTCCTTCATCGGGCGGATCGCCTGGATCGAGCCCGGGGTGCGGCCCAGCATGCGCTTGGCTTCCAGACCGACGGCCAGGATCGACTTCTTGTTGGTCGGGAAGTCGCTGTGAATCGCCACCACCGACGGTTCGTCCAGCACGATGCCCTTGCTGCGCATGTAGATCAGGGTGTTGGCGGTGCCGAGGTCGATGGCGAGGTCGTTCGAGAAGTATCCGGTGAGGGAACGAAACATGGGGTGGTCCTGGTTCAGTGTTCGTGTTGTCGGGACAAGCCCGCAATGGCGCTAATGGTCGTGGTCTAGCGGCTTCCCCTGGTCGCCGGAAGGACGGCAAGAACCGTCAAATGACCCCCGGTGGAACGGTGTGGCGAAGCGTCGAATCTTGGGTGAATCAAACAGTCTATGATACCCTATCAGCCTTGAATTATTAAAGGTTTTAACGAGGACACCATGTCGCTGACGCATCAGGATGTCGCGCGGATCGCCAAGCTGGCCCGCATCGCCGTAACCGACGAAGAAATCGTGGCGGTGGGCGCTCAACTCAACAATATTTTCGGCCTGATCGAGCAGATGCAGGCCGTCGATACCGATGGCATCGAACCGATGGCCCATCCGCAGGACGTGAGCCTGCGCCTGCGCGATGATGTGGTGACCGAATCGGACCGCCGCGCCGCCTTCCAGGCCATCGCCCCGCAGGTCGAGAACGGCCTGTTCCTCGTCCCCAAAGTCATCGAATAACCAGAGATTGATTCTGGCAAGGTTGGTTCCCGGCGCACGCGCGTTTCGGCCAACCTGCCGAGCTTATCGAGATTTTACGACACCATGATTAACGCCACCCTCAAGGCGCTGTCGCAGCAACTGGCGGCAAAAGCCGTGTCCAGCGAGGAACTCGCCGGGCTTTACCTCGACCGCATCGCGGCGCTCAACCCGACGCTCAACGCCTTCATCAGCGTCGACCGCGACAAGACCCTGGCCGAAGCGCGCGCCGCCGACGCCCTGCGCGCCGCCGGCCAGGCCGGCCCGCTCGCCGGTGTGCCGATCGCGCACAAGGACATTTTCTGCCAGCAGGGCTGGAAGACCAGCTGCGGCTCGAAGATGCTCGACAACTTCGTCTCGCCCTACGACGCCCACGTCATCGAGCAGTGCCGCGCCGCCGGCCTGGTGACGCTCGGTCGCACCAATATGGACGAGTTCGCCATGGGCTCGTCCAACGAGAACAGCTTCTATGGCCCGGTGAAGAACCCGTGGGACCTGGCGGCGATTCCCGGCGGCTCGTCCGGCGGCTCCGCCGCGGCAGTGGCGGCGCGCCTCGCCCCGATCGCCACCGGCACCGATACCGGCGGTTCGATCCGCCAGCCGGCCTCGCATTGCGGCGTAACCGGCATCAAGCCGACCTACGGCGTGGTGTCGCGCTACGGCATGGTGGCCTACGCCTCCTCGCTCGACCAGGGCGGCCCGCTGGCGCAGACCGCCGAGGACTGCGCGCTGCTGCTCAACGTCATGGCCGGTTTCGACCAGCGCGATTCGACCAGCCTCGAGCGCGCCAAGGAAGACTACAGCCGTGACCTGAATGCGCCGCTGAACGGCCTGAAGATCGGCCTGCCGCGCGAATACTTCGCCGAGGGCCTGTCCGCCGACGTCGCCGGCGTGGTCGACGGCGCCATCGCCGAACTGAAGAAACTGGGCGCCGAGGTGGTCGAGATCAGCCTGCCCAACACCCGGCTCTCCATCCCGGCCTACTATGTGATCGCCCCGGCCGAGGCCTCGACCAACCTCAGCCGCTACGACGGCGTGCGCTACGGCCACCGTGCCGCCGAGTACAAGGACCTGGTCGACATGTACGAGAAGACCCGCGCCGAGGGCTTCGGCGCCGAGGTCAAGCGCCGCATCATGGTCGGCACCTACGTGCTGTCGCACGGCTACTACGACGCCTACTACCTCAAGGCGCAGAAGATTCGCCGCCTCATCGCCAACGACTTCAAGGCCGCGTTCGAACAGTGCGACGTGATCCTCGGGCCGGTGGCGCCGACCGCGGCGTTCAATATCGGCGAGAAGTCGGACGACCCGGTGCAGATGTACCTGTCGGACATCTACACGCTGTCGGTCAACCTGGCCGGTCTGCCCGGCATGAGCGTGCCGGCCGGCTTCGCCGCCAACGGGCGTCCGGTGGGGCTGCAGATCATCGGCAACTACTTCAGCGAAGCCAAGATGCTGAACGTGGCGCACCAGTTCCAGCAGGCCACCGACTGGCACCAGAAGGCGCCGGCCCTGTAAGTCTGCGGCGGCACAACCCGAATACGGCGCTGGGCGCGCTGGCCGTACCAGTATGTACTGTCTGCGCCCGCCCGGCTTGTCTTCGGGCCGTTCGCACGCAGGCTGGAAGTTTACGTTTTCGAAGGGCGGTGCTTTTGCCCCGTTCTTTCATGTAGAAGGATTTTCCGACCATGAAATGGGAAGTCGTCATCGGCATTGAGGTGCACGTGCAGCTCAATACCGCATCGAAAATTTTCTCCGGCGCCTCCACCGCCTTCGGCGCCGCACCCAACACCCAGGCCTCGGCAGTCGAGCTGGCCTTCCCTGGCGTGCTGCCGGTGTTGAACCGCGCGGTAGTGGATAAGGCCATCCGCCTCGGTCTGGCGCTGGACGCCACGATCAACCAGAAGAACGTGTTCGCGCGCAAGAACTACTTCTATCCCGACCTCCCCAAGGGCTACCAGATCAGCCAGATGGAGCTGCCGATCGTCGAGCACGGCAAGCTCAAGATCCTGGTCGGCGACGAGGAGAAGGTGATTGGCGTCACGCGCGCCCACATGGAAGAGGATGCCGGCAAGAGCCTGCACGAAGACTTCCAGGGCCTGTCGGGCATCGACCTCAACCGCGCCGGCACGCCGCTCTTGGAGGTGGTGTCCGAGCCCGACATGCGCTCGGTGGATGAGGCGCTGGCCTACGTCAAGGCGCTGTACACGCTGGTGACCTGGTTGGGCATCTGTGACGGCAACATGCAGGAAGGCAGCTTCCGCATGGACGTCAACGTCTCGGTGCGCCCGGAGGGCCAGAAGGAATTCGGCACCCGCCGCGAGATCAAGAACCTCAACTCGTTCCGCTTCCTCGAGCAGGCCGCCAAGTACGAGATCCAGTGGCAGATCGACACACTGGAAGATGGCGGCAAGGTGCAGCAGGCCACCGTGCTGTTCGATCCGGACAGCGGCGAGACGCGCATGATGCGCAGCAAGGAAGATGCGCACGACTACCGCTACTTCCCCGATCCGGACCTGCTGCCGGTACGCATCGACAGCGCCCAGATCGAGGCCATCCGCGCCGAGATGCCCGAGCTGCCTGACGCGATGCAGGCCCGCTTCGTCGCCGAGTTCGGCGTGTCGGCCTACGATGCCGGGCTTCTGACCAGCTCGCGCGCCCTGGCGGCGTACTTCGAGACCGTGGCCAAGGTTTCCGGCCAGGGCAAGCTCGCCGCCAACTGGGTCAACGGCGAGATCGCCGCGCGCTTGAACCGCGACGGCAAGGAGATCGGCGACTGCCCGATCGCCGCCGAACGGTTGTCCGGGCTGATCGCGCGCATCGCCGACGGCACGCTGTCGTCCAAGCTCGCCAAGCAGGTGTTCGAGGCGATGTGGGACAGCGAACTGTCCGCCGATGCCATCATCGAGCGCGATGGCCTGAAGCAGGTGTCCGACGTCGGCGCCATCGAGAAGATGGTCGACGAGGCTATCGCCGCCAACCCCAAGGCGGTGGAAGAGTTCCGCGCCGGCAAGGAAAAGGCGCTCAACGCGCTGGCGGGCCAGGTGATGAAGGCCTCCAAGGGCAAGGCCAATCCGGCCCAGGTACAGGAAATCCTCAAGCATAAACTGGCCTGACGGCCGGTGCGGCAGAGGCCGGGCCCCGACCCGGCGACAGGCGACATGCCACGGCATGTCGCCTGTATTTTTTTGGCCGTTCTGCGCTGTTGTATTCCCCCTTTTCACAGCCTACTTTCAACGCTTTTTTTAAGCTGCTGATTTAATAGGATTAATCTCGGCATGGTCTTTCTAAGCCCTTGTCTTAAAAGGAGGTTGTGTTCCGGCTCAGGTTGACCCTATGACGCTTCTTTCTTATAGTGGCGAAAAGTGGGGTGAAGTGGGTAAAAGTGGGGTGTGATCTCCAAACCAGAGGCTTAATGTCCGAATCATGATTGGTGGCGTCAACGTCGTGTCTCTCGATAGCAAGGGGCGTCTGGCCATTCCGGCCCGGCACCGCGAGACGCTGCTGTCCAGGTTCGGCTCCAAGCTGGTGGTGACGCTGGAGGCGCGCGATCACCTGCTGCTCTACCCCGAGCCCAATTGGCGCCCGGTCGAGGCCCGGCTCCTGGCGCTGCCCTCCGGCAATCCCATGCTCAAACGCTACCAGAAGCTGGTGCTGGGCCATGCCGAACTGCTCGACATGGACAGTGCCGGCCGCATTCTGCTGTCGCCGCGCCTGCGCGGTCTGGTCAACCTCGACAAGGACGTTGCGCTGGTGGGCATGGGCAACCGTTTCGAACTGTGGGATGCCGCCGACTGGGATGCCCAGACCAGCGACGCCCTGGACATCGACCCCGCCGAACTGTCTCAGCATCTCGGAGATTTCACGTTGTGAGTGCCCCCGTTTTTTCGCACCTTACGGTGCTGCTTAGCGAAGCTGTAGCCGCGCTCGCCGTTCGTCCGGACGGCGTGTACGTCGACTGCACCTTCGGCCGCGGTGGGCACAGCCGCCTCATCCTGTCGCAATTGGGCCCGGCCGGCAGACTGGTCGCCTTCGACAAGGACCCCGAGGCGATTGCCGCCGGTGAGCGTCTGGCCGCGGAAGACCCGCGTTTCACGCTGGTGCACGAAGGTTTCGAAACACTCGCGCGCGAGCTCGACCGGCTCGGCATCGCTCGCGTCGACGGTGTGCTGATGGATCTGGGCGTGTCGTCGCCGCAGATCGACGACGCCCGGCGTGGCTTCAGCTTCCGTTTCGACGCGCCGCTCGACATGCGCATGGATACCAGCCGCGGCCTGACCGCGGCGGAATGGCTGGCCACGGCCGCCGAAGAAGACATCAGGGAGGTCATCAAGACTTATGGTGAAGAGCGGTTTGCTCGCAAGATCGCAGCAGCCATTGTTGCGCAACGGGAGCTCGCTCCCCTCGAAACCACGCGTCAGCTCGCCCAGCTCGTTGGGCAGAACGTCCGTACTCGCGAACCGGGTCAAGACCCCGCGACGCGCACGTTCCAGGCCATCCGCATCTACATCAACCGTGAACTGGAAGAGCTGAAAGCGGTGCTGCCGCAAGCGGCGCAAAGGTTGGCCGAAGGCGGCCGCCTGGCCGTGATCAGCTTCCATTCGCTGGAAGATCGCATCGTCAAGAACTTCATGCGGGACGCCAGCAGCGACGCCAAGCTGCCCTCCTGGGTCATGGTGCGCAGCGCCGACCTGCCCGAGCCGCCACTACGCACCGTCGGCAAGCCGGTGCGCGCCAGTGACGACGAGGTGAAGGGCAACCCGCGTTCGCGCAGTGCCATCATGCGCATCGCCGAGCGCACCGCCGGTGCCTGGCGCGAGGAGGCGGTGTGAACAAGCTCAATGCCATTTTGCTGGCCATCCTGGTGCTGTGCGCGTGGTCCGTGGTGACCTCGCAGCACGTGTCGCGCCAGCTCTACAGCAATCTGGAACGCGAGCAGAAGTCGGCCCAGCAGCTGCAGGTCGAGTACGGCCAGCTGCTGCTGGAGCAGAGCACCTGGGGCGCGCATGCGCTGATTGAAAAGACCGCCGCCTTGCGGCTCGGCATGAAGACGCCCGAGCAACGCCAGGTCCAGGTAGTCACCCCCTCGGGAGGGACCTGATGCGCGTCTACTCAATGAATACGCGTTCCCCCAAAGCCAGCCCCGCCCTGCGTATGACGCCAGGGCGTGTGCGTTTGGTGCTGCTGGCTCTGGCGCTGCTGTTCCTGGCCCTGATCGGGCGTGCCCTCTACCTGCAGGTGGCGCAGCAGGATTTCCTGCAGAACCAGGGCGAGGCCCGGTTCCGCCGCGCCCTGGTGCTGGAGGCCAACCGTGGCGTGATCACCGATCGCAACGGCGAGCCGCTGGCGATCAGTTCGCCGGTGCAGACCATCTGGGCCAGTCCCGCCAGCATGGAGCCGGTGCCGCCGGCCAAGCTGCGCGAACTGGCGCGGCTGCTGGAGCTCGGCCCGGCCGAACTGGATGCCAAGCTGTCCGATCGCAAGCGCGAATTCGTCTACCTCAAGCGCCAGATCAGCCCGGAGCTGGCCGACAAGGTGATGGCGCTGGGCATTCCCGGCATCGCCAAGCAGCAGGAATTCCGCCGTTTCTATCCGGCCGGCGAAAGCATGGCGCAGCTGATCGGCTTCACCGGCGTCGATGGCCGCGGCCAGGAAGGCCTGGAACTGGCGCGCGAGAAGATGCTGGCCGGCAAGAACGGCCGGCGCGTGGTGCTGAAGGACCGGCGCGGCCACATCATCGAAGACGTGGCGGCCATCGAATACCCGAAAGACGGCCAGACGCTGAATCTCGCGATCGACCAGCGCATCCAGTATCTGGCCTACCGCGAACTGGCGGCGGCCGTGGAGGTCAATAAGGCCAAGGCTGGCAGCATCGTGGTATTGGATGGCAAGAGCGGCGAGCTGCTGGCGCTGGCCAACGTACCGTCGTTCAACCCCAACAGCCGCAAGGAGCTGGACCCGGAACGCCGCCGCAACCGCGCCGTGATCGACATGTTCGAACCGGGTTCGACCATGAAGCCGTTCCCGATCGCCATGGCGCTCAACGCCGGCAAGGTCAATCCGAACATGGTGTTCGACACCAACCCGTACTCGATCGGCCCGGCGCGGGTACGCGACTCGCACCCGAAGCCGTCGATGACGCTGACCGAGGTGATCCAGAAGTCGTCCAACGTTGGTGCCTCCAAGGTGGCGCTGCTGTTCTCGCCGGAGCAGATGTGGACGTTCTACGACGAGGTCGGTTTCGGCCGCAGCGTGCACGCCGGTTTCCCGGGTGAAATCGCCGGCCGCCTGCGCCACTGGCAGAGCTGGCGCCCGATCGAGCAGGCCACCATGTCGTTCGGCTACGGTGTGTCGGTGAGCCTGCTGCAGCTGGCGCGTGCCTACACCATCTTCACCAACAACGGTTCCTTGCTGCCGGTGTCGCTGACCCGGCTGAGTTCACCGTTGCCGGCCAAGCCGATCATTTCCCCGGACGCGGCGCGCAAGATGCGCGAAATGCTGATGACGGTGACCCAGGCCGGGGGTACCGGGACGCGGGCCCAGGTGCTGGGCTACAACGTCGGCGGCAAGAGCGGTACCGCGCGCAAGCTGGTCAACGGCGGCTACCAGGCCGACAAGCACCGTGGCCTGTTCATCGGCTTCGCGCCGGCGACCAATCCGCGCCTGATCGTGGCGGTGATGATCGACGAACCCGGCGCCGGTAGTTACTACGGTGGCTCGGTGGCCGGTCCGGCCTTCTCCAACACCATGGCCGGGGCGTTGCGCATCATGGGGGTCGAGCCCGACGCTCCCTCCAACAATTCATTGCTTCCGGTCAATCAGGTACCGGAGATACGAGAAGATACATGAAGAGTCTGTTGACCCCGCTACCGGACTGGGATCCGGCCGAGCTCGATACCCTGGGGCTGCCGCTCAAGCGTGTCGAGACGGACAGCCGCCGCGTGCTGCCGGGCGACGTGTTCCTGGCGTGCCGCGGCGAGTACGCCGACGGCCGCCAGTTCATTCCGATGGCGCTCGCCAACGGTGCCGCCTGCGTGCTGTGGGACCCGGCCGACGGCTTTAACTGGAACCCGGCCTGGAACGTACCCAACCTGGCGGTGCCGCAGCTGCGCGCGCGCGCCGGCATCGTCGCCAGCCACGCCTATGGCGAGCCGAGCCGCGCCATGACGGTGATCGGTATCACCGGCACCAACGGCAAGACCTCGATCTCGCACTGGCTGGCGCAGGCGTTCTCGTTGCTAGCGCACAAGGCGGCGCTGATCGGCACCGTCGGCAACGGCTTCTACGGCGCCCTGACCGAGACCACCCATACCACGCCGGACCCGGTGACGGTGCAGCAGAAGCTGGCCGAGTACAAGCGCCAGGGCGCCGACGTGGTGACCATGGAAGTGTCCTCGCACGGTCTCGACCAGTTCCGCGTCAACGGCGTCAGCTTCGCCACCGCGGTGTTCACCAACCTGACGCGCGACCACCTCGACTATCACGGCTCGATGGAAGAATACGGCGCCTCCAAGGCGCGGCTGTTCCATTGGGAAGGGCTGCGCCACGCCATCATCAACGCCGATGATGCCTTCGGCCGCGAGCTGGCCGCCGGTATCGATCGCCAGCGCACCCAGACGGTGACCTACGGGTTGGAGCAGGGCGACGTGCGCGCGCAGAACCTGTCCGCCACCCTCGACGGCCTGCAGATGACGGTGACCACGCCGTGGGGCGAGGGCGAGCTGCGCAGCCCGCTCTTGGGCCGTTTCAACGCCGCCAACCTGCTCGCCTGTCTCGCCACGCTGTGCGTCAACGGCGTGTCGCTGAAGGACGCGGCGGCGGTGCTGTCGCGCATCCAGCCGGCGCGCGGGCGCATGCAGCGCCTGGGCGGCGGTCACGAGCCGCTGGTGGTGATCGACTACGCCCACACCCCGGACGCGCTGGAGAAGGCGCTGGCCACGCTGGCCGAGATCCGCCCCGCCGGCAACCGGCTCTACTGCGTGTTCGGCTGCGGTGGCGACCGCGACAAGGGCAAGCGCCCGATGATGGGAGCCATCGCCACCCGCATCGCCGACGTCGCGGTGGTGACCAGCGACAACCCGCGCAGCGAAGAGCCGCAGGCCATCATCGCCGACATCCGCGCCGGCATGGGTGAGACCGGCCACGTCGAGGCCGACCGTGCCGCCGCCATCCGCTGGGCGATCGCCGCGGCGCGCGCCGGCGACATCGTGCTGGTGGCCGGCAAGGGGCACGAGGAATACCAGGACATCCGCGGCGTGAAGCAGCCGTTCTCCGATTTCCGCATCGCCGAAGAGGCGCTCACGGCCTGGAGCGAGGTGCACGATGCTGATGCTGTCTGACGTGGCGCAACTGGCCGGCGGCCGCCTGGCCGGTGCCGATGCCGAGGTGACCCGGGTGGTCACGGACAGCCGTGCCGCCGGGCCGGGCGATCTGTTCGTGGCGCTCAAGGGCGAGCATTTCGATGCGCACGATTTCGTCGCCGACGTGCTGGCGCAGGGCGCGGCAGGGGCCCTGGTGCGCCAGGACTTCGCGCTGCCCGGTGCGGCGCTGGTCCAGGTGGACGACACCCGGCTGGCGCTGGGCCGGCTCGCCGCCGGCTGGCGCGCCCGTTTCGAGCTGCCGCTGGTCGGCATCACCGGTTCCAACGGCAAGACCACGGTCAAGGAGATGCTGACGGCGATCCTCGCTGCCCATGCCGGGCGCGACACGGTGCTCGCCACCGCCGGCAACTTCAACAACGACATCGGCCTGCCGTTGACGCTGCTCGGCCTGAATGCCGGCCATCGCTACGCGGTGATCGAGATGGGCATGAACCATTTCGGCGAAATCCGCTATCTGACCGGGCTGGCCCGGCCGCGCGTGGCGCTGGTCAACAACGCACTGCGCGCCCACCTGGGCGGGGGCTTTTCCGGCACGGCCGACATCGCCCGTGCCAAGAGCGAAATCTTCGAAGGGTTGGCCGAAGACGGCGTGGCGGTGATCAATGCCGACGATCCCCACGCCACCATCTTCCGCGCCGCCGCCGCCGGTCATCGCCTGCTCAGTTTCGGTTTGGGCGAGGCCGATGTGAACGCTCGCGACGTGACGCTGTCCGATACCGCTGCCCATTTCGTCCTGTGCTCGCCGCAGGGGGACGTGGCGGTCGCGCTGCCGGCGCCGGGGGAACACAACGTGCGCAACGCGCTCGCCGCCGCCGCCGCCGCGCTGGCGCTGGAGGTGCCGCTGGCAGCCATCGCCGCCGGTCTGGCCGGCTTCGCCGGGGTCAAGGGCCGGTTGCAGCGCAAACGCGCCGGCAACGGCGCGACGCTGATCGACGACACCTACAACGCCAACCCGGACTCGATGAAGGCCGGCATCGACGTGCTGCTGCAGGCGCTGGCGCCGCGCTGGTTCGTGATGGGCGACATCGGCGAACTGGGCGAGAACGCGCCGGCACTGCATGCCGAGGTCGGCGCCTACGCCCGGGAACGCGGGCTCGACGCCCTGCTCACGCTGGGCGACTTGAGTCGTCACGCCGCCGCCGCCTTCGGCGCCGCGGCAAACCATTTTGATACGCTGGATGCGCTGCTCTCCTATCTCGACAGCCATCTGCCGGCAGATGCCACCGTGCTCGTAAAGGGGTCGCGCTTCATGCGCATGGAGCGGGTGGTCGAGCATCTGACCGGACAACGACAAGAACATTAAGGGAGTGTAGCCGTGCTGCTTTGGCTGGCCGATTGGCTGAAAGATTACGTCCGGGCGTTTTCCGTCCTCAACTACGTCACCCTGCGTGCGGTGATGGCGGCGTTGACCTCGCTCGGCATCTCGCTGCTGATGGGGCCGTGGGTGATCCGGCGCCTGACCGAATTGAAAGTGGGGCAGGCGGTGCGTTCCGACGGCCCGCAGAGCCATCTGGTGAAGACCGGCACCCCGACCATGGGCGGCACGCTGATCCTGCTGGCGATCGGCGTCACCACGCTGCTGTGGGCAGACTGGAGCAACAAGTACATCTGGCTGCTGCTGGCGGTGTTGTTCGGCACCGGCGCCATCGGCTTCTACGACGACTGGCGCAAGGTGGTGTACCGCGACCCGAAAGGCATTTCGGCGCGCGCCAAGATGTTCTGGCAGTCGGCCATTGCCATCGGCGCCGGGGTGTTCCTGATCACCACCGCCAAGCTGCCGGCGTCGACCGAGTTCATCGTGCCGTTCTTCAAGAACGTGGTCTATCCGTTGGGGGCGATCGGTTTTTGCATCCTGACCTATTTCGTCATCGTCGGCACCTCCAACGCGGTCAACCTCACCGACGGCCTGGACGGCCTGGCGGCGCTGCCGACGGTGCTGGTCTCCGGCGCCCTGGCGATCTTCGCCTACGTGGCCGGCAACATCGTGTTCGCGCGCTACCTCGGCCTGCCGCACATCCCCGGCGCACACGAAGTGGTGGTGTTCTGCGCCGCCATCTGCGGCGCCTGCCTCGGATTCCTGTGGTTCAACGCCTACCCGGCGCAGGTGTTCATGGGCGACGTCGGCGCCCTGGCGCTGGGCGCCGCACTCGGCACCGTGGCGGTGATCGTGCGCCAGGAAATCGTGCTGTTCATCATGGGCGGCCTGTTCGTGATGGAGGCGCTGTCGGTAATGATCCAGGTGGCCTCGTTCAAGCTCACCGGCAAGCGCGTGTTCCGCATGGCGCCGCTGCATCACCACTACGAGCTCAAGGGCTGGAAGGAAACGCAGGTGGTGGTGCGCTTCTGGATCATCACCATGATGCTGGTGCTGGCCGGCCTGACCACCCTGAAACTGCGCTGAGGACCGAAGATGCGCTTCGCCAACCGTCACATCGTCGTTGTCGGGCTCGGAGATACCGGGCTGTCCGCCGCGCGCTGGCTTGCCGCGCACGGCGCGACGGTCACCGTGGCCGACAGCCGTGACAACCCGCCCAACGCCGCGACCCTGGCCGAAAGCCTGCCCGGCGTGGCGCTGAAGACCGGCGCCTTCGACGCGACGACGTTTGCCGGCGCCGAGATGCTGGTGGTGAGCCCGGGCGTGGCGGTGGCCACCCCGGCGATCGCCGCGTTCCGCCGTGCCGGTGGCGAGGTGGTGGGGGACGTGGAACTGTTCGCGCGCGCCATCGCCGGCTCGGGCAGCAAGGTCATCGCCATCACCGGTTCCAACGGCAAGAGCACCGTCACCAGCCTGGTCGGCCACCTGTGCCGTGAGGCCGGGCTCGACACCGTGCTGGCCGGCAACATCGGCCTGCCGGTGCTGGACGCCCTGGGCGAGCGCGAAGCCAGCGGCAAGCGCCCGGACGCGTGGGTGCTGGAACTGTCGAGTTTCCAGCTGGAAACCACCACCAGCCTGAACGCCGACGCCGCCACCGTGCTCAACATCTCCGAGGACCACCTCGACCGCTACGCCGACCTGCTCGATTACGCCCACAGCAAGACCGCGGTGTTCAACGGCCGTGGTGTACAGGTGCTCAACCGCGACGACGCCCTGGTGCGCGCCATGGTGCGTCCCGGCCATGCCCAGCGCTGGTTCTCGCTGAAAGAGACGGCCGACTACGCGCTGCGCCAGGACGCCGGGCGCTACTGGCTGACAGTGGCCGGCGAGGCGGTGTTCGACTGCGCCGAGATGAGCCTGCAGGGCCTGCACAACGCTGCCAACGCGCTCGCCGCGCTGGCGCTCACCGAGGCCATCGGCGTGCCGCGCGCGGCGCTGCTGGAGGGACTCAAGACGTTCACCGGCCTGGCGCACCGCGTCGAGTTTGTCGCCGAGGTGAACGGCGTGCGCTACATCGACGACTCCAAGGGCACCAACGTCGGCGCCACCGAGGCCGCGCTCAACGGCATGACCCGGCCGGTGGTGCTGATCGCCGGCGGCGACGGCAAGGGCCAGGATTTCTCGCCGCTGAAGCCGGCGTGCGCGCGCATCGCCCGCGCTGTGCTGCTGATCGGCCGTGACGCCGGCAAGATCCGCGCCGCGCTGGAAGGGCTGCCGCTGCCGATAGTCGACTGCGCCACGCTGGAAGAGGCCACGCGCGAAGCCGCCAGGTTGGCCGAAGCCGGCGACGTGGTGCTGCTGTCGCCGGCCTGCGCCAGCCTCGACATGTTCAAGAACTACGCCCACCGCGCCCAGGTGTTCATCGACGGCGTGCGCGCGCTGCAAGCGGGGAGCGCCGCATGATCGCCAACAGCGCCCGCCGTTACGCCCCCATCACGCCGTTCGACGAGGCGTTGGGGTGGGCGATCGCGTTGCTGCTGTCGATCAGCCTGGTGATGGTGTACTCGGCGTCGATCGCCTACGCCGAGGCGGATGCGGCGACGCAGAACCGCTATTTCTACCTGATCCGCCACATGATCTTCATGGGCATCGGGCTGACCGGCGCCTACGCGGTGTTCCAGTTCCCGACCGCGTTCTGGCAGAAGTACGCCGGCAAGGTGTTCATCATCGGCGTGGTGCTGCTGGTGCTGGTGCTGATTCCCGGCATCGGCCGGGTGGTGAACGGGGCGCGGCGCTGGATCGGGCTGTTCGTCATCAACTTGCAGCCGTCCGAGGTGATGAAGCTCGCCACCGTGCTGTACGTGGCCGACTACACGGTGCGCAAGTCGCACAAGCTGCACAGCCTGAAGGAAGGCTTCGCCCCGGTGTTCGGCGCCATGGTGGTGGTGGCCTTCCTGCTGTTGCGCGAGCCGGACTTCGGCGCGCTGATGGTGGTGATGAGCATCGCCATGGGGCTGTTGTTCCTGGGCGGCATCAATATGCGCATCTTCACCGGTCTGGCCGCCATGGCGGTGGTGGCGGTGGCGACGCTGATCATCACCTCGCCGTACCGGCTCAAGCGCGTGCTGGGTTTTCTCGACCCGTGGGACGATCCCTACGGCAAGGGCTACCAGTTGTCGCACTCGCTGATCGCCTTCGGCCGTGGCGAATGGTTCGGGGTGGGGCTGGGCGGTAGCGTGGAGAAGCTGTTCTACCTGCCCGAGGCGCATACCGACTTCATCATGGCGGTGATCGCCGAGGAATTCGGTTTTGCCGGCCTGCTGGTGGTGCTCGGCCTCTACGCTTGGATCGTGCGGCGCGCCTTCCACATCGGCGTGGAGTCGAAGAAGCTGGAGCGCTACTACCAGGCGCTGGTGGCGCAGGGCATCGGCATCTGGCTTGGCATCCAGACCTTTTTCAACATCGGCGTGAACATGGGGTTGTTGCCGACCAAGGGCCTGACCCTGCCGCTGATGTCATTCGGCGGCTCGGCGATGCTGCTCAACATGGCGGCGCTGGCGATCCTGCTGAGAGTGGATTGGGAAAACAGGCGAATCATGAGGGGCTATAAGGTTTAGCCCCTCATGAAGCCACGCCAGAGGCGTGGCCAGGTACGAAGTACCGTGCTCGCCTGTTTCTGCGCAGCCCCGTAAGGGGCGCAGCTAAAACCGCCGGATTATGCGGGGCTAGAAGGTTAGTCCTGCCTGCATGACGAAATGACGAAAGGTTGGCCGAAGGCCGGCCGGAAACAAGAAAGACGATGACGAAGCGAACGGTAATGGTGATGGCCGGCGGCACCGGGGGGCATATCTTCCCGGGCCTGGCCGTGGCGCACGAACTGCAGGCGCGCGGCTGGACGGTGTTCTGGCTCGGCGCCAGCGGCGGCATGGAAACCCGCCTGGTGCCGCAGCACGGCTTCGCCATCGAGACGGTGAAGATCGGCGGCGTGCGCGGCAACGGCCTGAAGCGCTGGCTGCTGCTGCCGTTCACGTTGACGGCGGCGCTGGCCAAGACGCTGGCGGTGATCTTCCGCCGCCGGCCGGACATCGCGGTGGGCTTCGGCGGCTACACCGGCTTCCCCGGCGGGCTGATGAGCCGCTTCCTGTGGAAGCCGCTGGTGATCCACGAGCAGAACTCGGTGGCCGGCCTGACCAACAAACTGCTGGCGCGCATCGCCAACCGCACCTTGTTCGCCTTCCCCGGTGCGTTTCCCGGGCCGAACGGGCTGGTCGGCAACCCGGTGCGTGCCGAGATCGCCAAGGTGCCGGCGCCGGAGCCGCGCTTTGCCGGGCGCAGCGGCCCGCTGCGCGTGCTGGTGGTCGGCGGCAGCCTCGGCGCCAAGGTGTTCAACGACACCCTGCCGCAGGCGCTGGCGCTGATCCCGGCTGAACGGCGGCCGCAGGTGGTGCACCAGGCCGGCGCCAAGCAGATCGAGGCGCTGAAGGACAACTATGCCAAGGCCGGGGTGAGCGCCGATTGCCGCGCCTTCATCGACGACATGGCGGCCGAGTACGCCGCCGCCGACCTGGTGATCTGTCGTGCCGGCGCGCTGACCGTGGCCGAACTGGCCGCGGTCGGGGTGGGCAGCGTGCTGGTGCCGTATCCGCACGCGGTGGACGACCACCAGACCGGCAATGCGCGTTACCTGGCCGACGCGGGCGCGGCGCGGCTGCTGCCGCAAAGCGAACTCAGCGTCGCCGGCCTGGCGGAACTGTTGACGCAACTGACGCGCGAGGACTGTCTGGCGATGGCCAGGAAGGCGCGCCAACTGGCCATCGTCGATGCGGCACAGCGCGTCGCCGACGTGTGCGAAGCCCTGGTACAAGAATGACCGGCCGTTTTCTGGTGAAAGCGGCCCTGACAAGCGAGCAGCAATGAAACACAGAGTCAAACATATTCATTTCGTCGGCATCGGTGGTGTCGGCATGTGCGGTATTGCCGAGGTGCTGCTGAACCTCGGCTACACCGTGTCCGGCTCCGACATGGCGGAGAGCGCTGCCACCAAGCGCCTGGTGGCGCAGGGTGCCGAGGTGCATTTCGGCCATGACGCGGCCTACATGCAGGGCGCCGACGTGGTGGTGACCTCGACCGCGGTCAAGGCCGACAACCCGGAAGTGGTCGAAGCCAAGGCACGCCATATCCCGGTGATTCCGCGCGCCATGATGCTGGCCGAGCTGATGCGCTTCAAGCAGGGCATCGCCATCGCCGGCACCCACGGCAAGACCACCACCACCAGCCTCACCGCCTCGGTGCTGGCGGCGGCCGGGCTCGACCCGACCTTCGTCATCGGTGGCAAGCTGACCGCCGCCGGTACCAACGCCAAGCTGGGCTCGGGCGAATTCCTGGTGGCCGAGGCCGACGAGTCGGACGCCTCGTTCCTGCACCTGGCCCCGGTGATGGCGGTGGTGACCAATATCGACGCCGACCACATGGACACCTACGAGCACAGCTTCGACAAGCTGAAGCAGGCCTTCGTCGACTTCCTGCACCGCCTGCCGTTCTACGGCCGCGCCGTGCTGTGCCTCGACGACGCCAACGTGCGCGAGATCCTGCCGCGTGTCACCAAGCCGGTGACCACCTACGGTTTCTCCGACGACGCCGACGTGCAGGCGGCCAACGTGCGCGCCGTGGGCGGCCAGATGCACTTCGACGTGGTGGCCAGGAACGGCAATCAGCTGCATTTCCCGGTGGTGCTCAACCTGCCGGGGCGGCACAACGTGCTGAACGCGCTGTCGGCCATCGCCATCGGCCTGGAGTGTGGCGCCGACGTGGCATCGATCCAGCAGGGGCTGGCCGAATTCGCCGGCGTCGGCCGGCGCTTCCAGCGCTACGGCGAGGTGGCCTGCCCGTCCGGCGGCCACTTCACCCTGGTCGACGACTATGGCCACCACCCGGTGGAAATGGCCGCCACGCTGGCGGCGGTGCGCGGCGCCTTCCCGACCCAGCGCCTGGTGCTGGCGTTCCAGCCGCACCGTTACACCCGCACCCGCGACCTGTTCGAGGATTTCGTCAAGGTGCTGTCGACGGTGGACGTGCTACTGCTGTCGGAGGTCTACGCCGCCGGCGAGACCCCCATCGTCGCCGCCGACGGCCGCGCGCTGGCCCGTGCCGTGCGCGTCACCGGCAAGGTCGAGCCCTTGTTCATCGAGGCCATCGCCGACCTGCCGCAGGTCATCCTCGACACGGTGCAGGACGGCGACGTGGTGATCACCATGGGGGCCGGCTCGATCGGCGCGGTACCGGGCAAGCTCGCGGCTCAGGCTTGATCGGACCAAGGTATAAAGATGCCCGCCGAGCAGCGGGCGCAGAAGGATAGACGATGAAGCAGTACGGAAAAGTGGCAGTGATGATGGGGGGCACCTCGGCCGAGCGCGAGGTGTCGCTGATGAGCGGCGGCGGGGTGCTCAAGGCGCTGCAGAGCCAGGGCGTGGACGCGCACGCCTTCGACCCGGCCGAGAAGCCGCTCGCCGCGCTCAAGGACGAGGGGTTCGAGCGCGTGTTCATCGCGCTGCATGGCCCGTTTGGCGAGGATGGCACGCTGCAGGGCGCGCTCGAGACCATGGGCATGCCGTACACCGGCTGTGGCGTGATGGCGTCGGCCATCGGCATGGACAAGTGGCGCACCAAGCTGCTGTGGCAGGGCGCCGGGCTGCCGATTCCGGCCTTCGTGCTGCTCGCCGACGACAGCGATTTCGCCGTGGTGGAAGCCCAGCTCGGCCTGCCGCTGTTCGTCAAGCCGGCCACCGAGGGTTCCAGCATCGGCGTCACCAAGGTGAAGCATCCGGGCGAATTGCGTGCCGCCTACGAAGAGGCGCGCCGCTACGACAAGCTGGTGATCGCCGAGGCCTTCGTCGGCGGCGGCGAGTACACCTGCGCCATCATCGGCGACAAGGCGCTGCCGACCATCAAGATCGAACCGGCTACCGAGTTCTACGACTACCAGGCCAAGTATTTCCGCGACGACACGGTGTACCGCTGCCCGTCCGGCCTGAGCGCGGAAGTGGAACAACGCGCGCGCGAACTGGCGCTGACCGCGTTCGAGGTGCTGGGCGGGCGCGGCTGGGGCCGGGTGGATTTCCTGATGGACGAGGCGGGCGGCATCTACCTGCTCGAGGTGAACACCTCGCCCGGCATGACCAGCCACAGTCTGGTGCCGATGGCGGCGCGGGTGGAGGGCTTGAGTTACGAGGAGCTGTGTCTGGCGATTCTGGACATGGCCCATGTGGGATAACCACCGGGCACTCAGGACCCTGGCGAATCTGCTGCTGGGGAGCTCGGTGATGATGGTGCTGTACGCCGCCGGATTCTGGCTCACCCATTCACCGGTGTTTCCGGTGAAGAAGATCCAGATCCAGGGCCAGATGAAGAGGGTGACGCCGGAGCAGTTGCGTTATATCGCCGAGCACGAGTTGCTGGGCACGTTCTTCACACTGAACATCGACAAGACCCGTGCCGCCTTCGGCAAGCTGCCGTGGGTGCGCGAGGCGCAGGTGCGGCGGCAGTGGCCGGACACGCTGCAGATCGAGGTCGAGGAACACGTGGCGATCGCGCGCTGGGGCGAGAACGGCCTGGTGAACAGTCGCGGCGAGTGGTTCGACGCCGCCAGCGACCAGCCGTTGCCGGTGCTGTACGGCCCCGCCGGGGCGCAGAAGGACATGGTCGCCATGCTGGCGGCGCTCAAGCCGGTGTTGCAGCCGGCCGGCCTCAAGCCGCAGCGGCTGTGGCTGTCGCCGCGCCGGGCATGGCGGGTGGAGTTGGATAACGGGGTGCAGGTGGAACTGGGACGCGGCGACGTGGAAAAACGCGCCGGCCTGTTCGCCACCCACTGGAAGGGAACGCTGGCCGCGCTGCCGTACCGCATCGAGAGCGTGGACATGCGTTATCCCAATGGATTCGCCGTGCGGATGCCCGATTACAAGGCACCGCCGGCTCACGGACAGAAGCAATAGCAGTTGGAGCGACAGGTGAGCAAACCGAAAGAAAGCAAGAACATGCTGGTTGGCCTCGACATCGGCACGTCGAAGATCGTGGCGATCGTCGCGGAAGTCCTCGAGGACGGACAGCTCAACATCATCGGCATGGGGCAGACGCCGTCGCGCGGTCTGAAGCGCGGCATGGTGGTTAACATCGAATCCACCGTGCAGGCCATCCAGCGCGCGCTGGAAGAGGCCGAGCTGATGGCCGACTGCAAGATCCACGAGGTGTTTACCGGCATCGCCGGCAGCCACATCAAGAGCGTCAACTCGCATGGCATGGTGGCGATCAAGGACCGCGAGGTGATGCAGATGGACATCGACCGCGTGATCGAAACCGCACGCGCGGTGACCATCCCGCCGGACCATCAGGTGCTGCACATCCTGACCCAGGAATACAGCATCGACGGCCAGGAAGGCGTGCGCGAGCCCTTGGGCATGAGCGGCGTGCGCCTGGAAGCCAAGGTGCACATCGTCACCGGCGCGGTGTCGGCGGCGCAGAACGTCACCAAGTGCGTGCGGCGCTGTGGCCTGGAAACCTCCGACCTGGTGCTGCAGCCGATGGCCTCGGCACTGGCGGTGCTGTCCGAGGACGAGAAGGACCTGGGCGTGTGCCTGATCGACATCGGCGGCGGCACCACCGACATCGCGGTGTACGCCAACGGCGCGATCCGCCACACCGCGGTGATCCCGATCGCCGGCGACCAGATCACCAACGACATCGCCATGGCCTTGCGCACCCCGACCAAGGAGGCCGAGGACATCAAGATCCAGCACGGCGTGGCGCTGGTCAGCCTGGCCGATCCGGGCCAGATGATCGAGGTGCCGGGGGTGGGCGAGCGCGGGCCGCGCCAGATGTCGCGCTCGACGCTGGCCGAGGTGATCGAGCCGCGCGTCGAGGAACTCTTTCAATTGGTGCAGCAGGAACTGCGCCGCAGCGGCTTCGAGGAAATGCTGTCGTCCGGCATGGTACTGACCGGCGGCGCCAGCCTGATGCCGGGCATGGTCGAGTTGGCCGAAGAGGTATTCCACCTGCCGGTGCGCATCGGCGTGCCGAAGTACGTCGGCGGCCTGGCCGAGGTGGTGAAGACACCGCGCTTCTCCACCGGGGTCGGCCTGCTGCTGCACGGCAAGGAGCAGATTCACAGCAGTTACGTGGGAAACAAGACCGAGTCCGCCGGGCTGGGGCAGATGATCTCGCGCATGAAGGCATGGTTTGCCGGCAACTTCTAAGGGCCTAGCCACGTGTGCCGACTGCGGGTCGGCGCGTGGCGGGGCGGGCCGGTGCAGTACGGGCAAGCAGTAAATCGTTTGGGTTAGCTCATCTTTATTGAGGAGAGGGAAATGAGCACGATGGTATTCGAAGTAATGCAGGAGACCGCCCAAGAGGCTGTCATCAAAGTCATCGGGGTCGGCGGCGGCGGATGCAACGCCATCGACAACATGATCGACAACAACGTGCGCGGCGTCGAGTTCATCTGCGCCAACACCGACGCGCAGGCGCTCAAGCGCAACCGCGCTTCGCAGAAGCTGCAGCTGGGCAACAACCTGACCAAGGGTCTGGGCGCTGGCGCCAATCCGGAAGTGGGCCGCAGCGCTGCGCTGGAAGACCGCGAGCGCATCGCCGAGATGCTGCGTGGGTCCAACATGGTGTTCGTCACCGCCGGCATGGGCGGCGGCACCGGCACCGGCGCGGCACCGGTGGTGGCCGAAGTGGCGCGCGAACTGGGCATCCTCACCGTGGGCGTGGTGACGCGTCCGTTCGACCATGAGGGCAAGCGTCAGAAAGTGGCGCAGAACGGCATCGAGGATCTGAAGAAGCACGTCGACTCGCTGATCGTCATCCCCAACGAGAAGCTGATGGAAGTGCTGGGCGAAGACGTCACCATGCGCGAAGCGTTCCGCGCCGCCGACGACGTGCTCAAGGGTGCCGTGGCCGGCATCGCCGAAGTGATCACCTGCCCGGGCCTGATCAACGTCGATTTCGCCGACGTGCGTACCGTGATGGGCGAGATGGGCCTGGCGATGATGGGTTCCGCCTACGCCTCCGGCATCGACCGTGCCCGCGTCGCTGCGGAACAGGCCGTGGCCAGCCCGCTCTTGGACAACATCACGCTGGAAGGCGCGCGCGGCGTGCTGGTGAACATCTCCACCGCCCCGGGCTGCCTGAAGATGAGCGAATACCGCGAGATAATGGGCATCGTGCGTCATTACGCCGACGACGAGGCGCAGATCAAGTTCGGTACCGCCGAAGTGGAAGACATGCCGGAAGACACCATCCGCGTGACCCTGATCGCGACCGGCCTGGGCAGCGCCAAGAAGGCCGCCCCGCGCGAGGAGCGTCCGGAGTACATCAAGATCGTCAAGACCGGCACCGACGACCGCGTCGGCGACTCGCTGAACTACGACGACTTCGATACCCCGGCCATCATGCGCCAGCGCGGCCGTCGCACGCCGACCTCGACCGACTTCTCCAACCCGGAAGTGAGCGAGTCGTATGACATCCCGGCCTTCCTGCGCAAGCAGGCCGACTGATTGTCATAAGCTATCGATGTGGTCCGGGTAATCAATAAAGCGCAGCTTTTCGCTGTGCTAGAATGCTTGCGTCCGGATAGCAGGTAGGAAGTCACTGATGATATTGCAGCGCACGCTACGACAAGCGATTAGCGCCACGGGCGTCGGTTTGCATTCCGGCGAGCGGGTGAAGCTCAGCCTGCTGCCTGCCGCGCCCGACAGCGGGATCGTATTCCGTCGCACCGACTTGCCCGGGTCGGAAGACGTGAAGGTGGATCCCTCGCTGGTGAACGACACGCGCCTCTCCTCCACGCTGGTCACCCCGACCGGCGTGCGTGTCGGCACCATCGAACACCTGATGTCGGCCTTTGCCGGGCTCGGCATCGACAACCTGGTGGTGGAGGTGACCGCCGCGGAAATGCCCATCATGGACGGCTCCGCGGCCCCCTTCATCTACCTCTTGCAGTCCGCCGGCATCGTCGAGCAGGCGGTGCCCAAGCGCTTCATCCGGGTGCTGAAGCCGGTCGAGGTGCGCGACGGCGACAAGTGGGTGCGCCTCGAGCCGTACGACGGCTTCAAGGTCGAGCTCGCCATCGAGTTCAACCATCCTGCGTTCAACCGCGCGCCGCAGACGGTGGAGATCGATTTTTCCCGGCGCTCCTACATCGACGAAATCAGCCGTGCCCGCACCTTCGGCTTCATGCACGAGGTCGAGTACATGCGCCAGCATGGCCTGGGCCTGGGCGGCAGCCTCGACAACGCCATCGTCATCGACGACGAGTACGTGCTCAACCCGGAGGGCCTGCGCTTCCCGGACGAGTTCGTGCGCCACAAGATTCTCGACGCCATCGGCGACCTCTACATCGTCGGTCATCCGCTGATCGCGGCGTTCTCCGGACGCAAGTCCGGCCACGCCCTCAACAACCAGCTGCTGCGTGTCCTGCTCGCCACCCCCGGCGCCTGGGAGTACGTCAGCTTCAGCGACCCCGCCGAGGTGCCGTCGAGCTTCCACCGCCTGCCCGAGGTGGTGTGATGGCGGCCCCGGCCTTGCGGCGGAGCGGGCGCGGCTGATGCTGTGGGTGCTGCGCTTGTGGCTGTACGGCGCCATCCTGGTGCTGGGCTGGGCATTGATCAGCTACGCGCTGACGCGCAACCGCGACTACCTGCACCGCGCCGGCCGGCTGATCCGCTGGTCCGGCCTGTTGGCGGGGGCGATTACCTTCTTCTGGCTGATTGCGCGTTTCTTGCGCTAGCGCCACACTCTCGGCTCCAAGAGCCTGTTTACGATCTCGCGAGCTGGAGCGAGACAAGGCAAAAACGGCTTAGGAAGCGGCCTTTCCACGTGGTAAATGAGCCTTCCGAAGACGTTTTTAACGCCGTATCGCGCGACGCGCAGCAGATCGTAAACAGGTTCTAACCGGCTGCGCCAAGCCTTCGGCCAACCTGGCCGCGCGCTGGCCAGCCCTTTCCATTCCCAGGAGACCCCCGTGTCCGAACTGACCCATTTCGACTCCCAGGGCCAGGCCCATATGGTGGACGTCGGCGCCAAGAGCGAGAGCCGCCGTCGAGCCGTGGCCGAGGGCGTGATTCGCATGCTGCCCGCCACCTTCGCGCTGATCCGCGACGGTGGCCACCAGAAGGGCGACGTGCTGGGTATCGCCCGCATCGCCGCCATCATGGCGTCCAAGCGCACCGCCGACCTGATTCCGCTGTGCCATCCCATCGCGCTGACCCGGGTCGGCACCGAGTTCACCCTGCTCGACGCGGAGTCGGCGGTGCGTCTCGAGGTGACGGCCGAAACCGTCGGCCGCACCGGCGTCGAGATGGAGGCGCTGACCGCGGTCAACGTCGGCCTCCTGACCATTTACGACATGTGCAAGGCGGTGGACCGCGGCATGGAAATCACCGGCGTGCGCCTGCTGGAAAAAGAGGGCGGCAAGTCGGGTCACTGGAAGGCGTGAGATGCGGCTGAAGATTCTGTTGCTGTGGCTCGCGCTGCTGGTCGCGGCACCGCTGGCCGCGGCGGAAGACGCCTGTACCCCCGACACGCCGGTGGGCACGGTGTGCCAGCTGGCGATCGACGCGCTGCACCCGACCCAGCCCGGCATCGGCCTGCTGCAGGTGGAGCAGGACCTGGCCCATCTCGGCAAGAAGCCGCTCGCCAAGCTGCACAAGTACATGCTCAAGAAGCGCATTCCGGTGGTGATCGGGCCGGATGCCGGCTATTACCTGGTGGACGGCCATCACCTGACGCGCGAGCTGTGGACGCTGGGCCAGCGCGAGGTGCCGGTGGTGATCGAGGGGCGCTTGGAGAACCCGGCGACGTTCTGGCCCGAGATGCAGGCGCATCACTGGGCCTGGCTGGCCGACCAGCAGGGGAGGCCGGTGCGCCCCGAGACGCTGCCGCGTCGCATCCAGGACCTGCCCGATTATCCCTACCGTTCGCTGGCGGGGTTTGCCCAGCGTGCCGGGCTGTTCGACAAGCACGACGAGGTCTATTTCGTCGAGTTCGCCTGGGCGCGTTACCTCGGCGAGCGGCTGCACTGGGCGCCGGTGACGCGCGCCACACTGGCGCGGCGCCTGCGCGAAGCCAGCAGGCTGGCGTGCCAGCCGGACGCCGCCGGCCTGCCGGGCTACCCCGGGCGGGCCTGTTCCCAGCCCCAGCCATGAGCAGGCCTGCCGCCCGGCTGCCGCCTCAGTCGTGCAGTTCGGTCAGCTCGGTGCGCTTGGGGTCGGCCTCGCGGCTGACCAGCAGCACCGCGCCCAGGATGAGCAGCCCGCCCAGCGCCTGCGACAGCCCGATCGGCTCGCCCAGCAGCCCCCAGGCCAGCAGCAGGGTGACGACCGGCTCCACCGTGGAGACCAGCGAGGCGCGCGTCGCGCCGATTTTTTCCAGTCCGTTGAGAAACAAGGCCAACGCCGCCACGGTGCAGATCAGCGCCATCATCCCGATCGCCAGCCAGCCGCGCGCCGAGTGCGGCGGCCCCCAACCCTGCCAGGCGCTCTGCAGCGCATAGCTGGCGGCGGCGGACAGGATCACCACGCAGGTCGCGGCGAGTGGGTGGGTGCCGGCGGTGAAGCGGCTGCCGATCAGGATGTAGCAGGAATAGATCAGCGCCGCCCCCAACCCCAGCACCAGCCCGAGCGGGCGCGCCGAGAATTCCAGGCCGATGGTCACCGCGAGGCCGGACAGCGCCAGCAGCAGGGCGATCAGGCGCAGGCGGGTGAGGCGCTCGCCCAGCAGCATCGACAGCAGCAGCACCAGCACCGGGTAGAGGTAGAGCAGCAGTGCCACGGTGCCGGCCGAGGCATGGTTGAGCGCGTTGAAGTAGCACGCCGACATGCCGGCGTAGCCCACCGCGCCCATCACGATCAGCGCCAGCAGCGGACGGCCGGTCGGCCAGGGCAGGCGCTGCAGCGCCACCCAGGGCAGCAGCACCAGGCCGGCGATGACGAAGCGCAGCAGCAGCAGGGTGGTGGTGGAGGTGCCGTCGGCGTAGGCGAAACGGGCTAGGATGGCCATGGTGCCGAAGGCGACGGCGGAAAGCAGGACCTGGATCAGGCCGATCAGCGAGGGAGGCATCGGGGCAGCACGGGGGAAACAACGATCCCGCCATGCTGCCGGTTTTTCAGCGTGCTGTCATGTGGCCGGCCGGCTCAGCGCCACGGCGCCTTGCGCATCAGCGCCACCGCGTCCTCGCCCGTTTTGGGCGCCCAGTTGTCCTGGCACAGGTTTTCGTGCAGGCGGCGGTGCAGCAGATCGCCGTATTCGATGTTGCGCCATACCGGTTTCATCGATTCGATCCAGCGCTTGTTGATGGTGTCGCCGAAGGCGTAGCTGCGGAATTGCTTCTGCCGGCACTGCAGGCCTTCCGCGCTGAGGTTGACCGCGCCGGACGGGCTCACCACCTTGACCACGTAGCGCACCAGTTGCGTATCCGCCACGTTGACGCTCTTGGCGTCGACAAAGTACTGGTTCTGCAGCGTGTGGTGCACGAAGAAACCGACCCAGTCGGCGTCGGCCGGGTAGGCGGGCAGGGTGTAGCTGCCTTCTTCCCACGGTTTCTCGTCGTCGAAGGCGTAGGTCGAATACTTGTGCTCGTAGTCGCCGGCATGGGCGCCGGCGGCAAGCGTGCCGGCGCTCAGCGCCAGCAACGTGATCAGTCGTTTCAAAGGGGTCTCCTGGGGGACTGGAGCGGGCGCAGGCTGTAGTGCCGGCGGCCGGCCTCGCGGCCGGCCATGCTCCAGGTCAATTCCGAAAAGTGTACATCGCCGCGCCCGGCCACGGTCAACAGCATGGAGCTGCGCGTGCCGTAGTCGCGGTCGTGGATGAAGATCGGGGCGAGCCGCTTTTCCATGGCCAGCCCGACCCCGCTGTTGGGCAGCTGCTCCACCGGCGGCATGTGGTCGTCGGCCAGCCAGCGGAAGGCCTCGACCTCGGAGGGCGGGCGGGGCAGGCCGCGCAGGGCTTCGGCCAATCTTTGCGCCTTGGGCCAGGGCGTGTCCAGCGTGGCGTTGGACAGGGTGTGGATGCCCGGGGTGAGACGGGTGAGGCGGGCGCCGCGGCTGTGGAAGTGGTAGAGGTCGTCGAGTTGGCCGAACAGCAGGTTGAACGGGGCGTAGCGGCCGTGCTCGGCCTTGAGCCAGGCGGCGAACGCCAGCGCGCTGTCCTCGCCGGTGACGAAGCGTGCCACCAGTTCGCCGCGCGTGCGCTCGCCGCGACGCGCCAGGCCCTCGCGGATATTGGTGATGGCGGCGAAGCGGCCGCGCTTGTCGAGCGCCAGCCAGCTGCCGCCCGCCTGCAGATCGCGTCCGCCCAGCGTGTCCGGATGTTCCGGCGCCCACCAGTCGAGCGGCGCCGACGGGCGCGCGTAGTATTCGTCACGGTTGGCGAGCAGCACCAGCGGGCCGAGGGCGGGGGTCTTGTAGGCGAAGGCGATCAGGCACATGGCGGGAATCCGTAGCGGCGGGCGCGGTGCCGAAGCGCTGGATCCGGCGGAACCAGGCTTGGGGCCGTGCCCAACACGGCGTAAAATGAGCGGATTATTGTAACGTGAATGGCGCGGAGAAGCCGCTATGCAGCCAGACAGACTGATCGACCTTTCCGGACTGAATTGTCCGCTCCCCATCCTGCGCTCGAAGAAGGCCCTGGCCGAGATGGACAGCGGCACGGTGCTGGAGGTGATCGCCACCGATCCCGGGGCGCCCAAGGACTTCGAGGCGTTCTGTCGCCAGACCGGCAACGCGCTGCTGGCTTCGGAAACCACGGCGGAAGGCAAGTTCCGCATGGTGATCCGCCGCAAGTGAGCGCTGCCGCCCCGTCGCTACCCTGACCCCCCCCGCGTCCGGCGCCAGAGAAGGCCGGACCCGACCGAGAAAGACCTGCCCGTGAAGCTGACCCTGACCCGCCCCGATGACTGGCACCTGCACGTACGCGACGACGTCGCGCTGGCGGCGGTGCTGCCCGATACCTGTCGCCAGATGGGCCGCGCCATCATCATGCCCAACCTCAAGCCGCCGGTGACCACGGTGGAGGCCGCCGCCGCCTACCGCGAGCGCGTGCTCGCCGCGCGTCCCGCCGGCAGCGCCTTCGAGCCGCTGATGACGCTGTACCTGACCGACAACACCTCGGCCGAGGAAGTGCGCAAGGCCAAGGCCAGCGGCTTCGTGCACGGCGTCAAGCTGTACCCGGCCGGCGCCACCACCAACTCCGACGCCGGCGTCACCAGCATCGACAAGGCCATGCCGGCGCTTGAGGCGATGGCCGAGATCGGCCTGCCGCTCTTGGTGCACGGCGAAGTCACCGACCCGGCGGTGGACGTGTTCGACCGCGAGGCGGTGTTCATCGAGCGCGTGTTCCAGCCGCTGCTGGCGCGCCTGCCGCAGCTGAAGGTGGTGTTCGAGCACATCACCACCAAGGACGCCGCCGAGTACGTCGCCGCCGCGCCGGCCAACGTCGCCGCCACCATCACCGCGCATCACCTGCTGATGAACCGCAACGCCCTCTTCGTTGGCGGCATCCGTCCGCATCACTACTGCCTGCCGGTACTGAAGCGCGAACTGCATCGCCAGGCGCTGGTGAAGGCCGCCACCTCGGGCAGCGCCAAGTTCTTCCTCGGCACCGACAGCGCGCCGCACGCCCGCCACACCAAGGAGAACAGCTGCGGCTGCGCCGGCATGTACACCGCCAACGCTGCCATCGAGCTCTACGCCGAGGCGTTCGAGGCCGCCGATGCGCTGGACCAGCTGGAGGGTTTCGCCAGCTTCCACGGCCCGGCGTTCTACGGCCTGCCGCGCAACGCCGACACCATCACGCTGGTGAAGGAGAGCTGGACCGTGCCCGCCAGCCTGCCTTACGGCGACCAGGAGCTGGTGCCGCTGCGTGCCGGCGAGAGCATCGGCTGGAAGCTGCTCTGAGCGCTTTCCCTTCCGCTGCCCCCCCTGAAACCCGGACGTGTCCGGGTTTTTTTATGCCTGTCACGAGTGCAGCCGAAATGAACCATACTGTGCTTATCAATACCGGCAACTCACGCGGGGTGAGCATTCACGATGCGCGTTCGGGTTTATATGGCGCTGGCCTTGCTGCTGGCCGCTGCATGCGGCCGCGAGCCGGCGGGCAAGGCGGCGGGCGACGGCGACAAACCGGCGCTCAACATCAGCACGCTGACGGTGGTGCCGCGCGAGCTGGACGAGACGCTGCGCGTGTATGCCGAAGTCGAGGCCGCGGTGGCGCCGGAGGTGGCGGCCGAGGTCAGCGGGCAGGTCACCGCGGTGCTGGTGGAGGAAGGGCAGGCGGTGACGGCGGGCCAGCCGCTGGCGCGGCTCGATGCCGCCAATCTCGTCGATGCCCGGCGCATGGCCAACGCCGAGGTCGAACGCCTGCAGGCGCTGGTGATGCAGCAGATGTCGCAGGTCAAGCGCGACAGCATGCTGGTCGAGCGGGGCTTCATCTCGCCCTCGGCGATGGAGTCGTCGTCGTCGGCGCTGGCCGCGCTGCAGCAGCAGCTGGCCGCGGCCGAGGCGGCCGCCGCGATCAAGGCGCGCGACGCCGGCAAGGCGGTGATCGTGGCGCCGCTCTCCGGGCAGCTGGAGGCGCGCCTGGTCAACGTCGGCGATTTCGTCGGCGTCGGCAAGGTCTTGTTCCGCATCAACGCCAGCGGCGCGCGCCGCGTCCGGCTGGCGGTCGGCGGCGAAGCCGGCCAGCGCCTGCAGCCTGGGCAGGCGCTGCGCCTGAGCGATGGCACGCGCCAGCGCGAGGTCAGGTTGAGCGAGGTGCGCGCCGGCTTCGACGTCGCCAGCCGCGCCCGCGTCGCCTACGCGCCGTTGCCGGGCGACACCGCGTGGCGCGTCGGCGATGCCCTCGACGGCGAGCTGACGTTGGCCGAAAAGACCGCGCTGGCGGTGCCGCTGCCGGCGCTTGTCGAGCGGCCCAAGGGGGTGGTGGTGTACGTGGTGCAGAAGGGGAAGGCGCGCGAACGGGCGGTCGCCACCGGGCTGCAAGCCGGCGACTGGGTCGAGATCGTCTCCGGCCTCAAAGCGGGGGAGACGGTGGCGGTGGACGGCGCCGGATTCCTGAGCGACAAGGCCCGCGTCAAGCCGACGGGCACGGCTGACGCTCAGGCGCCAGCCTCGGGCGGAGGGTAAGCCAGGTGCGCCTGATCGAACTGTTCGTGCGGCGCCATGTGCTGGCCTTCGTGCTGTCGGCGGTGGTGGTGCTGTTCGGCGTGGTGGCCTACCAGCGCATCGGGGTGGACCGCTACCCGGCGATCGAGCAGCCGGTGCTGACCGTGAGCACCCGCCTGCCCGGCGCCTCGCCCGAGGTGATCGATCAGAGCGTGACCCAGGTCATCGAGGCCGCGGTCAACGGCATACCGGGTGTCGACATCCTGGATTCCACCTCCTACACCGGGCGTTCCTCGGTGACCATCCTGTTTGATCTCGACAAGGACATCAACGTCGCCTTCGCCGAGGTGCAGAGCAAGATCGAGCAGGTGCGGCGCAACCTGCCCGAGCAGGCGGAATCGCCGGTGATCAGCAAGACCGACGACAACGCCTCGCCGATCCTGTTCCTGGCGCTGACCGGCGACCGCACCGAGCGCGAGCTCTACCTGTTCGCCAACAATGTGCTGAAGAAGCAGCTGGAAACCATCGACGGCGTCGGCGAGGTCGGCATCCGCGGGCGGGGCGAGCGGGTGATCCGGGTCGAGCTCGACCCGGTGCAACTGGCCGCCTATAAGCTGACCGCCAAGGAAGTGCAGACCGCCTTCGCGCGCGAGCACCGCCAGGAAGCCGGCGGCTACCTCACCGACGGCCCGCGCGAATACCTGGTCGACCTCGACCAGGAATTTCACAGCGTGTCGGCGCTCAAGGGGCTGGTGATCGGTTGGTACGGCCAGGCGCCGGTCAAGCTGGGCGACGTGGCGCGGGTGATCGACGGCGAGGCCGACGTGCGCGCCCTGAGCCGTTTCAACCATCAGCCCTGCGTTACCATCGGCATCGTGCGTATCCCCAACACCAATACCGTGGCCATCGTCGATGCGGTGCTGAAGCGGCTCGACACCCAGATCCGGCCGACGCTGCCGCCCGGGCTGCGGCTCGACATTGCCGGCAACTCGGCCGATTTCATCCGCGAGATGGTGCGCGCGCTGCAGGAGCACCTGCTGGAAGGCACGCTGCTGGCGGCGCTGGTGGTGTGGGTGTTCCTGCGCAACTGGCGCGCCACGCTGATCGTGGCGCTGGCGATCCCGGTGTCGCTGCTGGGCGCCGTCGCGGTGATGTATTTCCTCGGCTATACCTTCAACGCCATTTCGCTGCTGGCGCTGCTGCTCCTGATCGGGGTGGTGGTGGACGACGCCATCGTGGTGCTGGAGGCGATCCACCGCCGCGAGGAAAACGGCGAGGACCCGGTGCCGGCGGCGATCCATGGCGCGCGCGAGGTGGTGTTCGCGGTGGTGGCCGCCACCCTGGCGCTGGTGGCGATCTTTCTGCCGGTGGTGTTCCTGTCGAGCACCGTCGGCCGCCTGTTCAACACCTTCGCCGTGGTGGTGTCGTGCGGGGTGCTGGTGTCGCTGCTGGTGGCGGTGACGCTGACGCCGATGCTGTGTTCGCGCTTTCTCAAGGCCCAGCCGCGTCACGGCCGGGTGTTCCGCGGTTTCGAGCAGGTGTTCGAGGGCCTGGAGCGGATCTACAAGGTGATGCTGTCGTGGGCGCTGCATCACCCCTGGAGCGTGCTCGTCGCGGCCATGCTGCTGGTGGTGGCCGGGCTGACCTCGCTGAGCCAGCTCAAGGTCGAGTTCTATCCCAAGGAGGACGAAGGGCGCTTCCAGATGTCGGTGAAGGTCCCGGTCGGCGCGAGCCTGGCGTACAACGACGACCGAACCCGTCTGATCGAGAAAAAACTGGCCCAGATTCCCGAAGTGGACGCGGTGCTGGCGGTGGTCGGCGGCTTCAGCGGGCGCAACGCCTACGATACGCGCCTGGTGGTCAGGCTCAAGCCGCGCGCCGAACGGCGGCACAGCCAGGACGCGGTGATGAAGGATGCGCGCAAGAAGGCGCGCAGCGTGCCGGGGGTCAAGGTCACCGCCTATCCCTACCCGCGTGCCGGGGAGAGCAGCGGCGGCCAGTTCAAGTTCAACGTGGTGGGACCGAACCTGGACGAGGTCGGGCGGCTGGCGGACGACTTCGCCAATCACCTGGCCCGCTACCCGGCGCTCGGCAGCTTCGACCGCCGCGCCGAAAACCGCCTGCCGAAGCTGACGCTGGCGATACGGCACGAAGCGGCGGCGCGCGCCGGACTGTCCACGGCCGACCTGCTGGATGCGCTCAACCTGCTCACCAGCAGCGCCAAGATCGGCAATTTCTCCGACGGGGACGGCGAGCGCTACGAGGTGCGGCTGCAGGCCGCGGACTACGCCTTGAGCCGGCCGCAGGATCTGGAGGCGGTGTATCTGCGCAACGCCAGCGGCACGCTGGTGCCGCTCTCCAGCGTGGCGCAGGTGCAGCACCGTCTCGGCCCGACCCAGATCAGCCGCATGGGACAGATGTACTCGGTGGGGCTGGCCAGCTCGCCCGATCTGCCGCTGGCCGACGCCATGCAACTGGTGCGCCGCGAGGCGGCAACGTTCCTGCCGCCGGGCTACCGCATCGAGTTCCTCGACGAGGCGCGCGAGCTTGACCGCACCGGCGGCGAGCTGGTGTCGGTGTTCGTACTGGCGTCGCTGATGCTCTACCTGATCCTCGCCGCCCAGTTCAACAGCTTCCGCCAGCCGGCCCTGATCATGTTGGCCGAACCGCTGGCGCTGGTGGGCGGCCTCTTGGCGCTGTGGCTGACGGGGCAGACCCTCAACGTCTACTCGGTGATCGGGCTGGTGCTGCTGATCGGGCTGGTGGCCAAGAACGGCATCCTGCTGGTGGATATCACCAACCAGTACCACGTGCAGGGGCTGACCGTGGACGAGGCCCTGCGCGTGAGCTGCCCGATCCGGCTGCGCCCTGTGTTGATGACCACGCTCACCGTGATCCTGGCGATGCTGCCCGCCGCGCTCGGCCTCTCCGCGGGGGCGGAAACCAACGGTCCGTTGGCGGTGGCGGTGATCGGCGGGCTGATCTTCTCCACGGTCCTGACGCTGTTGATCATTCCCTGCGGCTACCTGTTGCTGGAGCGGCACGGGCTACGGCGCTGAGGCATGCCGGAGGGGGCGCCCCGGCTTTTGTATGCCGGACGCCACGTATTGCAGCTTGAAATGTGAAGCGTTCCCAAACACTGGCATGATAACGGTGTCCAGGGGGTGGCGGGGAAACGTCGGGCATGAAAGCGAGTTGGTACGTTTGGGTACTGCTGTGCGGGCTGTTTGCCGGGCCGGCCGCGACCGCGGCCGAGCTGCACGTCGCGGTCGGTTTGGCCAAGCCGCCGTATGTGGAAGAGGGCGGGCAGAGCGGGATGGAAGTGGAGATCGTGCGCGCGGCCTTGCAACAGGCCGGTTTCCAGCCGGTATTCGAGGCCTACCCGCAGGCGCGCGGGCTGATGCTGCTGCAAAGCGGCCGCGTCGACGCCATGCTGACGCTGGCGCCGGATACCCCGGTCGAGGCCTTTCGCTCGGCGCCGGTGTTGTATTACCGTAACCGCGCCATCGTGCTCAAGTCATCCGGCATCCGGCTGGAGCACCTCGCCGACCTGGCGCGCTACAGCGTGGCGGGGTTTCAGAACGCCCGGCTGCTGCTGGGGCCGGAGTTCACCGCGGTGATGGCCCGCCATCCGCGCTACGTCGAGCTTGCCGATCAGCAAATCCAGAACCGCCTGCTCTACCTGCACCGGGTCGAGGTGGTGGTGGGCGACAGCCTGGTGTTTCATCAGAATAATCGCGCGCTGGGGACGCGTCTCGACACCTCGGCGGAGCTGGCCGAGTTCGATCTCTTTCCGCCGTCGCCGCGCTCGGTCGGCTTCCTGCGCGAGGAGCAGCGCGACGCCTTCGATCGTGCACTGAAGGCGCTGCAGCGCAGTGGCGAGGTGGCGCGCATCGTGGCGCGCTACCGCGCCGCCTACGGTTTCGATTGAGCCGCACCGCGCGGCTGGGCGACATCAGCCTGTCCGGCGTGCGGCCCACCTCCCCCCCTCCTACCGCTAGATGTTGCCTACGGCCGTGCTGGCCGTGATCGCGCGCAATTTATGACAAAGTCTTTACCTGGGATGGCCGCCAGCGTAGTATTCGCCTGCTTTTAAATGACAAATGGTTTTTTAGGAATGAAAAAACTCGCTCTGGCGGTGCTTGCCGCCACCGTCCTGTCGGCCCAGGCACAGGCCTTCGACCTCGGTTCCATGATCAGCGCCGGCACCGATTTGATGAAATCGGCCACCCTCAGCGACGCCGACGTGAAGATGCTGGCCAGCGAATCCAGCGTGGCGCTGGACAAGAAGAGCCAGGTGGCGTCGGCCTCCAGCCCCTACGCCAAGCGCCTGGCCAAGATGGTCAAGGGGCTGGACAGCGAGGACGGCACCAAGCTCAACTTCAAGGTCTATCTGACCAAGGACGTCAACGCCTTCGCCATGGCCGACGGCACCGTCCGCGTCTACAGCGGGTTGATGGACAAGATGAGCGACGACGAAGTGCGCTTCGTCATCGGTCATGAGATCGGTCACGTCAAGCTCGGCCACACCAAGAAGGCGATGCAGCTGGCCTACGCCTCCTCGGCGGCACGCAAGGCGGCGGCCGGCAGCGGCAACGCGGTGGCGGCCGAACTGTCCTCCTCCGAGCTGGGCGCGTTTGCCGAGGCCGTGGCCAATGCCCAGTTCTCGCAGTCGCAGGAAAGCGATGCCGACAGCTACGCCATCGGCTTCCTCAAGCGCCACAACTACAATGTGCAAGGCGGCCCGGCCGCGCTGCGCAAGCTGGCCGAGCTGTACGGCAACGACAGCAGCCTGCTGTCCAGCCATCCGGCGCCGGGCGACCGCGCGGCGAAACTCGACAAGCAGCTGCAGGGCCAGTAAGTCGGATTCTGTCACCAGCAAAAACGCCCTGCTTTGCAGGGCGTTTTTCATGGTTGGCCGAAGCGGCTCAGGCTTTGCGCGCCGGCTTGGCCAGCGCCTTCAGCGCGTGGGCGGCGGCGGCGAGGCCGAAGCTGGCAGTGACCGCCATGCTGGCGCCGAAGCCGGCGCAGGACAGCCCCTGCGGGCCGCGCTCGCCGAGGTCGCAACTGGGCGCGTCGGGGTAGACCAGCTGTTCGGTGGAGAACACGCAGGGCACGTGCAGCTTCTTGCCCGGCTCGCGCGCGAAGCCGTGGTGGCGGCGCAGGTTGTAGCGCAGCTTGGCGAGCAGCGGGTCGTAGGTGACCTCGCCCAGGTCGGCGACGCGGATCTGCGTCGGGTCCATCTGGCCGCCGGCGCCGCCGGAGACGATGAAGGGCTGGCGCCGTTTCACGCACCAGGCCGCCATGGCGGTCTTCACGCGCAGGTTGTCGATGGCGTCGATGACGAAGTCGTAGCCCCGTCCCAGCATGTCTTCCAGATTGCCTTCCTCGACGAACTCCTCGATCTCGATGACCTCACAGGCCGGGTTGATGGCGCGCACCCGTTCCGCCAGCACGCTGACCTTGGCGCGGCCGTAGTGCGGGTCGAGCGCAGGGAGCTGGCGGTTGGTGTTGGATTCGGCGACGTTGTCGAGATCGATCAGGGTCAGCTTGCCGACGGCGCTTCTGGCCAGCGCCTCGACGGCCCACGAGCCGACGCCGCCGACGCCGATCACGCAGACGTGGGCGTGGCGGAAGCGTTCCAGCGCCGCCGCGCCGTAGAGGCGGGCGATGCCGCCAAAGCGGCGGTCGAGATCGGCATCGGGCGGGTTCATCAACATCTCCGGGGCAGGCGTCAAAGCGGCGAAGGATACTGCATGTGGGGCCGATGGACCAGCCACGGCCAGGGTACGGCGTGGCGCGGTCGACCGTTCAGGATGTTACGGTCTCGTTATCCATCAGGTAGTCGGCGAAACGCATGATCACCGCCCGCGGCTGGCTGCGTTTCCACACCAACAGGGTGGGGGCGCGCGCTGTCGCGGGGGGGAGGCGGTGGCGTGCCAGCGCGGCCTGGCCGGCGTACTGGTCGAGCAGTTTTTCCGGCACCAGCGCCACGCCCATGCCGGCGGCGGCGCAGCCGAGCATGGCGTGGTAGGAAGAGAGCTCGACCTGGCGCTGCGGCAGGCGGCCGGCGCCGGCGAACCAGTCTTCCAGGCGCTGGCGGTAGCCGCAGCCGGGCTGGAATGCCAGCAGGGTGTCGTGGGCGACGTCGCGGGCGTCGCGCACCGGCGGGTGGTCGAGCGCCGTCACCAGCACCAGCTCCTCCACGCCGATGAGGCGGCTGTCGAGCCGGGGATCGAGCTCGCCGCCCGCCGGTTCGGCCACCAGCGCCGCGTCCACCTCGCCGCGCAGCACGCGCTGGCACATCGGCAGCGAGGGGCCGGTGGAGAGTTCCAGCTCGACCTCGGGGTAGTCGCGGTGGAAGCGGCTGAGCGGCAGCGGCAGCCGGGTGGCGGCGGTGTTTTCCATCGAGCCCAGGCGGAAGCGGCCGGCCAGACGCTGCCCGGCCAGGTCGTCGCGCGCGGCAGCGGCCAGCCCGAGCAGCTGGCGGGCGTAGCCCAGCAGGCGTTCGCCATCGGCGGTGAGCACCAGCTGGCGCCCCTCGCGCTCGAACAGGTCGACACCCAGGTCCTGTTCCAGCTTGCGGATGCGGGTGGTGATGTTGGACTGCACGCGGTGCAGCCGCTCGGCGGCGCGGGTGACGCCGCCGGCTTCCACCACGGTGCAGAATACGGTGAGGTCGGAAAGATCCATCTCGATACGAGAACGGTTAAGAAGTAATTATTCATTTTACCGCATGGCCGCCGTCGCGCTACCTTGTCGTGCATGAACAGGGTGCAGGAGGGGGAGATGCGTCGCGGAATGCTGTTTGCCATGTTGGCCGTGCTGATCTGGAGCGGCTTCATCGTGGTGTCGCGGCTGGGCGGCCGGAGCGCGCTGACGCCGTACGACATGGTGGCGCTGCGGTTCGGCGTCGGCGCCGTGCTGCTGCTGCCGCTGTGGGCGTGGCGCCGCACCCGGCTGCTGGACGGGCGGCTGCTGCGTCTCGGGCTGATCGGCGCGCTGGGCTACGCGCTGCTGGCGTACTGGGGCTTCCGGCTGTCGTCGGCGCTGCACGCGGCGGTACTGTTGCCGGGCCTGCTGCCGTTCCTGGTGCCGCTGTGGTTGTGGCGGCTGCAGGGCGAGCTGCCGGAGCGGGCCAAGCTGGTCGGGCTCGGCCTGATTGCCGCTGGTGTCGGCTGCGTGGCAGTGGAGAATTTCGCCGGCGCGGCGAGCGGCTGGGGCGATCTGCTGCTGGTCGGTTCGGCGCTGTGCTGGGCCTGGTACAGCGTGACGGTGCGGCGCTACGCCATCCACCCGATCGACGCCACCATCGGCAGCGCGCTGTGGGCGGCGCTGTGCTTCATGCCGGTCTATTGGCTGGTGCTGCCGTCCGGCTTGGCCGCTGCCCCGTTCGGCGCCATCCTGCTGCAGGCGTTCTACCAGGGCGCGCTGGCGGTGGTGGTAACCATGCTGCTCTACCTGTACGCTGTCGAGCACATCGGCGCGGCGCGCATGGGGGCGATGATGGCGCTGGTGCCGGCCTTGTCCGGCGTGCTGGCGCTGTGGCTGCTGGCGGAACCGTTGTCGGGCTGGCTGCTGGCCGGACTGGTGCTGAGCAGCGCCGGCGCCTGGCTGGCGGTCCGTCCCCCGTCGTTTTTATCCACAAGGAGCTTTGCATGCCTTACGTCAACATCAAGATTACCCGCGAGGGAGCCACGGCCGAGCAGAAGGCCGAACTGATCCGCGGCGCCACCCAGCTGCTGGTCGACGTGCTGGGCAAGAACCCGGCCACCACCGTGGTGGTGATCGACGAGGTCGACACCGACAACTGGGGCATCGGCGGCGAGACGGTGACGCAGCGGCGCGCGGCCGGGCAGTAGGGATTGCGGCTGGCGCTCGCCGGCTCGGCTGCTATCCTTCTAGGTGAGCCTGTCAAGAACGGCACCGACGTTCCGCTGGCGGCTCGTCCCTCCGTTCCCAACGTGGAGACAGACCCATGAAGCAGCAGCCGAGTTTCGACATCGACCTCGACAAACACTACAACCCCACCGTGGTCATCGCCTGCACCCAGTGTGGCCATGAAACGCGCCAGCATCTCGATACCCTGGCTCCGGACCAGGCCGCCGCCTTGCGTTGCGACTGCGGCGCCGACATTTCGCTGGACAGCACCGCGCTGGACAAGGCGCACCGCCTGGCGGCCGACATCAAGCAATCCTACCGTATCCATTAGAAGGACCCGACAAGCACTCGCAGCGAGAACCTTCCGGTTCTGACAGCCGGCATGCGATGCTGGCACAATCAGGCAAGAGCCTGACTGAGAATTCGTTTCGACGGCGGCCACGAGTCGCCGTCGGTCATTTCACGAGCCGATTCCAGTAGCGAGCGAGCCCCTGCAGGAGGTGCGCCGTCGACGCTGTTAGGATGGGGGCGCAACGCGCAACCCGTCGCTCGATGGCGATGGGTGCCGGCACCGATGGAGCAAGGGTGCCTTCACCCATCCTGTGCGCCCTCACGATGCGAGGGGCGGCCGTCTCATGGCATCGGCTCAGAGGGGATACCATGCAGTGGATTGATGTACGCAGCGACACCGTGACCCAGCCGACACCGGCGATGCGCCAGGCGATGTTCGACGCCGTGGTGGGCGACGACGTCTACGGCGACGACCCGACGGTGCAGGAACTGGAACGCGCGGCGGCCGAACGTCTCGGCAAGGAGGCGGCGCTGTTCGTGCCCAGCGGCAACTTCGGCAACCAGCTGGCGCTGTTGACGCACTGTCGGCGCGGCGACGAGGTGATCCTGGGCGACGACTGCCACATCGTCTGGCACGAGACCGGCGGGGCGGCGGTGATCGCCGGGGTGCAGTTGCGCACCATCGCCAGCCCGGATGGGGTGCTCAGCGCCGCCGAGGTGGCGAAGCGCATCCGTGTCGGCGACGACATCCACCATCCGCACACCGGGCTGATCTGCCTGGAGAACGCCCACAGCAACGGCCGGGTGATTCCGCTCGCGGCGATGCAGGCGGTGGCCGAAGTGGCCGCTGCGCACGGCGTGCCGGTGCACCTGGACGGCGCGCGCGCGTTCAACGCGGCGACCTATCTCCAATGCGACGTGCGCGACATCACGCGCCACGCCGACACCGTGATGGTGTGCCTGTCCAAGGGGTTGGCGGCACCCGTGGGCTCGATCCTGGCCGGTCCCGCCGGGTTCATCGCCCGTGCACGGAAGAACCGCAAGCTGATGGGCGGCGGCTGGCGCCAGGCCGGCGTGCTGGCGGCGCCGGGGCTGATCGCGCTCACCGAGATGAGCCAGAGGTTGGCCGAAGACCACGCCAACGCGCGCTACCTGGCCGAGCGGCTGGCAACGCTGCCGGGGGTGACGGTCGACCTCGCCAGCGTCGAGATCAACATGGTGTGGTTCCGCCTGGCCGACTCGGTCGACGTGGCGCGCCTGATGGCGACGCTCACCGAGGCCGGCATCAAGGCCAACCCGCCCGAGGCCGGCATGATGCGCATCGTGACGCACTGGCAGGTCGGCCGCGCCGAGGTCGAGCGCGTGCTGGCGGCGCTGCAGCAGGCCCTGGTGGGCTGAGTGTTCCGCCGCTCCTCGCCGGCCGGGAGGCGCTGGCGAGGAGCCAGCGCCGCTATACATCCTCGGCAAGGCCGCTTTGCCGCCTGCCCGAACCTTATTCCGGAGTGTGCCATGCGCCCTGTTCTTGTCGGTCTTGTTCTGATGGCGAGCGTCTCGCTGGCCGCTGCGGCCGAGACCTTGGAAAGCGTTTCGCCCCGTGACGGGGTCGCCCAGCGTTTCCTGCTGCTCAAGCCGGAAGGACCGCCGCTGGCCAGCCTGATTCTGTTCACCGGGGGCGATGGCAATCTCAAGCTGTCCGACGATGGCCGGCTCGGCAGCGGCGCCGGCAACTTCCTGGTGCGCACCCGTGCCCGCTGGGCGGCGCAGGGCTTCACGGTGGCGGTGGTGGATGCCCCGTCCGATCATGCCGCGGAGGGCCTGGCGGGGGATTTCCGCGGCACGCCGGCGCACGCCCAGGATATGGCGGCCGTGATCGACTTCCTGCGTCGGCAGGCCGACGTGCCGGTCTGGCTGGTCGGCACCAGTCGCGGCACCACCTCGGCCGCCTCGGTCGCGATCAAGCAACGGGACAAGGTGGACGGCCTGGTACTGACCTCCAGCATCGACCATGGCCGCGGCAATCTGGCGGATTTCAATTTGCAGCGGGTGACCCAGCCGGTCTTGCTGGTCCAGCACCAGCGCGACGAGTGCCAGGAAAGCCGGCTGGACAACCTGCAGCCGGTGGTGGACAAGCTGACGGCGGCCCAGGCCAAGGAACTGATCGTGGTGGACGGCGGCAATAACCGTGGCGACCCGTGCCAGCCCTGGGCCTGGCACGGTTACAACGGCATCGAGGACCAAGTGGTGTCCCGGGCCGGCGCCTGGATCAAGGGGCATCTGGCCCGGTAGCGGCATTTGGCGGCAAGGGCGCGGGGTGCTACCCTCGGCCCCATTGCAACCTTCGGCCAACCCGACATGCCCGACCACGATCCCCACCGCTGGCTGGAAAGCCTCGACAGCCCCGACGTCACCCGCTGGGTGGAGGCGCAGAACGAACGCACCCGCGCGCAGCTCGACGCCGACCCGCGCTTTGTCCCGCTCGCCGCCGACATCCTCGCCACCCTGCGCGACACGCGCCAGATTCCGTTCTTCGCCGAGCACGCCGGCTGGCTCTACAACTTCCACCAGGACGAAGCCCACCCGCGCGGCGTCTACCGCCGCACCACGCTGGCCGCCTACCGTGCCAACGCACAGGACTGGCACACCGTGCTCGACCTCGACGCGCTGGCTGCGGCGGAGGAGGTCGACTGGTATCTCGACGGCGTGTCGCACTACACGCTGCAACCGACGCGCGTGCTGCTGAGCCTGACCCCGGGCGGCTCCGACGCCACCGTGACGCGCGAGTACGACCTCGAGGCGCAGGCCTTCGTCGCCGGCGGCTTCGCCTTCCCCTACGGCAAGAACCACATCGCCTGGCGCGACCTCGACAGCGTGTTCGTCTGCCCGGCCTGGGAAGACGAGCAGCTGAGCCGCGCCGGCTACCCGCGCGAGGTGTGGCTGCTCGAGCGCGGCCAGGGCTGGGACGCCGCCGTGCCGCTGCTCAAGCTGCCCGAAGACGCCATGATGGCGGCCGCCTGGCGCTTCCTCGACGCGGATGCGACGCCGTTCGACATCGTCGAGGCCTCCGACTCGTTCTACAGCAAGACCTACTACCATGTCGCCGCCGACCGCACGCTGACCGCCTTGCCCTTGCCGCCGAAAAGCGAGATCGAGGCCTATAGCCACGGCGACCTGATCGTCAAGCTGGCCGACGACTGGAACGTGCACGGGCAGCAGTACGCCGCCGGCAGCCTGCTGGCGGTGGCCTGCGACGCGGCGACCGGGCAAGTGGGGCGCATCGCCGCCCTGTTCGAGCCGGGCGAGCGCCAGTCGGTGGAAATGGTCGAGGCCACGCTCAACCTGCTCGCGGTGATCGTCCTCGACAACGTCAAGAGCCGGCTCGTCACGCTGCGCCGCGCCGGCGGCGAGTGGCAGCAATGCGCCAACCCGCTGCCGCAGGACGGCGTGATCGAGTTCGCCGACCAGCCGTGGCAGAGCGACGTGCTCTACTACAGCTACAGCGACTTCCTCACCCCGGCCGGGCTGTACCGCATCGACCTCGGCGGCGATACGGCACCCGAGGTGCTGCGCCAGCAGCCGGCAGCGTTCGACGCCAGCGCCTTCGTCGCCGAGCAGTGGCACGCCGCCGCGCCCGACGGCACCGCCATTCCCTACTTCGTGGTGCGCCTGCGCAACCTGCCGTTCGACGGCCAAGCGCCGACGCTGCTGTACGGCTACGGCGGCTTCGAAGTGCCGATGATGCCGTACTACATGGACAACTTCGGCCCGCAGTGGCTGGAGAAGGGCGGCGTGTTCGCGGTGGCCAACATCCGCGGCGGCGGCGAGTTCGGCCCGGCCTGGCACCAGGCGGCGCAGGGCGTGAAGCGCGCGGTCAGCTTCGACGACTTCGCCGCGGTGGCGGAAGACCTGATCGCGCGCGGCGTCACCTGCCCGCGCCGGCTCGGCATCGAGGGCGGCAGCAACGGCGGCCTCCTGGTCGGCGCCTGCATGGTGCGCCGTCCCGAGCTGTTCCACGCCGTGGTGTGCGAAGTGCCGCTGCTCGACATGCTGCGCTACACCGAGTTGTTGGCCGGCGCCAGCTGGATCGACGAATACGGCGACCCGGAAGATCCGGAAACGCGCGCGCAGCTCGCCGCCTACTCGCCCTACCACCAGGTGAGCCCCGAGGCGCGCTACCCGCTGGCGCTATTCACCACCAGCGCCAAGGACGACCGTGTGCACCCGGCGCACGCGCGCAAGATGGTGGCCAGGTTGGCCGAACACGGCCACGACGCGCTGTTCATCGAGACCGACGCCGGCGGCCACAGCGGCAACACCGGTCAGCAGCAGACCGCGGCCGAACTGGCGCGCGTGCTGGTGTACCTGTACCGCCAGCTAATGGATTGAGGATAAACCTGCTGCGCGCCCTGATCCCGACCCTGCGATGCTCGCCGTGCCCTTTGTACGGCGGCGTCATGCCAGCTCGTGGCGGTCGAATCGTCCAGGAGCTGGGCGATGACCGCAGAGCATCCCTGTGGGATGATTTCTTTCACAAACTCCGAGAGCTCGTCCGTGCTCTTGCTGTAGCGTCTCGTGGCCGATCATAGGCCGGTTCTGGGAGCTCGAAAGGGATAAGGACCACCAAGCAAAACGCCCCGGCAAGCCGGGGCGTTTTTCATGCTGACGGGGTGGTCTGCGCTCAGAACTGCAGGCCGACGCCGACGTAAGGACCATCCGCCAGCTTGCGGTTGCGCTGCGCGTCTTCGCGCTTGACGTCGAAGTAGCGGTAGCCGGTTTCCACGGTGAACAGCGGCACCGGGTTCCAGCGCAGGCCGGCGTTGACGTCGTTGACCTCGCGGATGCTGCCGCTGGAGGCGCCGGACGGGGCGAAATAGCCCTGGCCGAACAGGCTGAAGTTGGAACCCAGGTCGAGCGCGGCGCGGCCGCCGAGTGCCGCGGCGGAGCCGTAGCCGTCGGCATCGACGTAGATCGCCTTGGCGCCGGCGGCGACGGTCAGCGGGCCGGCCGGAACGGCGAACTCCAGGCCGACGCTGGCGCTGTCGTCGCCGTGCTTGTTGTTCAGGTAGTCGGCGGTGAAGCCGAGGCCGAGGCCGTTCGGGGTGCGCGACAGCGTCACGAAGTCGTCGCCGGCGCCGAGCGACAGGTTGCCGGCCTGTGCCAGCCCGCTGATGGCCACGAGGCCAAGGAGGAGGGTGGTCTTTTTCATGTGCTCTCCGAAAGGGAAGTTGCTGCGGGGAAGGGAGTAGACCACGCTCGCTCCCCCGGGTTCAACCGCCGAGCAAATCCAGCAGTTCGGACAGCCGCGTTTTCAGCGCCGCCACTTCGGCTTCCAGTGCCGCGACACGGCCGGTCAGGCCGACCTCGATCGGCGCTGCGGTCCCGGCCGGGACGAGTTCCGGCTCGCCGCTCAACAGGTGCGCCCAGCGCGCCTCGCGCTCGCCTGGCTGGCGTTCCAGCTTGACCACCAGCGGCGGGTACTTGTCGGCCAGCGTCGCCAGCGCGGTGTCGACTTCGTCGACGCCGGAGAAGGCGTAGATGCGGCCGGCCTTGCTGCGGATCTCGGCCGCGGTCTGCGGGCCGCGCAGCAGCAGCACGCACAGCGCCGCCACGCGGGCGCCGTCGATGTTCCAGGCGTAGGGCAGGCGGTGCTCGTACTTGGCGACGCGGCTGCCGGCCGGCAGCCGCTCCCCGACCAGCTTCTGCTCCATCAGGCTGGCCAGCGCCTGGCTCAATTCGGCCTCGGACAACTGCATCACCGGTTCGCGGCTGGTCAGCTGGTTGCAGGCGGTCAACAGTCCGTTGAGCGTCATCGGGTAGGCGTCCGGGGTGAGCGCCTGCTTTTCGATCAGCGCGCCCAGCACGCGCACTTCTGCCGGCTCGAGTTGGTGAGTGTCCATGGCGGTGCTCCTTTGTTGTCGTTTATGCCAAGGATGATCGCACCAAGCTGTCTCTCAGCCAACCCTCGGCGCGGGCGAACGGAAGGCGATTTGTTTGAGCGGGCGCAAGGAAGCGCAACGTCGCGGGGAGCAACATCGGTCGGAATCCGGCGGCTTGACAGCCGGCGGCAGCGACGCCACCCTGTGCTCTTTTTTTCAGCGTCCATAAGCACATCATGATTCGAGCCGACCTTCTCCTGGTGGAACAGGGCCTTGCTGCCTCGCGCACCGCTGCCCAGAACCTGATCGCGGCCGGGCGGGTGAGCGTCGACGACGACGGACGCTGCGTCGTCGTTGCCAAGCCAAGCCTGAAGCTCGCGCCCACGGCGCGCCTACTGGTGACGCCGGACGAGGCCGACCGTTTCGTCTCGCGCGGCGGGCTCAAGATGCAGGGCGCGCTGGCGGCGGCCGGGCTCGACGTGAGCGGCATGAGCGCGCTCGACGTCGGCCAGTCCACCGGCGGCTTCACCGACTGCCTGTTGCAGTCCGGGGCGAGCCGCGTGGTGGGGGTGGACGTGGGGCACGGCCAGCTCGCCGCCAGGTTGGCCGAAGACCCGCGCGTCACCTTCTTCGAGGGCGTCAACGCCCGCGCACTGGACCACGCCGCGCTGTTGGCGGCCAACCAGGGGGTGCCGTTCGAGCTGATGGTGTGCGACGTGTCGTTCATCTCGCTGACCCTGGTGCTGCCCTCGGCGCTGCCCCTGATCGGCCCCGGCGGCTACCTGCTGTCGCTGGTCAAGCCGCAGTTCGAAGTAGGGCGCTCCGGCATCGGCCGCGGCGGCATCGTCAAGGACGAAGGGTTGTACGATGGGGTGCGCCAGACCATCACCACGCTGGTCGAGCAGCTCGGCTTCGAAGTGCTGAAGTGGTTCGACAGCCCGATCAAGGGCGGCGACGGCAACCGCGAGTTCTTCATCTTCGCGCGCCGGCCGCTCCACCCCGTGCGCTGAGCCCCGTGGCGGCGCTGATTCGCGCCCGGTTTAAGCTTATGGCATAATGGCAAACGATTGTTCGAAAGGAGACGCCGACTGATGGCCGAATTTCTGTCGATTATGGCGGTCGTGATGCTGGCCCTGGTCGCCTGGGTGGTCCGTTCCCGTCGTCCGCCGGCGCGGCGCGTGCCGGCCGATGAGCCGTCCTACGCGCGCCACACCCAGACCCGCGCCATCGACGTGCCGTCGCAGATGACCGGGCGCGACTACGGCATCCTGCTGCGTGCCGCGCACGGCGACCGCAGCCGCCTGGAAACCTGGGTGTTGGCCGAGCAGCAGCGCGCCACGCCGCCGCTCAGCCGCGACGAGGCGATGGAGCGCCTGGCCGAAAGGCTGCGCCTGTCGCGCAGCTGAGCCCGTTACGCGAAAACCAAACAGCCCCGGCATGCCGGGGCTGTTTTGCTGGGGGCGCCGCTTCAGGCCAAGAGCCCGAGGTGGCGCCGCTCCCACGGCGTTATCTGGTGCTGGAAGTCGAGCAGTTCCAGCTCCTTCACCGCCAGGTAGGCCTGCACGAAGTCGCTGCCGAACAGCCGCTCCGCGCAGGGCGAGGCGCGCATGGCGGCGAGCGCGGCGTCCAGCGTGGCGGGCAGGCTGGTGTCGCCCTGCCGGAACACGTTGCCGCTCACCGGCGGATCCGGCGCCAGGTGCTCGGCGATGCCCGCCAGCCCGGCGCCCAGGCTCGTCGCCAGCGCCAGGTAGGGGTTGGCGTCGGCGCCGGGCAGGCGGTTCTCGACCCGGCGCGCCTCCGCGCCGCAGCGCGGCACGCGCAGTCCGACCGAGCGGTTGTCCTCGCCCCAGGCCAGGTTGACCGGGGCCGCCAGGCCCTTGACGAAACGGCGGTAGGAGTTGGGGTTGGGGCAGAACAGCGGCAGCAGCACCGGCAGGTAACGCTGCAGGCCGGCGATGAAGTGCAGCAACAGCGCGCTGTTGCCGCCGTCGGCGCGACCGAACAGGTTATGGCCGTGCTTGTCGACCAGGCTCTGGTGCAGATGCATCGAGCTGCCCGGCTCGCCTGCCAGCGGCTTGGCCATGCACACCGCCGACAGGCCGTGGCGGTGCGCGGTTTCCTTCAGCAGGTACTTGAACAAGAACATCTGGTCGGCCAGGCGCAGCGCGTCGCCGTGGCGCAGGTTGATCTCGAACTGGCTCGGTCCCATCTCGTGCAGGAAGGTATCGCTGGCGATGCCGAGCCGCTCGCAGCCGCGGTAGACCTCGTCGAAGAACGGCGCGAGGTCGTTGCGCGCCGACAGGCTGAAGGCGTCGCCGCCGGCCTCGTGCCGTCCGCCGCGCAGCGCCGGCGACTGGAACGGGGCGGCGTCGCCGTCGTGTGCGGCGAACAGGTAGAACTCCAGTTCCGGCGCCACCACCGGGCTGAGGCCGCGCGCGGTGTAGTCGGCCAGCACGCGCTGCAGCGCGCTGCGCGGCGCCAGCGGCGACAAGCTGCCGCCGTGGTCGACGTTGTCGCAGATCACCACGGCGCGCGCTGTGTCGCTCCAGGGGGCGCGACACAGCGTGGTCAGATCCGGGCGCAGCGCGACGTCCGGGTCCTGCTCGCCGTAGAAGCGGTAGTCGGGATAGGCGCCGGTGCAGGCCTGCACCGCCACGGCGCGGGGAATGCGGACTTCCTGGCCGTGGGCGAAGGCAAGGGCGGGGAGGGTCTTGCCGCGCGGGAAGCCGGTGAGGTCGGCGAACACCAGTTCGACCTCGCACACGCCTTCGGCGCGCAGCCATTCGGCCTGGGCGGCCGGCAGGGCGGTAGCGGACATGATTCGTCCCTTGTGGGGCGGTGGCCGGGTTTCCGTCGCCACCGCGTCGCGCCGCTAGCGGGCGGCGCGCACCGGGGTCACAGCACCCACTGCGGCTTGCCGAGCTTCTCCACCAGGATGCGCCAGGCCTGCAGCAGCTTCTGGAACTTGTTGTTGGCTGGGGCCAGCTCGCGCACCTTCTTCAGCAGCTCGTGGGCGCGGCGCATGTGGCTCTCGTGCCAGCCGTTGCGGTGCACATAGGCCAGCGTGGCGTTGACCAGGTTGAGCATCACCTGCAGGTTGCCCGGCATGTCCTCGTGCGCCTTGGCGAAGCGCTCGATGGCCTGCTCGAACTGGCCGGCCTGGGCGGCGCGCACCGCCTCGTTGTTGAGTTCAATCACCGACTGCACGTTGCTGGCGATGAGCTGGTGGCCGGCGTCGCGGCGGCCGACGTCCTCGAACAGGTCGCCTATCTGTCCCAGCAGCGCCTCGTCGTCGTGGTGGTTGCGCACCAGCGCCTGCATCGCGGCGTCGCCGGCGTCCTGCCGTCCCTGGGCGTAGCAGGCGCGGGCGAACTCCATCTGCGCCTCGGGCGGCAGTCCGGCGCCGAGCGTGGCGAAGCGCTCCTGCGCCTCGCTCAGCAGCTGGGCGGCGCGCTGGCGGTTGCCGCTCTTGAGCTGCAACTGGCTGTCGCAGACGTCCGCCATCCATTCGCCCACTTCGTTGTAGCGGTAGTCGCGGCGCAGGCTGGCGACGGTGCGCGCGGCGGCGCCGTTTTCGCCCTGCGCCATCTGGACGCGCGCCAGCATGGCGTAGTGGGTGGGGTGGCGGTGCCAGGTGTACTTGGCGATTTCGAGCGTCTCGCGGCTGGCGGCCTCGGCGGTGGCGAGGTCGTGATTCTTCAGCGCCACTTCGGCCAGCTGTTTCTGGCGCCGGATCACTACCGGCGACAGCCGGGTGGCGCTGGCCAGCATCTGCTGCGCCTTGTCCAGTTCGTGGTTGGTCTGGTGCAGCCGGGCGAGCCAGTCGTAGGCTTCCATCACCCGATCGTTCTCGCGCAGCACCTCTTCGAACAGCAGGCGCGCTTCGTCGTAGGCCTTCTGCCCGGTCAGCGCCTTGGCCAGTCCGAGCTTGGCCCACGGCACGGTCTTGATGCGCAGCACGTCCATGTAGAGGGCGCGGGCGGTGTCGTAGTCGCCGATCTTGAGCGACAGCGAGCCCTTCAGCTTCATGAAGTCGAGCGCGAATTCGCTCCGCTCGCCGATCTTGCGGCTGCAGGCGTCGATGGCGGCGAGGTATTCGTGGCGCATCACCGCCTCGTCGACGATGCGGAACGCCTCGCGCCGGCGCATGGCGCGCTCCAGCCGCTGCGCCAGCACCTCGCCGGTGAAGGGCTTGAGCAGGTAGTCGTCGGGTGCCTGTTCGGCGGCCGAGATCACGCGCTGGGCGCGGCGCTCGCCGGTGACGATCATGAACACGCACGACTGCTTGATCAGGTTGCGTTCCTTGACCTCTTCGAACAGGTAGAGGCCGTCGTAGCCGTTGCCGAGGTCGTAGTCGCACAGCACCACGTCGAACTCGTACTTGGCGAGCTTGGCCAGCGCGTCCCCCGCCTTGCTGGCGTACTCGACCTTCTCGGCGCCGAACGACGACAGCGTCATCGCCAGCGCGCGCTGCATTTCCGGCACGCTGTCGATGATCAGGAACAGCCGCTTGGCGTAGGGGTCGGCCATGGGCTGCTCGGCCGGACGCGCGCCCTTGTACGCCGAGGCGATGCTGTGAAACGAGGTGGACTGCGGCTTGAGATCGCTCATCGGGGTATCTTCCGGCAACGGTGCACGGCGGCCGTCAGGCCGCGCTGAGCTTGGCGTAACGCAGGTCCAGCCATTTCAGGCCGTGTTCGGCGAAGTTGATGTGCAGGCGCACGTCGTCGCCGCCGCCTTCGGCGTCGATCACCACCCCCAGCCCGAACTTGGCGTGCGTCACCGACTGGCCGATGGCGAAGCCCTTGAGGTTGGCCGAAGGGCGGCTCGGCGGCGGCTGGTCCAGCCAGGGCGCACGCGTGTTATGCGAGACCGGTAACGGTTTCACTGTAGCAGACAGCACGTGCAGCAGCTGGCCCGGCACCTCGTCGACGAAGCGCGAGCGGATCGGGTAGCGGCTCAGGCCGTGCAGCATGCGGCTCTGCGCCGAGCTGAGGTAGAGCCGTTTGCGCGCGCGCGTCACCGCCACGTACATCAGGCGCCGCTCCTCCTCCAGCCCCTTGGGATCGTTGAAGCTGTTCTCGTGCGGGAACAGCCCTTCCTCCAGCCCGGACACGAACACCGCGTCGAATTCCAGCCCCTTGGCGGCGTGCACCGTCATCAGCTGCAGCGCGTCCTGGCCGGCCTCGGCCTGGTGCTCGCCGGCTTCCAGGCTGGCGGCGCTGAGGAATTCCACCACCGCCTGCTCCGGGTCCTGCGGGAAGAAGCCGGCGGCGGCGTTGATCAGTTCGTCGAGGTTGGCGAGGCGCTCCTCGCTCTCCTTCTTGTCGGCCTCGTACATCGCCTTGAGGCCGGAATCGTCGAGCAGCAGGCTGACGGTCTCGGCCAGGTTCAGCGTGGAGGTGCGCGCGCGCAGCTGGTCGATCAAGAGTACGAACTTGCCCAGACTGGCGGCGGCGCGGCCGCTGCCGGAGGCGCAGGCGGCCTGCCACAGGCTGATGCCCTGCTCGCGGCTGGCGGCCTGCAGGCCTTCCACGGTGCGCGCGCCGATGCCGCGCGCCGGGATGTTGATGACGCGCAGCAGCGCGTTGTCGTCGTCCGGGTTGGCGATCAGGCGCAGGTAGGCCAGCGCGTGCTTGATCTCCTGGCGCTCGAAGAAGCGCAGCCCGCCGTACACGCGGTACGGCAGCTTGGCGTTGACCAGGGCGTGCTCGAGCGCGCGGCTCTGGGCGTTGGAACGGTACAGCACGGCGATGTCGGAGAGGTTCCAGCCGTCGCGCTGGAGCGCCTTGACCTCGTCGCAGATGAACTCGGCCTCGTCGCCATCGGAATAGGCGTCGTAGAGGCGGATCGGTTCACCCTCGCCGGCCTCGGTCCACAGGTTCTTGCCGAGCCGGCCGTCGTTCTTTTCGATCAGCGCGTTGGCGGCGGTCAGGATGTTGCCGGCCGAGCGGTAGTTCTGCTCCAGCCGCACCGGGCCGTCGATGCCGAAGTCGACCAGCAGCGAGCGCATGTTGCCGACCTCGGCGCCGCGGAAGGCGTAGATGCTCTGGTCGTCGTCGCCCACCGCGAACAGCGCGTTGTCGCGCCCGGCCAAGAGCTTGAGCCAGGCGTACTGCAGGCGGTTGGTGTCCTGGAATTCGTCCACCAGGATGAAGCGGAAGCGGCTCTTGTAGTGCTCGGCCAGCGCGGCGTTGCGCGACAGCACCTCGTAGCTGCGCAGCAGCAGCTCGGCGAAATCCACCACGCCTTCGCGCTGGCACTGCGCGTCGTAGGCGGCGTAGAGCTCGATCAGCTTCTTGGTGTAGGCGTCGTGCGCCGACAGTGCGTCGGCACGCACGCCGGATTCCTTGTTGCCGTTGATGAAGTTCTGCACCGCGCGCGGCGGGAATTTTTCGTCCGAGACGTCGAGGCTCTTCAGCAGGCGCTTGATCGCCGCCTGCTGGTCGGCCGAGTCGAGGATCTGGAAGGTGCTGGGCAGCCCGGCGTCGCGGTAGTGCGCGCGCAGGAAGCGGTTGCATAGGCCGTGGAAGGTGCCGATCCACATGGTCTTGACGTTGACCGGGATCATCGCGCCGAGCCGCGTCTGCATCTCGCGTGCCGCCTTGTTGGTGAAGGTCACGGCGAGGATGCCGGCCGGGCTGACCTGGCCGGTCTGGATCAGCCAGGCGATGCGCGTGGTCAGCACCCGCGTCTTGCCGCTGCCGGCGCCGGCCAGCACCAGCGCGCTCTTGGCGGGCCAGGTGACGGCGGAGAGTTGTTCGGGGTTGAGGCCGGAGAGCAGATCGGACATGGCGGGGCAGCAATCGTCAAAACGCCGATTTTACCCCAGCGCGCCGCCGCCCGTACGGACGGATCGAAGCGGCGTGTGACGGCGGCCGTTGCGGACAAGAAAGGTTGGCCGAAGCGGGCTTCGGCCAACCTTGGGGCAGTGTGACGCCCTAGCCCTTCACCCCCAGCTCGCGCAGCCGCTCGGCCAGATAGCGGCCGGCGCTGTAGCGCTCCGACAGCACCACCTCGTCGCGCGGGTGCAGGAACAGGGGCAGCGCGACGCGGCTCCTGGCGGCGGCTTCGCCCACCGGGTTGACCACGCGGTGCAGCGTGGACGGGTAGTAGCCGCGCGAGGCTTCGGCCAACATGTCGCCGGTGTTGATCACCAGCGTGCCGAAGTCGCACGGCACGTCCTGCCACTGGCCGTCGCGTCCTTGCACCTGCAGCCCCGGCTCGCTGGCGGCGGGCAGGATGGTCAGCAGGTTGATGTCGCCGTGCGCGGCGGCGCGCAGGGCGCCGGCCGGCTCGTCGCCGCTCAGCGGTGGGTAGCGCAGCACGCGCAGCAGCGTGCCGCGGCTGTTGGCGATCATGGTCGACAGCGGCTGGCTGTAGTGCGCGGCGATGTCGGGCGGGGTGTGGCGCTCCACCCAGCCCAGCAGTTCGGCCGCGAGCGCGCTGGCCACGGCGTAGTAGCGCAGGGTGTCGTCGTGCAGCTCGGGCGGAATGCGGCCCCAGGGGTAGACGTGGTAGTACTCCTTGAGGTCCTTCTGGGTGTGGCCCTTGGCGGTCTCGGATACCGCGGTGGAGAACCAGCCGTCCTGGGTCTCGGGCGAGAAGGCGTAGGCGTGCTTGGCGTCGCCGTCGAAAAAGGCCAGCCAGCGCCGGTACAGGTCCGTCACCAGCGCCTCCGGGATCGGGTGATGGCTGAGCACGGCGAAGCCGGTCTCGTGCAGCGAGCGGGCGAAGCGTTCGGCGGCATCGGCGGCGCGGTAGTCGACTTGCTGGACGTTCATCTCATGCTCCTATGGGGCATCAAGTCAGGTTGCAGCAAGGGAGCATGGGCGGCGCTGGCACCGCCCCAGGCTGCTGACAAAGTACCCTGTCCATTCTACCGGACCCGGCAAAGCCGGGCCGCTCCTGACAAGCTATTGAATCCGCAGCCTTCCTTATTTACACGACAAACCCCTTCCGCTTCGCAAAAGGGGTTTGTCAACAATCTCGCGCGGCGCCTGCACCGCCCGTGGCATGGCAGCTTACACCCGCTGGTCCATGTCCAGCCCCGGCGTGCCCGGTCCGGGCGAGCCCACCACCTTGGCCGGCACCCCGGCCACGGTGCTGTGCGGCGGCACGTCGTCCAACACCACGCTGCCGGCGCCGACCTTGGCGCATTCGCCGACGTGGATGTTGCCGAGGATCGCCGCGCCGGTGCCGATCAGCACGCCGTCGCCGATCTTGGGATGGCGGTCGCCGCGCTCCTTGCCGGAGCCGCCCAGCGTCACGCCGTGCAGGATCGAGACGTTGTCGCCGATCACCGCGGTTTCGCCCACCACCACGCCGGTGCCGTGGTCCAGCATCACGCCCTGGCCGATGCGCGCCGCCGGGTGGATGTCGGCGCCGGTCACCTCGGAGATGCGGTTCTGCAGGAACAGCGCCAGCGTCTGCCGCCCCTGCTGCCACAGCCAGTGCGTCACGCGCTGGCTCTGGATGGCGTGAAAGCCCTTGAAGTACAGCAGCGGGATGGAGTAGCCCTCGCAGGCCGGGTCGCGGTCGTAGCAGGCCACGATGTCGGCGCGCATCTTCTGGCCGATGACGGGGTCGGCCGCGAGCGCCTCGCGGAACAGCTCCATCAAGGCGCGCGCGTCCATCACCGGGCTCGAGAGCTTGCTCGACAGGTGGAAGGCCAGCACGTCTTCCAGCGTGTCGTGGCGCAGCACCGTCATGTGCAGGAAGCTCGCCAGCAGAGGCTCGGCCTGGGCGGCGGCTTCGGCCTCCTTGAAGACGGCAAGCCAGATTGGGTCGTCGTAGTTTTTGCTCATGCTTGTCTCGTTACAGTGTTTGCGGCGGCATTCCAAAAAGCATTAGGAACGAGAACGCGAAGGCAAGTAAGCGGGGCCGCAGACAGTACAGCTAGTACGGCAAGGGCTCGCTGAGCGAATCTTAAGATTCGCACGCGGTCCGCGGCCACGCGGCCGACAACGTTATCGTTTCTAAGGCGCATTTGGAATCACAGCAGCACCACGTCGAACTGCTCCTGCGGATAGGTGGTTTCCACCGACAGCGAGATCGGTTTGCCGATGAAGTCCACCAGCATCGCCAGGCTCTGCGATTCCTCGTCGAGGAACATGTCGATCACCGGCTGCGCGGCCAGGATGCGGAAGCCCTTGGCGTCGAACTGGCGCGCCTCGCGCACGATCTCGCGCTGGATCTCGTAGCACACCGTCTGCGCCGTCTTGATCTCGCCGCGCCCCTGGCAGGTCGGGCACGGTTCGCACAGCACATGCGCCAGGCTCTCGCGCGTGCGCTTGCGGGTGATCTCGACCAGCCCCAGGCTGGTGAAGCCGTTCAGCGTCACCCGGGTGCGGTCGCGCGCCATCGCCTTGGCCAGCTCGTTCAGCACCTGGCTGCGGTGCTCCTCGTTATCCATGTCGATGAAATCGACGATGATGATGCCGCCCAGGTTGCGCAGGCGCAATTGGCGCGCGATGGCGTGAGTGGCCTCGAGGTTGGTCTTGAAGATGGTCTCGTCGAAATTGCGGTTGCCGACGAAGCCGCCGGTGTTGACGTCGATGGTGGTCATCGCCTCGGTCTGGTCGATGATCAGGTAGCCGCCGAACTTCAGGTTGACGCGGCGCGCCAGGGCGCGGTCGATCTCGGCCTCGATGCCGTGCAGCTCGAACAGCGGGCGCTCGCCGCTGTAGCGCGCGATCTTGTCCACCGCGTTGGTGACGTACTGCTCGGCGAACTCCACCATGCGGCTGTAGTTCTCGGTGGAGTCGACGATGACGTGCTCGGTCGATTCGCTCACCATGTCGCGCAGCACGCGCACCGCCAGCGGCAGGTCTTCGTAGAGCAGGCTCTGCGGCGGTTCGGTGAGCGAGCGCTGGCGAATGTCGGTCCACAGCTTGCCGAGGTAGCCGATGTCGGCGGCGAGTTCCTGGTCGCTGGCGGTCTCGGCGCTGGTGCGGATGATGTAGCCCTTGGGCGTGCCGTCGGGCAGCAGCTTCTCCAGTCGCGCCTTGAGGCTCAGGCGGTCCTCCTCGTTCTCGATCTTCTGCGAGATGCCGATGTGTTCTTCCTGCGGCAGGTGCACCAGGAAGCGCCCGGCCAGCGAGATCTGCGTCGACAGGCGCGCGCCCTTGGTGCCGATCGGGTCCTTGATCACCTGGACCAGCACGGTCTGGCCCTCGAACAGCATCTTCTCGATGCGCTGCGGCTCGGAAGGATGCTGGCGCTGTTCCAGCACGTCGGCGATGTGCAGGAAGGCGGCGCGCTCCAGGCCGATCTCGATGAAGGCGCTCTGCATGCCGGGCAGCACGCGCTTGACCTGGCCGAGATAAATGTTGCCGACGATGCCGCGGCTGGCGGCGCGCTCCACGTGCAATTCCTGCACGATGGCGTCTTCCAGCACCGCGACGCGGGTTTCCTGCGGCGTGATGTTGACCAGGATCTGCTCGTTGGGGCGCGGCAGGTCGCGTGGCAGCGGAATGGATTGATGCAGCATGCGACGCTCCTTAGGGGAAGACCAGGCCGAATTCGGACAACAGCGCGGCAGTCTCGAACACCGGCAGCCCGACCACGCCGGTGTAGCTGCCCTCGATGCGCTCGATGAACACCGCGGCGCGGCCCTGGATGCCGTAGGCGCCGGCCTTGTCGAACGGCTCGCCGGTGTCGATGTAGCGCGTGATGTCGAGTGCGGTGAGCGGGCGGAAGGCGACGTCGGTGACCGAGGTCTTGAGCAGGGTGCGCTCGCCCTCGCGCACCGCCACCGAGGTCACTACCTGGTGGCTGCGGCCGGAGAAGGCCTCGAGCATGCGGCGCGCGTCGGCGGCGTTGGCCGGCTTGCCGAAGATCTCGCCGTCCAGCACCACCGTGGTGTCGGCGGCCAAGAGCGGACGCGACGGCAGGCCGCAGCTTTCCACCAGGTGCCAGCCGGCGGCGGCCTTGTCGCGCGCCAGGCGCTCGGTGTAGGCCACTGCGTTTTCGCCGGGCAGGACCGCCTCGTCGATTTCGGCGTGGATGCGTTCGGTGCGCACGCCGAGCTGCTGCAGCAGCTCGCGCCGGCGCGGACTGGCCGAGGCCAGGTAGATCAGGGTGTCGTTGGTGCTCATGGGGTTGCCGTCAGGGTTTTATTCTTGGACTGCCTGCAAGGGTACCAGAGGCCCTCTCTCCGTACTATCGGCAGCATGGGGGACTTCGGCCAACCCTGAGGGAGCGGGACCCGGCGCGGCCCCCTGTCCTCGCGACGACCCGCGCCGCAAGGAAAAAGCCCGGTCCATGAGGGCCGGGCTCGGGGAGATACAACATGGTGATCAGCGGTCGCTGCGCAGCGGGCCGTACTCGACCGGCACCCAGGCGTAGCGGCTGCGCTCGGCGCGCACGTGCCCCAGCCCCGGGAACGGCAGGTGGGCGCCACCCACCCACAACTTGTCGCGTGCGGCGTCGGCGAGCAGCTTCTTGCGCGTCGCCACCGCCTGCTGGCGGTCGACGTCGAACTCGATCGCGATGTCGGGGCGGGCGAACTGCGTGGCGTAGCTGTGCACGATGTCGCCCCACAGCAGCAGGCTCTGCCCCTTGGAGCTGAACAGGTAGCCGCTGTGTCCCGGCGTGTGGCCCGGCGTCGGCACGGTGGTGACGCCCGGCAGCAGCGTCTCGCCTTTGCCGTAGATCTTGAGCCGGTTGGCGGCCAGGTAGGGGGCGACCGACTCGCGCGCCATCTTGAAGAAGGGCTGGCTGTCCGGGGTCGCCTTGGCCGCGCTGGCCTCGTCGAGCCAGTAGCGCGCTTCGGCCCGTGCCACGTAGACGTCGGCGTTGGGGAACGCCGCCTTGCCCTCGGCCGTCACCAGGCCGCAGGCATGGTCCGGGTGCAGGTGGGTCAGCAGCACGGCGTCGATGTCGGCCGGTTCGTAGCCGGCGGCGCGCAGGTTGTTGATCAGGTTGCCCAGGGTCGGGCCGAAGCAGCGTGCCGAACCGGTATCGACCAGCACCAGGCGCGTGCCGGTGTGCACCAGGTAGCCGTTGACCGCGGTCTGCACGCCGCGCGTGGTGTCGATGAACATGCGCGCCAGCAGGCTCTGCACGTCCCTGGCGCGGGCATTCTTCAGCAGCTTCTGGTCGAGGTCGACGTAGCCGTCGTAGAGCGCGGTCACCTGGAACTCGCCCAGCGCCATGCGGTAGTAGCCCGGCACCTGGGCCTTCAGTTGGGGCGGCGGCGCGGCGTGGGCAAGGCCCGGCGCCAGCGGCAGCAGGCTGGCGCCGGCGAGCGCGAGGCAGGACAGCAGGCGGCGGGCGAGGCGAGGCGACGTCGTGGGCATGACAGGCTCCGTAATGACAATGAACTATCACTTTAGCATCAAGCGGAGGCCATGCGGTGCCCGCGCGGCGGGCCGGCCGTGCGGGCGGACCGTCATTCCCGGGTGATGGCCCAGCGCAGGAAGGCGTCGACCACCGGGGAGGGGTGTGCTGTCGCCGGGCGCGCCAGCACCACGCGCTGCGGCGGTGGATCGTCGCGCAGCGGGCGGCAGGCGATGGGCGTGCCGTCGTAGCTCAGGTCGCCGGCCGGGCGCGTGCACGACAGCGCCACGCCGGCGCCGTGCGCCACCAGGCCGCGCTGCATTTCGAAGCTCTGCACCGTCTGCGCGATGCGCGGCGTCAGCCCCAGGTTCCAGAACAGCGACAGCAGGTAGTCGCGGGTGTGCGGAATATCCTCCAGCACCAGCGGCTGCGCGGCCAGCTCGGCCAGCGACACGGCGGGCTGCGCCGCCAGAGGATGGTCGCCCGGCAGCAGCGCGTAGGGCGCCAGTTCCGCCAGCGTGCGGCATTCCATCTGCGCGTCGGTGGCGAGTTCGTAGGTCAGCGCCAGCTCGGCCTTGCCGGCGCGTAGCGCGCGCTGCACCGTCGCCAGGTCGCCCTCCAGCAGCGTCACCGCGACCTGCGGGTGGTGTGCGCGAAACCCCGCCAGCAGGCGCGGGGCGAAATAGGGCCCCAGATCCTGGAAACAGATCAGCGACAGCTGGCCGCGCAGTTCGCCCGGTTCCTCGCCGCTGCCGAGGCCTGCCGCCAGCGCCAGGATGTCGCGCGCCTGGCCCAGCACGCGCAGCCCGGCCGGTGTCAGCTCGACGCCGCGGCTGGCCTGACGGCGGAACAGCGCGGTGCCGAGCGCGGCCTCGAGCTGGGCGATGGCGAGCGACACCGAGGGTTGCGACACGTGACGCGCGCGCGCCGCGGCACTGACGCCGCCGTGCTCGGCGGTGGCGACGAAGTATTCGAGCTGACGCAACGAGAAGTCGATCATGTTTTTCAATAATGAAAAATAGGAAATATATATTTTTATTATCATAAGCGCCCCGCGATACTGTCGCCAGAAGCCGTCTTACCCACCACCACCCGAGGAGAGACCGATGCCGGCGACGACAGTAGGACAGGATCAGATCGAGGCGTTCCAGCGCGATGGCGCGATCGTGCTGCGCGGGGCGTTCCGCGACTGGGTCGAACCGTTGCTCGACGGTTTCGAGCAGGTGCTGGCCGCGCCCGGCCCGTACGCCATCGAGAACGTTCGGCCGGGCGAAACCGGGCGTTTCTACGAGGATTACTGCAACTGGCAGCGCATCGAACCGTTTGCGCGCTTCATCCGCCATTCGCCGGCGGCCGCGCTGGCGGGGCGGCTGATGGGCGCGCAGCGGGTGCAGATCTTCCACGAGCACATCCTGGTCAAGGAGCCCGGCACCGCCAAGCCCACGCCCTGGCACCAGGACATCCCCTATTACTGCGTCAGCGGCCGGCAGACCGCCAGCTACTGGATTCCGCTCGACCCGGTGACGCGCGACAACACGCTGCGCGTGGTGCTGGGCTCGCACCGCTGGCCCAAGCTGGTGCGCCCCAAGCGCTGGGCCACCAACGAGAACTTCTTCGCCGGCGCCGACGACTTCATGGAAATGCCCGACGTCGAGGACGGCAGCTACACCCTGCTGGCGCCGGAACTGGAACCGGGCGACGCGGTGCTGTTCGACTTCCATACCGTGCACGGCGCCGCCGGCAACCCGGGCGGCAACCGCCGCCGCGCCTTCTCGGCGCGCTTCCTTGGCGACGACGTGCGCTACGTCGCGCGCCCCGGTCGCACCTCGCCGCCGTTCCCCGGCATCAACCAGCAAGACGGGGAGAGCCTGCGCGAGGACTGGTTCCCGGTGGTGTGGTCGGCCGACGGCACGGCCTGACCTGACCATGGCGCTGTCGTCGCCAACAAAAAAAGCGGGCCGCAGCCCGCTTTTTTCATTGCCGTATCAGCCAAGCCTCAGCTGCGCACCTGGCCGTCGCCCAGCACCACCCACTTCTGGCTGGTCAGGCCGTGCAGGCCGACCGGGCCGCGCGCGTGGATCTTGTCGGTGGAGATGCCGATCTCGGCGCCCAGGCCGTACTCGAAGCCGTCGGCGAAGCGCGTGCTGGCGTTGACCATGACGCTGGCCGAGTCCACCTCGCGCAGGAAGCGGCGGGTGCGGCTGTAGTCCTCGCTGACGATGGCGTCGGTGTGGTGGCTGCCGTAATCGTTGATGTGCTGGATCGCCTCGTCGAGGTCCTTCACCACCTTCACCGCCAGGATCGGCGCCGAGTATTCGGCGTACCAGTCGTCCTCGGTCGCCGGCACCACCTGGTCGCCGAGGATGATGCGGGTGCGTTCGCAGCCGCGCAGCTCCACGCCTTTTTCCCACAGCGGGGCGGCCAGCTTCGGCAGCATGAATTCGGCGGACGCCTCGTGCACCAGCAGCGTTTCCATGGTGTTGCACGGCGCGTAGCGCTGGGTCTTGGCGTTGACCACGATGGCCACGGCCTTGTCCGGGTTGGCGGTGTCGTCGACGTAGACGTGGCAGTTGCCGTCCAGGTGCTTGATCACCGGCACGCGCGCGTCCTGGCTGATGCGCGCGATCAGCCCCTTGCCGCCGCGCGGCACGATCACGTCGACGTACTCGGGCATGGTGATGAGCTCGCCCACCGCGGCGCGGTCGGTGGTTTCGATCACCTGTACCGCCTCGGCCGGCAGGCCGGCCAGGCGCAGCCCTTCGTGCACGCAGCGGGCGATGGCCTGGTTGCTGTGGAAGGCTTCCGAGCCGCCGCGCAGGATGGTGGCGTTGCCCGATTTCAGGCACAGCCCGGCGGCGTCGGCGGTGACGTTGGGGCGGGCCTCGTAGATGATGCCGATGACGCCGAGCGGCACGCGCATCTTGCCCAGCTGGATGCCGGACGGACGATAAGTGAAGTCGTCCATCTCGCCCACCGGGTCGGGCAGCGCGGCGATCTGGCGCAGGCCCTCGGCGATGCCGTGGATGGTCTTGTCCGACAGCGTCAGGCGGTCGATGAAGGCTTCTTCCAGGCCGTTCTGGCGCGCGGCTTCCAGATCGAGCATGTTGGCGGCGATGAGCTGCTCGCTGTCGCGCTCGACGGCGTCGGCCATGGCCAGCAAGGCCTGGTTTTTCTGGAGGGTGTCGGCGCGGGCGATGGCGCGGCTGGCGGCGCGGGCGGCGCGGCCGACGCGCTGCATGTAGTCCTTGACGTCCATGTTCGGGGTCCTGCGAAATCTTGATGGGAATGCGTCGAGATTACCGCAAAGCGGCAAGGCCGTGCCAGTGCGGCAGGGGCGAGGGCGGCTGTTGCGGCGGAAAAACAGCGCCTTGCGGAATCGTTTGACCCTGCTGCGAGTGTGGGGTAAGGTGGGATTCGAGCAACCGCTTGGTTGAATTGTCGTCATTACGCACAACGGCGCGCCAGACGCCGGCACGGAGGAGAGACCGCATGACCGCATACCGCGATTTTCATCGCCAGTCCATTGATCAGCCCGAGGTTTTCTGGGGGCGCGAGGCGGCTCGCATCGACTGGCACCGTCCCTACGACAAGGTGCTGGCCTACGACAAGCCGCCGTTTCGGCGCTGGTTCGTCGGCGGCGAGACCAACCTCTGTCACAACGCGGTGGACCGGCACGTGGCCGGGCGGGGCGATCAGGCGGCCTTGATCTACGTCTCGAGCGAGACCGGGGAGGAACGGGTTTACAGCTTTGCCGAACTGCAACAGGAAGTGGCGCGCTTTGCCGCCATCCTGCAGGCGCAGGGGGTGGGCAAGGGCGACCGCGTGCTGATCTACATGCCGATGATCGCCGAGGCGGTGTTCGCCATGCTGGCCACGGTGCGGCTGGGGGCGGTGCATTCGGTGGTGTTCGGCGGCTTCGCCTCCGCCAGCCTGGCGGCGCGCATCGAGGACGCCCAGCCCAAGGTGATGGTGACCGCCGACGCCGGGCTGCGCGGCGGCAAGGTGATCGCCTACAAGCCGCTGGTGGACGAGGCGCTGGAGCTGGCCGGGGCGGCGGCGCCGGGCAAGGTGATCCTGGTCAACCGCGGCCTGGCCGAAGCGCCGATGATGAAGCCGGGGCGCGACCTCGACTACGCCACGCTGCGCGCCCGGCACCTGGACGACCGCGCCGAGGTGACCTGGGTGGAATCGAGCCATCCCAGCTACATCCTCTATACCTCCGGCACCACCGGCAAACCCAAGGGGGTCGAGCGCGACACCGGCGGCTACGCCGTGGCGCTGGCGGCGAGCATGGATTACATCTACGGCGGCGCGGCCGGCGAGACCTTCTTTTCCACCTCGGACATCGGTTGGGTGGTGGGGCATTCCTACATCGTCTACGGCCCGCTCATCGCCGGCATGGCGACGCTGGTGTACGAGGGTCTGCCGACCAACCCGGACCCGGCGGTGTGGTGGCAGCTCGTGGAAAAGTACCGCGTCTCGGTGATGTTCTCGGCGCCGACCGCGATCCGCGTGCTGAAGAAGCAGGATCCGGCCTACCTGCACCGCCACGACCTCTCCAGCCTCAAGGCGCTGTTCCTCGCCGGCGAGCCGCTGGACGAGCCGACCGCCAACTGGATCGCCGGCGAGCTCAAGGTGCCGGTGATCGACAACTACTGGCAGACCGAGACCGGCTGGCCGATGCTCACCGTGTGCAACGGCGTGGCGCCGCAGCCGGTCAAGGTCGGCAGCCCCGGCCTGCCGGTGTACGGCTACAACCTCAAGCTGGTCGACGAGGCCAGCGGCGAGGAGGTCGGGGTCGGCGAGAAGGGCGTGATCGCCATCGTGCCGCCGCTGCCGCCGGGCTGCCTGAGCACGGTGTGGGGGCAGGACGAGCGCTTCCTCAACACCTACTTCGGCGGCTTCGCCGATCGGCTGCTGTATTCCTCGTTCGACTGGGGCGTGCGCGACGCCGACGGTTACATCACCATCCTCGGCCGCACCGACGACGTGATCAACGTCGCCGGTCACCGTCTCGGCACGCGCGAGATCGAGGAGGCGGTTTCCGGCCACGGCGCCATCGCCGAGGTGGCGGTGGTGGGGGTGGCCGACGCGCTCAAGGGGCAGGTGCCGCAGGCCTTCGCCGTGGTGCGCGACCCGAGCATGCTGGCCGATCCGGTGCGCCGCGCCGCGCTGGAGAAGGAAGTGATCGCCCGCGTCGCGCACGAACTGGGCGCGATCGCCAACCCGGCGCGGGTGTTCTTCGTCAACCAGTTGCCCAAGACCCGCTCCGGCAAGGTGCTGCGCCGTTCGATCCAGGCCATTGCCGAAGGGCGCGATCCGGGCGATCTCACCACGCTGGACGATCCGGCGAGTCTGGAACAAGTGCGTCAGGCCATTACCAGAGCCTGAGCCCTTTCGAGGGTGGCGTGTGCGTCACCACTGGGCCGTCTGCCTCCGGGCCGACGGCCGTTTTTTATGCTTACGCTACCTGCGCCAGCGGCGCGGCCAGCAGGCCGGGAAACTCGTGCGCCAGCACGCGGTGGAACGCCTGCAGCCGGGCGTCGTCCTCGTCGTGAAACACGTGGCAGTGTACGCGGCTGCCCTTGGCCTGGGCGTTGTTGAGCAGGTCGGCTAGGGTCAAGAGTTGGTTGGCGCTGTCGGCGTCGAGCCGAGTCAGCGCCAGCGTCAGGGCCACCTCGCCGTGGTCGAGGCCGGCCAGGTACGGGGTCAGCGGCCGGAACAGCCGGTCGTAGAAGGCGGCGGCGTCCTCCGGGCAGCTCACCCCGCGCAGCAGCAGGCGGCCGCTGTGGAAGCGGAAATCCACTTCCGGCGTGGCGGCGCCGGGGGCCAGGTAGAAGTCGGGACGGGCGACGGGCAGGGCGGGTGACAGCATCGGACGGTCTCGCGGCAGGGTGGTGAAGCCGGCGAGTGTAGAGTGCCGCTGTTGCAGCACGATGACGGCGGCCGGGGCCGGGCCAGGTTGGCCGAAGGCTTCGGCCAACTTCGGTGGACGGCGGGCGACGCAGCGAGGGCTGCTCCGCCGCTGACATCAGGACAGGCTTCGTGGCGCCAGCGGCGTCTCAGTGCCCCAGCCCGTCGCGCACCTTGCGCACGCCGTACCACACCGCCGCCGCCACGATCGGGATGGCGATGCCGGTGGCGAGTTCGGTGTTGAGGTGCACGCCGGCGGCCTTGACGGCCTTGAGCAGGTAGGACAGCAGGCTCACGATGTAATAGGTCAGCACCCCCACCGACAGCCCTTCCACCGTCTCTTGCAGGCGCAGCTGCATCGCGGCGCGGCGGTCCATGCTGGCCAGCAAGGCGCGGTTCTGTTCCTCGTGCAGCACCTCGACGCGGGTGCGCAGCAGCGCGGTGCTGCGCTGCAGGCGGTCGGTGAGGCGGTCCTGGCGCTTCACCACGGTGTCGCAGGTGCTCATCGCCGGCGCCATGCGCCGTTCCATGAATTCGTGAAACGGCTGCATGCCGGGCAGGCGGCTCTCGCGCAGCTCGCCGATGCGGCGCTCCACCAGCGAGTAGTAGGCGCGCGTGGCGGAAATGCGGTACTGGCTCTCCGAGATCAGCTGTTCGGCGCGCGTGGAGAGGTCTTCCAGCTCGGTGAGCAGCTGGGCGTCGCCGCTGTCCGGCTTGCCCATGCGCTCGGTCAGCGAGCGCAGCACCACGTCGAGCCGGTCGAGCTCGCGCATCTGCTCCTTGGCGATGGGTAGCGCCAACAGCGCCAGCATGCGGTAGGTCTCGATCTCGAACAGGCGCTGCAGCATGCGCCCGGACTGGTTCGGTCCCATCTCCTCGTCCAGCACCACGTAGCGCGAGAAGCCCTCCGGCAGGCGCGGGTCGGGGTGCAGCTGCAGGTCGGTGTAGGCGATGCCGTTGCCGTCGCCGATGCGCGAACCGATCAGCTCGCCGCCGCCGAACCAGCGCGCCGCGATCTCGTCCGGAGTGCTGGCCGACGCGCCCTTGAGCAGCACCGCGTGCAGCGCCACCAGCACCGTGCCGGGCAGGCGGTCGAGCCAGCTCGAGGGCAGGCGGTCGAGCGCGGTGCGGTCGAAGGGCTCGGAAAAATCGCCGGAGAGGATGAAGGTGTAGCGCGCGAACTCGGCGTGCAGCGACCAGCGTACCGTCAGGTCGCCGGCATTCGCGGTGTAGTGCGCGGCGTGGCCGAGCGGGGCCGGCAGGGCCAGCAGCTGGGCCAGCTCGGCCAGTGCCTCGCGCTGGCTGGCGTCGTCGTAGTCGTAGTACAGGGTCAGCGAGGTCAGCCGTGCCGGCGACGGAATCGAGGCGTACGGGCGGGCGTGCGCCTCGTCGTTGAGCACGCGGCGCAGCGGGTGCGGGGTGAGGGTGAGCATGGTGGGTCCAATAGGCAAACGGTTTTAAAGATGCGTGGCGCATGTTTAAAACCGCTTGCCGTACAGCATACCTCAAGCGCGCGCCCGGCTGTCCACCACTTCCGTATTACTCCGCCGTCGCGGCCGGGTGTCGGGGTGGCGCGTACCGCAGGGGCACGAAAGCGCCGCCCACGCCGCCCTGCCGATCTGATGGCCAGTCCGAACTGCGCCTGTCTAGGCCGAGGCATGCGAGAGGGGCCTGATAATCCTCCGCGTCGTAAAGGAAACAGCCCAGCAAGCATCGCCTGCGGGGCTGTTGGATTCAGTGGACCTCCACCTTGACGCCCCGGCGGGGCCGGGGGGCGTTCAGACGCGGAAGCGCCGTACGCTGTGGCCGAGCTGGTGCGCCAGTTCGACCAGCTGCGTGACGCCGCCGGCGAGGTTTTCCGCCACCGCCGCGCTCTGCTCGGCGGCACCGGCCACGCACTCCATGCTGCCGGCGATGTCGCGGCTGGCGACGTGCTGTTGCTGCATCGCGCTGGCGATGCCCTGCGCCTGGTCGCGCGAGGCTTGCGCCGCAGTCTCGTTGCGCTTGAGGCCGTCGCCCACGCTCTCGACGTAGCGGCGGCTGCTCGTCAGCGCCGCCAGGCCTTCGGCGATGGACGCTTCCAGGGTGTGCGACTGGCTGTCGAGCAGCAGCGTGACGCGGTCGATCTCGTTGGCCGAAGCCGCCGACTTTTCCGCCAGCTTGCGCACCTCGTCGGCCACCACGGCGAAGCCGCGCCCCTGCTCGCCGGCGCGCGCCGCCTCGATCGCGGCGTTGAGCGCCAAGAGGTTGGTCTGGTCGGCGATGTCGCGCACCTCGCTGGTCATGCCGGCGATGTCGCGGCTCTTGGCGAGGAAGGCGCCGACCAGCTCGGCGGTGCGGCCCACCACCGCTTCCACCCGCCCCACCTCGTCCACCAGGGTGGCGAGCTGCGCCGTGCCCTGGCGGCTGCTCGCCAGCGCATGGTCCGCCGCCTGGTGCATGGCGTCGCTGACGTCGGCCACCGAAGCCACGCTGACCGACAGCTCCTCGATGGAACCGGCCGATTCGGACGAGGCCCGCGATTGCTCGCGCGCCGCGCCCAGGAGTTGCGCCGACATCTGCGCCAGCGTCTCGGCCAGCCGCTCCAGTTCGCCAGCGCTGTGTTGCACCGTCGCCACGCTGCTGGCGAGGTTGCCGCTCATCTGCTGCATGGCGCCCAGCACCTGGCCGGTCTCGTCGCGTCCTGCGGGCGGCAGCGTGACACTGAGGTCGCCGCCGGCGATGGCGCGTACCGCGCCGACCATGCGCCGCATCGGCACCGTGATGCCGCGGGTGATCAGCCAGCCGGCCAGCAGGCTCAGCAGGATGATGCCGCCGCCGGCGCCAAGGCCGATCCATTTGGCCTGGGCGTAGGCCCGCGCGGCGTCGTCCAGCGCGGCGCGCGTCCTGGCCTGTTCCGTGGCGATCAGTGCTTCCAGCGCCTCGCGCCAGGGGCGTACGGCGGGGATCAGCTGCGCGTTCATCACCGCGATGGCGCCGGGCACGTCGTTGGCGAGCCCGAGCTGCATCATGCGGTCGATCACCGGTTCGGCCTGGCGGCGCTGGCGGGCCGCCTGCTCCAGCAGCGCCCGCTCCGCGGCGCCGGGGGGGTAGCGCTGCCAGTGCTGCTCCAGTTCGTGCAGCGTGGCGTCGTAGTCGCGGCGCGCCGTGGCCATCTTGGCGACGGCCTGACGCTTGCTGGGCTCATCCGGAAACATCACGGCGTCGCGGTAGACGGTGCGCTGGCTTTGCAGGTTGTAGGTAAGGCGGGTGGTCAGCTCGACGGTGCGGTTGTGGTCGAGCGCCACCTCGTCGAGATGATCGCGCAGCCGGCTAAGGCCGGTGAGCTGGACCGCCAGCAGCAGCGCCACCAGCAGGGTCATGCCGCCGAAGCCGAGTGCCAGCCGCTGGCCGATACGGAGATGGTTCATTTTCTTGAAGAGAGCCTGAAGCAAACAAAGAAAATGATTCTGGCATGCGCGGGCGCTGCGCCGGTTGACGCAGGTCAAGGGGGCGGTCTGGTCGGCGGGAGTGCGGCGGAAGGACTCAGCCGCGGCGGTGGTGCGCCAGCAGTCGTGACAGCGCCGCGCTCACCAGCGGGTTGCTGACGCTGGCGGCGGCTTCCTCGATGCGCTCCAGCGCCGCCGGGCTGATCGCCAGCATCTTGGGCGGCTTGACCGGCGGCTTGAAGCGGATGTCGACCTTGACACGGATCTTGCTCGCCGGGTAGCCGCGGTCGGTCAGCGCCGGCAGCAGGCCCGGGCCGATCATCTTCAGCCGCGCCGCCACCACGCCGTTGTCGGCGTACACCACCAGCTCGCCGTCGCGGATGCGCACCGCGCGGCAGTAGTCGGAGAGGGGCGCCGGCAGCAGGCGGCGAAAGGCCGTGTCCAGCGCCATCAGCGCCTTGGCCTCGCTGGCCAGGCGCGACAGGCGGCTGTCCTGGCGGGCGATGTCGCGGAAAGAAAGACTGCTCATGGCGCGAATTCTAGCCGATTGCCGCCATGATGGGCGATTCGCGGCGCGTGCGACCGGTTTTTCCGGGGTTCCCTTGACGCGCCACAACTTTGCCCCCATTACGTGGTCAGTGCTTGTGCTACACTTTTCCCCATTTTTCCGGCCCGCTTGGCCTCTGGATTCGAAAACCGATGATTTCCACGCTTCTCAAGAAAGTGTTCGGTAGCCGTAACGACCGGCTGCTGAAGCAATACCGCCAGGTAGTGGCCCGTATCAACGCGCTGGAAGACGGCCTGCGCGCGCTGTCGGACGAAGACCTCGCCGGCAAGACCCCGCACTTCCGCCAGCGACTCGCCAGCGGGGAAAGCCTCGACGCGCTGCTGCCGGAAGCCTTCGCGGTGTGCCGCGAGGCCTCGCGCCGGGTGCTCGGCATGCGCCACTTCGACGTGCAGCTGATCGGCGGCATGGTGCTCAACGACGGCAAGATCGCCGAGATGCGCACCGGCGAGGGCAAGACCCTGGTCGCCACGCTGCCGTCCTACCTCAACGCGCTCACCGGCAACGGCGTGCACGTGGTGACGGTCAACGACTACCTGGCCAGCCGCGACGCCGGCATCATGGCCAAGCTGTACAACTTCCTCGGCCTGACCGTGGGCGTGAACCTGTCGCAGATGCCGCACCACCTGAAGCAGGAAGCCTACGCCGCCGACATCACCTACGGCACCAACAACGAATTCGGCTTCGACTACCTGCGCGACAACATGGTGTTCAGCACCGAGGAGAAGGTGCAGAAGAAGCTGGCCTTCGCCGTGGTCGACGAGGTCGACTCGATCCTGATCGACGAGGCGAGAACGCCCTTGATCATCTCCGGCCCGGCCGAAGACAACGTCGAGATGTACCAGCGCATGAACGTGGTGCCGCCGCTCCTGGAGCGTCAGCAGGAAGAAGAGGGCGAGGGCGACTACTGGGTGGACGAGAAGGCGCACTCGGTGCTGCTGTCCGAGCGCGGTCACGAGCGTGCCGAAGAGATCCTGACCCAGATGGGCCTGCTGAAAGAAGGCGACAGCCTGTACTCGGCCACCAACATCACGCTGATGCACCACCTGATGGCCGCGCTGCGCGCCCACGCCCTGTACCACCGCGACCAGCACTACGTGGTGCAGGACGGCGAGATCATCATCGTCGACGAATTCACCGGCCGCCTGATGCCGGGCCGCCGCTGGTCCGAGGGCCTGCACCAGGCCGTCGAAGCCAAGGAAGGCGTGACGGTGAACCGCGAGAACCAGACGCTGGCCTCGATCACCTTCCAGAATTACTTCCGCCTGTACGGCAAGCTGTCCGGCATGACCGGTACCGCCGACACCGAGGCGTTCGAGTTCCAGAGCATCTACAACCTGGAAACCGTGGTGATTCCGACCAACAAGCCGATGATCCGCAAGGACGCGCACGACAAGGTCTACCGCACCGCGCAGGAGAAGTACGACGCCATCCTGGCCGACATCAAGGACTGCCACGAGCGCGGCCAGCCGGTGCTGGTCGGCACCACCTCGATCGAGAACTCGGAGCTGATCGCCGCCCTGCTGAGCCAGGCCAAGCTGCCGCACAACGTGCTGAACGCCAAGGAACACGCGCGCGAAGCCGACATCGTGGTGCAGGCCGGTCGTCCCGGCGTGATCACCGTCGCCACCAACATGGCCGGTCGCGGTACCGACATCGTGCTGGGCGGCAATCCGGAGCCGGAAATCCGCGCGATCGAGAACGACGAGAGCCTGTCCGAACAGGACAGGACCGCGCGCATCGCCGCCATCCGCAGCGAGTGGTCGCTGCGTCACGAGCAGGTGCTGGGCGCCGGCGGCCTGCACATCGTCGGCACCGAACGCCACGAGTCGCGCCGTATCGACAACCAGCTGCGCGGCCGTTCCGGCCGCCAGGGCGACCCGGGTTCCTCGCGCTTCTACCTCAGCCTGGAAGATCCGTTGCTGCGCATCTTCGCCTCCGACCGCGTGTCGGCGATCATGGAGCGCCTGAAGATGCCGGTGGGCGAAGCCATCGAGCACCCCTGGGTGAGCCGTTCCATCGAGAACGCCCAGCGCAAGGTGGAAGGCCGCAACTTCGACATCCGCAAGCAGTTGCTGGAGTACGACGACGTCGCCAACGACCAGCGCAAGGTGATCTACCAGCAGCGCAACGAAATCCTCGACGAGGAAGACGTCAGCGCCATCGTCACCAATATGCGCGAGGGCGTGCTGTCCGACCTGGTCGACCTGCACCTGCCGCCGGAATCGATGGAAGAGCAGTGGGACCTGCCGGGGCTGGAGAAGACCCTGGAGAGCGAGTACCAGCTCGAGGCCCCGGTGGCGGACTGGCTCAAGGCCGAGCCCAACCTCGACATCCCGGAGATCCGCGAACGCATCATCAAGCAGGCCGAGGCGATCTACCAGGCCAAGGTCGAGCTGGCCGGCGAGCCGGCGATGCGCCAGTTCGAGCGCTCGCTGGTGCTGCAGATGCTGGACAACCACTGGCGCGAGCACCTGTCGTCGATGGACCACCTGCGCCAGGGCATCCATCTGCGCGGCTACGCCCAGAAGAACCCCAAGCAGGAGTACAAGCGCGAGGCCTTCGAACTGTTTGCCGACATGCTCGAGCGCATCAAGAAGAGCGTGGTCAGCGTGCTGATGACGGTGCAGATCCGCAGCCAGGAAGACATGGACGCGGTCGAGCCGCACGAGCTGCCGGAGGTCGAACTGCAGCACGCCGAGCCGGGTTCGGCACTGACTGCGGCGGACGACGAGAACAACCCGTACGCGCCGGCGGCACTGGCGGCGCAGGGCCTGCGCATCGGCCGCAACGACCCGTGCCCGTGCGGCAGCGGCCAGAAGTACAAGCAGTGCCATGGCCGCCTGGCCTGAGAGGCCGATCACCGCTGAGTCAGCGGGCTCGACCTGAGCGCAACAACAACGCGCCCGATGCTGCATCGGGCGCGTTTTTTCTTGCCTTGGCCGGCGCCGCCCTCGCTTAGCCACTGGCGCGATAGCAGCTAAGCTTGAGCCATCGCCACGAGAGGAGATCGTCCATGACCCGCACCGCCTTCATCACCGGTTCCACTTCCGGCATCGGCCTGGCCGTCGCCTGCCGTCTCGCCGCCAACGGCTGGGCCATCGGCCTGCACGGCCTGGCCACTCCCGAACAGCGCGACGAGGCGCTGGGCATGGTGCGCCAGGCCGGCGCCGCCGACGCCGCGTTCTTCGACGGCGATCTGCGCGACCCCGCCGCGGTGCAGGGGTTGGCCGAAGCGGTGCAGCGCTGGCGTCCCGTCGACGTGCTGGTCAACAACGCCGGCATGCAGCACACCGCGAGCGTGGCGGCGATGCCGGCCGAGCTGTGGCAGGCCATCCTCGCCGTCAACCTGTCGGCCGCGTTCTTCCTGATGCAGGCGCTGCTGCCCGGCATGGCGGGGCGCGGCTGGGGGCGCGTGGTCAACATCGCCTCGGTGCACGGGCTGGTGGCGTCGGTCAACAAGGCGCCGTACGTGGCGAGCAAGTTCGGGCTGGTCGGGCTGACCAAGGTGGCGGCGCTGGAATACGCGCAGAGCGGGGTGACGGTGAACGCGATCTGCCCGGGCTGGGTGGAGACCGCGCTGATCGAGCCGCAGATCCAGGCGCGCGCGGCCGCCTTCGGCGGCGACCGTGACGCCGGCCTGAAGGCGCTGGTGCTGGACAAGCAGCCGTCCGGACGCATGAGCCAGCCGTCCGACATCGGCGAGGCGGTGGCGATGCTCTGCGGCGACTGGGCGCACAACCTGACCGGAGTGGCGCTGCCGATCGACGGCGGCTGGAGCGCGCAGTAGCGGCCATCGCGCCAGGTTGGCCGAAGCGCGTTGCCCTGCGTCTTCGGCCAACCTGACTGCCCCGGCCCAAGGCTGTGGACAACTCTGTGGATGGCCTGAGGGTAAGCTGTGGAGCGGCGGTGGATGGTCAATGCGACCAATGTTGCAGTGCACGAAAAGGCGATCCGGGGCTAGAATGGCGCTTTGCCCGCTGAACCCGCCATGATCGTCCGTCCTGCCTCGCCCTCCACTTTCTCCCTGTTATTTTCGATGCGCGGCTCGGTGGTGCCGGTGGTGTGGCGCCGCGTGCTGTTCACCGTCGGTGTCGCGGTGCTGGTGACGGTGGTGCACGGCACGCTGGGGCCGCTCAAGATCACCCTGACGCCGACGCCGTTTTCGCTGATCGGCCTGACCCTGGCGATCTTCCTCGGCTTTCGCAACAGCGTCAGCTACGACCGCTTCTGGGAAGCGCGCAAGCTGTGGGGCGAAGTGCTGGTGGTGACGCGCAACCTCGGCCGGCAGACCCTGACGCTGGTCGACCATCTCGAGGCGGAAGAGAAGAAAGTCCTGCTGTACCGGCTGGCGGCGTTCGCCCATGTCCTGCGCCACCAGCTGCGCGGCAGCGACCCGTCCGCCGACCTGGCCCGGCTGCTGCCGGCCGGCGAGTGCGCCGCGGTGCTGGCGCAGCCCAACCGCCCCAACATGCTGCTCGAGCGCATCGGCGCCGCCTACGCCGCGCTGGGCCGCGCGGGACGGGTGTCGCCGCAGCTGCTGGCCAACATCGACGAGCAGATCTCGCTGCTGTCGCACGCCTACGGCGGCTGCGAGCGCATCCGCCACACCCCGATCCCCTACGCCTACATCCTGCTGCTGCACCGCACCGTGCACCTGTACTGCTACCTGTTGCCGTTCGGCCTGGTGGACAGCGTCGGGGTGATGACGCCGCTGGTGGTGGGCATCGTGTCCTACACCTTCTTCGGCCTCGACACGCTGGGCGACCAGATCGAGGACCCGTTCGATACCCTGCCCAACGACCTGCCGCTCAACGCGCTGTGCCACACCATCGAAAGCAACCTGCTGATGCTGCTGGACGAGCCCTTGACCACCGCGCCGCAGCCGGACGCCAGCGGCGTGCTGCTGTAACTGCCCCTGCGCGGTCTTGCGGCACCCCTCATCGGGTCGCCGCGTGGTTCGCATCCTCCAGACAAAAAAAGGGTTGCCCCGGAGGGCAACCCTGCAAGTTCTGCCATGGAGGCAGGTCGCTTCACACTCCATCCAAGGAGATGTCGGTTACAGCGTGACCCAGCGCGGTTGGGTCAGCGCGGCCGGGTTGAGCACGGCGTCGAGCTGGTCGCGGCTCATCAGGCCGCGTTTCAGCACGATGTCGTAGACGCCGCCGCCGCTGGCGTGCGCTTCGGCCGCCACTTCGGTGGCCGCGGCGTAGCCGATGTAGGGGTTGAGCGCGGTGACCAGGCCGATCGAGTTTTCCACCTGGCTGCGCAGGAAGTCGCGGTTGGCGGTGATGCCCTTGACGCAGTTGTCGGACAGCGTGCGGCAGGCCTGGGTCAGGTGGTTCACGCTGCGGAACAGGCTATAGGCGATCACCGGCTCGAAGGCGTTCAATTGCAGCTGACCGGCTTCGGCCGCCATGGTCACGGTGAGGTCGTTGCCGATCACTTCGTAGGCGACCTGGGTCACCACTTCCGGAATCACCGGGTTGACCTTGCCCGGCATGATCGACGAGCCGGCCTGGCGTGCCGGCAGGTTGATTTCGCCCAAGCCGGCGCGCGGGCCGGACGACAGCAGGCGCAAGTCGTTGCAGGTCTTGGAGAGCTTGACCGCGACGCGCTTGAGTACGCCCGAGAGCTGCACGAAGGCGCCGCAATCCTGGGTGGCTTCGATCAGGTTGGGCGAGGTGATCAGCTCCAGGCCGGTCAGCGCCGACAGCTGGCGGCACACCAGGGGGACGTATTCCGGGTGGGCGCAGATGCCGGTGCCGATGGCGGTGGCGCCGAGGTTGATCTCCAGCATCAGGCGCGAGGCTTCCTGCAGGCGCTGCTCGTCCTCGCCCAGCATCACCGCGTAGGTCTGGAATTCCTGGCCCAGCGTCATCGGCACCGCGTCCTGCAGCTGGGTGCGGCCCATCTTCAGCACGTCGCCGAATTCCTCGGCCTTGGCGGCGAACGATTCACGCAGCTCGGCCATCGCGGCCAGCAGCTGCTGCACGCCCCAGTAGGTGGCCAGACGCAGTGAGGTCGGGTAGACGTCGTTGGTGCTCTGGCACAGGTTGACGTGCTCGTTGGGGTGCAGGTGGCGGTACTCGCCCTTGGCGTGGCCCATCAGCTCCAGCGCGCGGTTGGCGATCACCTCGTTGGCGTTCATGTTGGTCGAGGTGCCGGCGCCGCCCTGGATCACGTCCACCACGAACTGCTCGTGCAGCTTGCCGGCGCGGATTTCCTCGCAGGCGGCGACGATGGCGTCGGCGCGCGGGGCGTCCAAGAGGCCCAGCTCGCGGTTGCTCAGCGCGGCGGCCTGCTTGATGGCGGCCAGCGCCGCGATCAGGTTGGCATAGCCGGCGATGGTCTGGCCGGTGATCGGGAAGTTCTCGATGGCGCGCAGGGTATGCACGCCCCAGTAAGCATCGGCCGGTACGTCGCGGTCGCCGAGCAGGTCGTGTTCGCTACGAGTAGTCATGGGTTTTGTCGTTGTCGTGTTGTGGTAAGGGACAGGGCGCACTGTAGGCGAGGGCGGAGCCGGCTGGCCAATTCCGAATGCCGATCGCGTCATGCTTTTTTTGCATAACCTGGCCGGCGGCGGCCCGGATACTGGCGTTGGGGGGGATAAAGGCGCAGGGCAGGGGGCGGCCTGCCCGGGGCTCGCCGGCGAGGAGGTGGCCGTGCGCCGGATGGGTGGAGACACCATGACCTTGTGAGCGCTGCGCTGCCTTGCTCCGTCCGTGCCGGAGCCCGTCGACGATGGGGGCGCGGCGCGCCACTCTTGCGACGCGAATTCCTGCGGACAGCTGCCGTTTGGGCAAGGTGTTGGGTTGTGGCTGGTGTGCCCGCTCTCAGATCGCCGGGTATTCGGTGGCGAGGTACTGCCAGAACGCTTCCAGCACCGGCCGGTTGCGCTTCTTGCTGCGATAGAGGCGCAGCTCCATGTCCACCCCCCAGCGCTCGTCGGCGGCCGGGGCGAGCTGGCCGTAGCGCACTTCGCGCGCCACCGCGCTTTGTGGCAGGAACGCCACGCCGTGCCCCTCCAGCACCATGTTCTTCAGCCCCTCGGCCATGTCGGTCTCGTAGCGCAGGTGCAGATGGCAAGGCTCCGGCGCGTCGGCCAGGATCTGCTCGGTCATCAGCCGGAAGTAGGCGCTGGCGGCGTAGCCGAGGAAGGGCACGGGGGCGGCCGCGCTGCCGGGCAGGGCGAAGCGCGGCTGGCGCTGGCGGTCGGCGCGGGCGTAGGGGCGCAGCCGTTCCACGCCGAGCCGGAGCCCGAGGTAGCGGCCGTCTTCCAGTTCCACCGGCTGCTTGGGATGGTGGTAGCACATCAAAAGGTCGCTACCACCTTCGACGAAGGCCAGCAGCGCGTCGTGCACGTTGCTCGCCTGCAGCCGGCACGACAGTTGGCCGAAGCCCTGTTCCACCCGGCTCAGCCACTTGGGGAAGAACGAGAACGACAGCGTGTGGGGGACGGCGAACTCCAGCGTGTCTTCCGGCAGCGGGCGCATGCCCTGCAGCAGTGCCCGGGTGGCGTGGATCTGGTTGAGCATGGCGGCGGCGTGTTCGCGGAACACCTCGCCGGCCGGCGTGAGCCGCGTCGGGTACGAGGTGCGGTCGATCAGCTCGGTGCCGATCCAGCCTTCCAGGGCGCGGATGCGGCGCGAGAACGCCGGCTGGGTCAGGTGGCGCGCCTGTGCCGAACGGGTGAAGCTGGCGGTTTCCGCCAGCACCAGAAAATCCTCCAGCCATCGTGTTTCCATGCTCGTGCTCCAGCGTCCGGGGCGGTGGGAAAGAACGGGGTGCATGGTAGCACCGTGATGAACGATTGGTGCGCGTGGCGGTCTGTTGCCTGTTGTCCGCTTGCGCGGAGCAAGATCGTGAACCGGTTCCACAGGAGTGCGCCATGAATCCACCCCGCTTGACCCGTCTCTGCGCCGTCGTGCTGGCGCTGACGCTCGCCGCCTGCGCCACGCCCCAGACGGCGGGTGGCAAGCGTGCCGCCAGTCCGGCCCCGGCGCCCGCCGCCCAGGCCGCCGTCGTGCCACCGGCACCGAGTACCGCCCCCGCGCCGCGCCTTGCCGCGGCGGCCGACTGCATCCAGGGCGGGGCGCAGAAATGGGGTATCCCCGCCAATTACCTGACGCGGCAGACCCGCGCCGATGGCGGCATCGTGCTGACTCTGGTCAATCCGTATTCCGGCAAGCGCGGCCTGAGCATCGAGTTGACGCCGGATGGCCGCCACACCGAGGCCAATCTGGATGAAAACGGCACCGTGGTCTCGGCAAAGTGGCGCGGGCTGGTGAGCCGCTGTACCGACGGCGCCTGACCCGGCCGGGCGCGTTTTCATGACGTGCAGGCAATGTGCCTGCCTGGTCATGTCGTTGTCTTTAACGGTGCCGTTTGCGTGTTGGAAGCCGTGACGGCGCCCGGGGAGTCCGGTAGCATGTCGGCGCTCGCGGGACGGTCCGCGGCGTTCTGAACAGGGCTTCCCATGGGGAGCCCTATGGTTTTTCTGCCTGCCGTTCCCCTCTTTTCCGACTCCGCCCTGTTCTCTTGTTGGCAACACGATGAAGATGAAATGGTTGTATCCGGCTGCCTTGCTACTCTGGTTGGTGCTGTGCGCACTGATCGGGGTGGCGTTCGCCAGCCGTGCCGTTCATCAGGCCGAAAGCGAATTGGAGCGCGTCACCGGACGGCTCGCCGAGGACATCGCGCAGCGCCTGAACGCCACCGAGGCGCAGCTCGACAGTTACGCCGGCTTCTCGACCTTTGGCCAGCATCACGGGGAGCTGACCGAGCACGGCCTGCTGCTGCGCCAGTTCAAGCGCCATCGCGCGATCGTGCTGGGGCTGCGCGTGCGGCGCGTGAACGAGGACGAACGCGCCGCCTTCGAGCGCGAGTTGAGCGCCCGCCGCGGCCGCCCCGTCGCCATCCACGGCTACGACCCGGGACGCCAGCCGCCGCGCTTCACGCTGGAGGGGGGCGGCGGCTATTACCCGGTGGTGTCGATGATGCCGGCCGGCGAGTTGCCGCCACCGTTCTCGCCGGCCTTGGGCATGGACGTCAGCCGCGTCGATTTCCTCTACGACGCCCTGCGCCAGTCGCAGCGGCGCGAGCTGCCGGCGTTGTCGCGTCCGTTCGCGCTGGGCGACGGCCGTCTGGGCTACCTGATCATCCGCCCCGCCGACGAATTCGTGCTGCAGCCGGCGCCGGCGCTGTTGCCCGATCGCCAGTTCGTGGCGCTGGTGCTGCGCGTCGACGACCTCTTGCCGCGGCCCCTGAATCTCCCCCCCGGGATGCGGGTGCAACTGTGGCATCAGCGCTACGGCCAGCAGGACCCGCAAGGGCGCTTCCTCGATACCGGCCGCGTGGCGCGGGGTCCATTCGAGACGCTGCTGTTTCCGAGCCTGGAGTTGAGCCGTAGCACCGGAGGTTCGACCCCGAGCCTGATGCTCAAGGTCAGCTGGCAGCTGGGCTGGGCGCAGATCGGGCTGTTCGAGTGGCTGGTCATGGCACTGTTGGCGCTGGTGCTGCTGGCGGTGCTGTTGTTCGGCGTCAACAACCTGCTGCGCTGCCATGTCGACCGGGTCGCGCGTGAGCAGGAGCTGTTCCATCTCGCCAACCACGACGCCCTGACCGGGCTGGCCAACCGCAACCTGTTCGAGGACCGGTTGCAGCACGCCATCCGCCGGGTACGGCGCAACGGCAAGCGTCTGGCGCTGCTGCTGCTCGACATGGACCGCTTCAAGCCGGTCAACGATACCTACGGCCACGCTGCCGGCGACCGTGTGCTGCAGCTGATCGCGGCGCGCCTCAACGAGGTGCTGCGTGGCGAGGACACCGTTGCGCGGCTGGGCGGGGACGAGTTCGTGGTGCTGCTCGAGGACATCGATGCCGACGCCAACGTGGCGCAGGTGCTCGAACGGCTGCAGCTGGCCCTGCAGGAGCCGTACGACATCGACGGCGGCGCGGTGACGCTGGGCGTCAGCATCGGCGCCGCGTTTTATCCGGATGACGGCGACGCGATCGAGGAGCTGCTCGCGGTGGCCGACCGCACCATGTACAGCGCCAAGCAACGGGCGGCAGAGCGTTAGCGCGGCCAACGAGCGGGGCCGGTGCCCGCTCCCGCAGGCTGACGAGTTCAGGACCGCTGCGTGCCGCCGGCGCACAGAGCCGGCATGGGTGCCTGAGAATGTCCTTCGCTGCGCCGCGCACTCCGCCGCCGTCCGTCAGCGCTCACGATGGGAAGGCGTAGCCGCCTATATGGAGCAGACACTTATCCACAGGCCGGTTTTTGCAGTACAATGCCCGCCAACGATCCGAGGAAAGCCCGCATGTACCAGTCCGAATTCACCGATTTCATGACCCAATTTCTCGATAAGAACCCGCAAGTGGACAGCGAGCGCCGCGAGCTGCGCCTGACCTGGTGGGACCGCAAGGTCGATCTCGACGACCAGCGCCGCTGGAAAGAGGCGCGTGTGCCGCAGAAGCCCTACGTCTACCAGCCGGAGTGAGCCTGTCCCGGTCGTTCCCCGCTACGCCCGTGTTCACGGGCGTTTTGCCGTCTAGATGCCGTTCCTGACATGACCAGCCGCACCGTACCACTTGATACGCCCCTGCACGACTACCTGATGGAGATCGGCGTCACCGAACACCCGGTGATGGCCGAGCTGCGCGCCTTCACCGCCGGCCATCGCCTGGCCAAGATGCAGATCGCCCCGGAGCAGGGCCAGTTCATGGCCTGGCTGGCGCAGCTGATCGGCGCGCGGCGTTACCTGGAAATCGGGGTGTTCACCGGTTACAGCGCGCTGGCGGTGGCGCTGGCGATGCCGGACGACGGCGAGGTGGTGGCCTGCGACGTCAGCGACACCTTCACCACCATCGCCCGCGAGTACTGGCAGAAGGCCGGCGTGGCCGAACGCATCCGGCTGGTGCTGCAGCCGGCGTTGGCGACGCTTGAGGCGCTGTTGGCCGAAGGCCGCGCCGGCAGCTTCGATCTGGCCTTCATCGACGCCGACAAGCCGGCCTACCCGGACTACTTCGAGGCGTGCCTGAAGCTGGTGCGGCCGGGCGGGGTGATCGCCATCGACAACATCTTCCTCAGCGGCCGCGTGGTTTCACCGCGCCCGGAAGACCCGCCAGGGGTGCACATCATGCACGCCTTCAACGCCGGCCTGAAGCACGACCCCCGCATCCGGCTCGCGGTACTGCCGGTGGGCGACGGCCTGACGCTGGCCACCCGCTTGTAATGCCGATCGGCTCCCCGGCTGAACTTTCCGCCGTGCGGGCCGGTCTTTACCGTTTCTGTCATCAAACCCCTGCGGCCGCGATGGTATCATCCGGCCAGACGCCGTTATTCGCTACGCTGCCATGCTCAATCGACGCCCCCGCCGCCAGATGAACCAGATGAACGTCGTGCCTTACATCGACGTGATGCTGGTATTGCTGGTGATTTTCATGGTCACCACGCCGCTGTTCACCCCCGGCGTGATCGACGTGCCGAGCGTGTCGCACGCCGCCGCGCTCAACGAGCAGCCGCTGGAGGTGATCGTCGAGGCCGACAAAACGATGCAGCTCAAGGCCGACGGCAAGGAAACGCCGTTGGCCGGCAAGGACGAGCTGATCGCGCGCTTGCACGAACTCAACGCCACCGAGCGCCCGGTCGCCATCACCGCCGACCGCGACCTGAAGTACGCCGAGGTGGTGGAGATCGCCGACGACCTGCACAAGGCCGGCATCAAGCGTGTGGCGCTGACGGTGAAACAGGGCAAATGATCGCCGTGGCCGAACAACGCAATTCACCGTGGCCGGTCGTCCTGTCGCTGCTGCTGCACGCCACGGTGGTGCTGCTGCTGGTGCTGGGCGGACTGAGTTCGAACGACAAGCCGCAGGACGCCCCGGTCGCCGTCGAACTGTGGAGCAGCGCGCCGCCGCCTCCGCCGCAGGCGCCAAGCGTGGCCGTGCCGCAACCTGCGCCCCGCCCGCAGCCGGCACCCCCCAAGGTCGCGCCGGCGCCGGTCGAGCCGCCGCGCGCCGAGGTCAATCTCGGCGAGAAACGCAAGCCGCTGCCGGAGAAGAAGCCGGAACCCAAGCCGGAGCCGAAACCTGCACCGAAGCCCGAACCGAAGCCCGAACCGAAACGCGAAGCCAAGCCGGAGGTGGTGAAGCAGGCCAAGCCGCAGCCGGCAGCCAAGCCGGTCGAGAAGGCCCCTCCGGTGAAAACCGCCAAGGCCGACAGCGTGCCCGACAAGCATGCCGAGAAGAAGGCGGCGGCGCTGCCGCCGGGCAAGGGCAGCAAGGCGGCGCCGCGCTACAACCCGGAAGCCGACGACCTGCTGGCCGATCTTGGCAGCAGCAACACCACCAAGAAGGGTAACGCCCGCAGCGACCAGGCCGGCCAGAAAACCGGCGTGGTCGGCGGTTCGGCCAACGGCACGTCGCTCAACCTGGACGGCTACGCCAGCAAGGTCCAGGCCAAGGTGAAGCCGCTGGTGCAGGTTCCGCCCGAGCTGTCGGGTAACCCCAAGGCGGTGGTGCAGGTGACGCTGCTGCCGTCGTTGGAGGTCCGCGCGGTGCGCCTGTTGGCGTCGAGCGGCAACACGGCCTACGACGAGGCGGTGCAGCGCGCGATCTGGGAGGCGAAGACCTTCCCGTCGCTGCCGGCTGGCGCCAGCTTTACCGATTTCCGCCAGCTCAAGCTGGAATTCCGCCCCCATTGAGACCCCGACCGCACCACTGAGGAAGCCGATGTCCATCGTCAAAACGCTGATCCGAGCAATGTTGCTGCTGTGCCTGGCCGCCGCCGGCGCCGCCCGCGCCGACATGACCATCGAGATCGTCGGCGGCGGCGCCAACCGCCACGCCATCGCGGTGCTGCCGTTCCAGAACGAAACCACGCAGGTGCGCGAGGCGCTGACCCCGATCATCCGCAACGATCTCTTGCTCACCGGCGCGTTCCGCATGGTTGACCCGGCCAGCGCCGCCAACCCGGCGTTCGAGCCGGCGCAGATCAACTACCCGGCGTGGCGCGGCGCCGGTGCCCAGTCGCTCGCCATCGGCAAGGTCGAGGCGGCGGGCGGCCAGGTGAAGATCAGCTTCCGCCTGTTCGACGCCGCCCAGCAGAAGCAGCTGACCTCGGGCGAATTCACCGTGACGCCGGAGCGCTCGCGCGAAGTGGCGCACACCATCGCCGACATGATCTACGAGGCGATCACCGGGCAGAAGGGCATTTTCAACACCCGCATCAGCTACGTGCTCAAGTCCGGCCGCGACTACCTGCTGCAGGTGGCCGACATGGACGGCCGCGGCGCCCAGACCATCCTGCGCTCCAAGGAGCCGATCATCTCGCCGGCGTGGAGCCCGGACGGCGGCAAGATCGCCTACGTCTCGTTCGAGGCCAAGAAACCGGTGGTGTGGGTGCAGAACCTCGTCACCGGCCAGCGCCGCATCGTCGCCAACTTCAAGGGCAGCAACTCCGCTCCGGCGTGGAGTCCAGACGGGCGCCAGCTCGCCGTGGTGCTCACCACCAGCGGCACCTCGCAGATTTACGTGATCGACGCCAACGGCGGCGGCGCGCGCCGCGTCACGCACAGCAACGCCATCGATACCGAGCCGGCGTGGAGCCCGGACGGCAGCCAGCTCTACTTCGTCTCCGACCGCGCCGGCGGCCCGCAGATCTACGTGCAGCCGGTGGCCGGCGGCAGCGCGCGCCGCCTGAGCTGGGACGGCAGCTACAACGTCTCGCCCAAGGTGTCGCCGGACGGCCGCACCCTGAGCTACATCCGCCGCCAGGGCGGCCAGTTCCGCGTGGTGGTGCAGGACCTCGCCAGCGGCGACAACCGCGTGCTGTCGAGCGGCGCCTACAACGAGCGGCCGAGCTTCGCCCCGAACAGCCGGATGGTGCTGTTCGCCAGCGACGAGGGGGGCCGGAGCGTGCTGTACGCCGCCACTCCGGACGGCAGCAGCAAGGTGCGCCTCGCCGTGATCAACGGCGACGTGCAGGACCCGGCGTGGGGGCCGTTCAACCACCCCTGAGAATTTTTTCCGGATAATGCGATGACGGGGGGAACCCTGAACGGTTTTCCCTGTCCGCTATCAGTTAGCGGATTGCCTTTTGCGCAGTCGCTTGCCCACTTTGACCAATACCTTAGGAGTCAATGCATGAACCTGAAACACCTGCTGATCGGTACCGCCACCGTCGCCCTGCTGGCCGCCTGCTCCAGCACCAAGCCTCTGGAGACTGCCGCCCCGACCGTGAACGGCAGCGCCGGCGCCGGTCAGAGCGCCACCCTGCCGGCCGACACCGGCGCCGCCGGTCAGGGCTCCGTGGCTGTCGACCCGCTGAAGGATCCGAACAGCCCGCTGTCCAAGCGCAGCGTGTACTTCGACTTCGACTCCTCCGCCGTCAAGCAGAGTGAACAGCAGACCGTGGCCAACCACGCCGAGTACCTGAAGTCGCACCCGACCCGCAAAGTGGTGATCCAGGGCAACACCGACGCGCGCGGCAGCCGCGAGTACAACCTGGGCCTGGGCCAGCGTCGCGCCGAGAGCGTGAAGAACGCCATGCAGGTTATCGGCGTCAAGGAAAACCAGCTGGAAGCGGTCAGCTTCGGCAAGGAAAAACCGAAGGCGACCGGCAACACCGAGGCCGATTACGCGCAGAACCGTCGCGCCGACATCGCCTACGACGGCGAGTAACCGCCTATATTCAGCTGGCGGGCGAGCCCTGGCGGCCTGAATGCCGCCGGCGCGCAACAGGCGATGGCCTGGCCGCCATACTGGAATGGGTGCCACGTTGCTCCCCCCGGGCCGTTCCGGATGACGTATCCTGAGCGGCCCGATTGCCTTCAAGGAACACGATCATGAAACGGCTTGCCCTCGGTGCGCTGTTGCTGACCCTGCTGGCTGGCTGCGCCACCACCACCGAGCTGGACGACACCCGCAGCCGCCTGGAAGATACCCGGCGCCAGCTCGACCAGATCAATCGCCAGGCCAACACCCGCCTGACCGACGTCGAAACCAAGCTGTCCAACGACAAGCTGCTGGCGATGATCAGCGAGCTGGAAAGCCTCAAGGCCGAGCAGGCGCGCCTGCGCGGCGAGCTGGAAGTGCAGGGCTACAACCTGCAGAACACGCAGAAGCGCCAGAACGATCTCTATGCCGACCTGGACGCCCGCCTCGCCAAGCTGGAAGGCGGCGCACCGGCCTCGTCGGCCTCGCCGGCTTCGTCGGGCGCTACCGACGGCGGCGCGCCGAGCTCATCGGCGCCAGCGGCGACGCCGGCCAGCTCCGACTACGACAAGGCCATCGCCCTGCTGCGTAACCGCGACTTCCCGCACGCCACCGAGGCCTTGAAACGCTTCATCGACCAGAACCCCGGCGCGGTGGAGGCGGTCGACGCCATGTACTGGCTCGGCGTAGCGCACGCCGCGCAGCGCCAGTACGATGCCGCCATCGACATCCATCGCCGTTTCGTCGAGCGCAATCCGAATCATCCCAAGGCCCCCGACGCCTTGCGCAACATCGCCAACTGCCAGCGCGACCTGGGCCAGGTCGACGTGGCCAAGGCGACCCTGCATCGCCTGATCAAGCTCTATCCGAAGAGCGCCGCGGCGGTGAAGGCCAAGGAGCAGCTCAAGCAGATGTGAGGCCAGGGCGAGTCAATCCGCATTTTCAGGGGCAGCGGCCCCTTTTTCTCGCCCGCACTCAAAACCGGGGTTTCTGACGAAAACGAGAAAACGGTTCCGGCCTGACGCGGCATTCGGGTAAAATCCCGTTTTTTCCATACCTTACAGGCTCTTCCGCCATGATCGAAGTCGGTATCGTGATGGGTAGCAACAGCGACTGGGACGTCATGCAGAACGCCGCCCGCGTTCTCAAGGACTTTGGCGTCGCGTTCGAAACCCGCGTCGTCTCCGCCCACCGCACTCCTGACCTGCTGTTCGACTACGCCGCCAGCGCCGAAGCGCGCGGGCTCAAGGCGATCATCGCCGGCGCCGGCGGCGCCGCCCACCTGCCGGGCATGCTGGCCGCCAAGACCCACGTCCCGGTGCTGGGCGTGCCGGTGCCGTCCAAGTACCTGCGCGGCGAGGATTCGCTGCTGTCCATCGTGCAGATGCCCAAGGGCATCCCGGTGGCCACCTTCGCCATCGGCGAAGCGGGGGCCGCCAACGCCGCGCTGTTCGCGGTGGCGATGCTGGCCAATGCCGTGCCGGAACTGGCCGCGAAGCTGAAGGCCTTCCGCAAGAAGCAGGAAGACACCGTGCTGGCGATGACGCTGCCGGAGGTCGAATAATGGCGGCGATTCTCCCCCCGGCGATGCTGGGCATTCTCGGCGGCGGCCAGCTGGGCAGCATGTTCACCGTGGCGGCCAAGACCATGGGCTACCGCGTGACCGTGCTCGACCCTGACGCCAGCGCCCCGGCGGCGCGCTTCGCCGACGTGCATTTGTGTGCGCCGTACAACGATCCGGATGCGCTGAAGACGCTGGCCGAGACCTGCGCCGCCGTCACCACCGAGTTCGAGAACGTCAACGCCGACGCCATGCGCACACTGGCGCAGAAGACCCGCGTGTCGCCGTCCGGCGACTGCGTGGCGATCGCGCAGGACCGCATCGTCGAGAAGGGCTGGATCAACAAGGCCGGGCTGCCGACCGCGCCGTATCTCGCGATCGAGTCGGTCGAGGAGATTCAGGTCGATCTGACCCCGTACCTGCCGGGCATCCTCAAGACCGCGCGTCTGGGCTACGACGGCAAGGGCCAGGTGCGCGTGCAGACCGCCGACGAGGCGCGCGCCGCCTACGCCGACCTGGGCGGCCAGGCCTGCGTGCTGGAAAAGATGCTCGACCTCCAGCTCGAGGTCTCGGCCATCGTCACCCGCACCTCGCCGGCGCAGGTGGCGGTGTTTCCGGTAGCGGAGAACCGTCACGCCGGGGGCATCCTCGACGTCTCCATCGTGCCGGCGCGCATCGCGCCGGAACTGGCGGCGCAGGCGCAGGACATGGCCAAGAAGTTGGCCGAAGCGCTCGATTACGTCGGTGTGCTGGCGGTGGAGTTCTTCGTGCTCGCCGACGACACGCTGGTGGTCAACGAGATCGCGCCGCGCCCGCACAACTCCGGCCACTACACGCTGGATGCCTGCCTCACCGACCAGTTCCAGCAGCAGGTGCGCGCCATGTGCGATCTGCTGCCGGGCCGCACCGACCTGCTGAGTCCGGCGGTGATGGTCAACCTGCTGGGCGACAGCTGGCGCGAGGACGGCGGCGAGCCCAACTGGGCGGTGCTGGCCGAGGCGCCCAACGTCCACCTACACCTCTATGGCAAGCAGCAGGCGCGCACCGGCCGCAAGATGGGCCACTACACCGTGCTGTCGGCCAGCGCCGACGCCGCGCTGGAGCAGGCCGAGGCGCTCAAGGACACGCTGTAATCATCGGATTTCGGGCGCCCCGCCACGGGCGCCCGGCTTGTTTTCAAGGAAGCAACATGACCGGCATCACCACCACCAACCTCACCAGCCTGAAGAAGATCTACTCGGGCAAGGTGCGCGACCTGTACCAGATCGACGACAAGCGCATGCTGATGATCGCCACCGATCGCCTGTCGGCGTTCGACGTGATTCTCGACGACCCGATCCCGGGCAAGGGCCAGATCCTCACCGCCATCTCCAACTTCTGGTTCGAACGCCTCAAGGACCTGGTGCCCAACCACCTCACCGGCGACAAGCCGGAGGACGTGGTGAGCGCGGAAGACCTGCCGCAGGTGGAAGGCCGCGCCGTGGTGGCCAAGCGCCTGAAGGCGGTGCCGATCGAGGCGGTGGTGCGCGGTTACCTGGCCGGCTCGGGCTGGAAGGAATACCAGCAGTCCGGCACCGTGTGCGGCATCAAGCTGCCGGAAGGCCTCAAGGAAGCCAGCCAGCTGCCGGAGCCGATCTTCACCCCGTCGACCAAGGCTGCCGTCGGCGACCACGACGAGAACATCAGCTACGAGCGCTGCGTCGAGATCATCGGCGCCGAGCTGGCCGAGAAGGTGCGCGACACCGCGATCACGCTGTACAAGGCGGCCGCGTTCTACGCCGCCACCCGCGGCATCATCATCTGCGACACCAAGTTCGAGTTCGGCCTGGACGAGGACGGCACGCTGACGCTGATGGACGAGGCGCTGACGCCGGATTCCAGCCGCTTCTGGCCGGCCGACAGCTACGTCGCCGGCAGCAACCCGCCGTCGTTCGACAAGCAGTTCGTGCGCGACTGGCTGGAAGCCTCGGGCTGGAACAAGCAGGCGCCGGCCCCGGCGGTGCCGTTGGACGTGCGCGAGAAGACCGCGGACAAGTACCGCGAGGCGCTGGAACGTCTGACGCGCTGAATCTACTGCATTAGGCGGCTGCGCCTGCGCATCCTGAGCGCCGGGGGACTGCGTGCGATGCGGAATCCTCATGGACTCCGTGTCCATTTCGGTTCGCGTGTTCCGGCGGCACTCAAGCTGCTTGGGCGCGCCGGCCTGCTGCCGCGGGTCTCCCTCTCGCCGCCAAGCACTTCATGCATACCAACCCGCCGTCAGGCGGGTTTTTCATGATGGGGTACCGGCTGCCGCCGGCGCCGGGCCTCTGTCATACTGGTGCGTGCCGCTTTCCGACGGAAACCCGATGACCGTGCTGCAACCCACCCTGTCCACCGCCCGCCTGCTGCTGATCCCGGCCGACCCCTCGTGGGCGTTGGCGCTGCTCGACTACCAGCACCGCAACCGCGAGCATCTGGCGCGCTGGGAGCCGCGTGGCGGAGACATGTTCTACAGCGAACTGTACTGGACCATGCGCCTGCGCCAGCGCTGCCGTGACTGGCAGGACGGGCGCGGCGCGGCGTTCCTGCTGGTGCGCGAAGGCACGCCGGGGCGGGTGGCCGGCACCGTGACCCTGTCCAATATCGTGCGCGGCAGCTTCCAGGCCTGCCACCTCGGGTACAACCTGGACCAGGCTGAGCAGGGGCGCGGGCTGATGCACGAGGCGCTGCGGGCGGTCATCGCCTGTGCTTTCGAGACGCTGCAGCTGCACCGCATCCAGGCCAATTACCAGCCGGACAATGTGCGCAGCGCGGCGGTGCTGCGCCGCCTCGGCTTCGTCGTCGAGGGCCACGCCAAGGACTACCTGTTTCTCGACGGCGCCTGGCGCGATCACGTGCTGACGGCGCTGACCAACCCCGATTTCGACCCGGCGCGCATGCTGGCCTGAGCCGGCGGCGCACCTTTGCCGTTCTGGAGCCCGGACGATGCAAGCCTTTACCCTCGACGCCGCCGACGGCGAAACGATCCGTGGCTGGTACTGGCTGCCCGTCATGGCGCCGCGTGCGGTGGTGCTGATCGTGCACGGCATGGGAGAGCACGCGGCCCGTTACCGGCGCTTTGCCGACAGGTTGGCCGAAGCCGGTTACGCGGTGTACGCGCACGATCAGCGCGGCCATGGCGAGCGGCCGCGGCGGCGCGGCTGGTTCGCCGCCGAACAGGGCTGGAACAAGGTGGTGGACGACGTCGATACGGTGCGCGCCCACGCCGCGGCGCGGCACCCCGGGGTGCCGCTGCTGCTGTTCGGCCACAGCATGGGCAGTTTCGTGTCGCGCGCCTACCTGCTGCGTCACGGCCAGGGCTTGGCCGGGCTGGTGCTGTCGGCCACCGGCTACCGTCAGGCCTGGCTGGCGCGGCTGATGCGCCGCGTCGCCGGCCTGGCGGGCCGGCTGGGGGGACGGCTGCAGCCGAACGCCTTCATGAGCCGGCTGGTGTTCGGCAGTTTCAACCTGTCGTTTCTGCCGGCGCGTACCGCGGTGGACTGGTTGAGCCGCGATGCGGCCGAGGTCGATCGCTACCTGGCCGATCCCTTGTGCGGCTTTCACTTTACCCCGGTGCTGTGGCAGGACCTGTTCGGCGGCATCATCGCGCTGGAGGCCGGCGAGCAGCGCGGCCGCAACCTGCCGCGTTGCCCGGTGCTGCTGATGACCGGCAGCCGCGATCCGGTCAGCCTGGGGCACTGGGCGCTGCGGCAGCTGGCGCGCCGCTACCGGCGCGCCGGGCTCGACGACATCACGCTGCGGGTCTACCCCGGCGGGCGTCACGAGATGCTCAACGAGACCAATCGCGAGGCGGTGACCGCCGACATCCTGGCCTGGATGGAGCGTGTCGGCGTGGCCGGACGGACCGGCTAACGCGCCCGCGGGGCGGCTTGGTGTTCTCGTTTCGCCTCATCTATTCTTCATAATATCTACCGGGTATGCCGGTATTCATCATCACGCCCACCCTGGCACCGCCTGCTCCCGGCCGTGCGGGTTCGCGTGCGCCGGGAGAGTCGACTTGTCTACGCTGTCGCCACCCTCCATTTCCACCTTTGTGCCGCTCCCGCCCCGGGGCATGGGGCTGTGTGCGCTGGCAATGGGGCTGGCCAGCCTGGGCCTGGCCTGGCTCGGCATCTGGCTGCTGCGCGGGCCGGGCGACGTGGCCGCGATCTGGCTGGTCAACGGTTTTGCCATGGCGGTGCTGGCGCGGGCTCCGGCGACCGCGCGTCTGCCCCTGGCGCTGGCCTTTCTCGTCGGGGTGGGGCTGGCCAATGTGCTGGCCGACAACACGCCGCTGCTGGCGCTCGGGCTGGGCCTCGCCAACTTGGCCGAGGTGGCGCTGGGGGCGCTGTTGCTGCGGCTCATCCATCATGGCGAACCCTTCCTGTCGTCGCTGCGGCTGACGGCGCTGAGCCTGCTGGCGGTCGGTCCGTGCGCCGCCGTGGTGGGGGCCAGTGCCGGCGCGCTGGTGGTGGCGCTGGAGCTGGGCGTGCCGTTTGGCACCATCTGGCCGAGCTGGTGGTTCGCCGACGGCATGGGCGCACTGGTGCTGGTGCCCTTGCTGCTGCTGAGCGACCGCTCGCGCTGGCGCCAACTGCTGGCTCCGACGAAATGGCTGCGCGTGCTGCTGCTGGCGCTGCTGGTGGCGCTGACCTGCTACGCTGGCGTGCGCTACCTGCCGTACCCGTTCATCTTCGCCGAGATTCCGCTGATCGCCGGCGCCATGCTGCTGGGCCTGTTCCCCGCGACCCTCCTGATCCTGCTCGCGGCGGCGCTGATCGTGGCCGCGACGCTGGATGCCCCGGAGATGGTGCTGGCCGGCTTGCAACGCTGGGGCCCGGCCGGGTTCAACCTGCCGCTGGCGGTGACGGTGTCGCTGCCGGTGATGGTGGGGGCGCTGATGGATGCGCTGGAGCGTCAGCAGACGGCGCTGGAACTCAGCCGCAAGGAACTCAGCGACACCATGCAGGCGGCGGCGATCGGCATGGCGCTGGTGTCGACCAGCGGCCACTGGCTCAAGGTCAACCCGGCGTTGTGCCAGCTGTTGGGCTACCGCGAAGAGGAACTGTTGCCGCTGACGTTTCAGGACGTCACCCATCCCGACGACCTGGAGCTGGACCTGGCCAACGTCCACGCGCTGCTGGAGGGGCGCGCCGACACCTATCGCATGGAAAAGCGCTACCTGCGCCAGGACGGCCGGGAATTGTGGGCGCAGCTGGCGGTGTCGATCGTGCGCGACCGCGATGGGCGGCCGCTTTACTTCGTGGCCCAGGTGGAGGACATCGACCAGCTGAAGCGGGCCCAGGAAGCGCTGCGCGAGAGCGAGGCGCGCTGGAACTTCGCGCTGTCCGGCAGCGGTCAGGGGGTGTGGGACTGGGATCTGGCGAGCGGCACGGTGTTCTTCTCCGATACCTGGAAGGGCATGCTGGGCTATGCCCCGGGCGAGATCGGCCAGGACATCGAGGAGTGGTGGTCGCGCATCCACCCGCAGGACGAGGAATGGGTGCGCGTGGTGCTGCAGCGCATCGCGCAGGGGCGCGATAGCCGTTACGCCATCGAGTACCGCCTGCTCGACAAGCGCCACAACGCCCTGTGGATCCACGACCGCGGCGTGGTGATCGAGCGCGATGCCGCCGGCCAGCCACGGCGGCTGATCGGCACCCACACCGACATCAGCGCCAGGAAGCGCGACGAGGCCGAGCGCCGGCGCCAGAGCGAGCGCATGGCGTTGGCGGTGGCGGCGGCGCGGGTGGGCATCTGGGAGTGGCACATCGGCAGCAACACCCTGATCTGGGACGAGCGCATGTACGAGTTGTACGGGCGCCAGCCCGGCGACGGCGATCCGCCGCTGGAGTACTGGTACAACAGCCTGCACCCGGACGACAGCGAGCGGGCGCTGCAGGAAGTGGTGCTGGCGCAACAAGGCAAGAAGCCGCTCGATACCGAGTTTCGCGCGCTGTGGCCGGACGGGCAGGTGCGCCACATCCGCGCCCTGGCGACGGTGCGCTGCGACGAGTACGGCGTGCCGGTGGCGATGACCGGCACCAACTGGGACATCACCGAGCAGCGCCGGCTGGCCGATGCCCTGGCCGAGGAGAAGGAGCTGTGGCGCGTCACGCTGCACTCCATCGGCGACGCCGTGATCGCCACCGATACCGCGCTCGTGATCAATTACATGAACCCGGTGGCGGAGCGCCTGACCGGCTGGCGCCAGGCCGAGGCGCGGGGGTGGCCGCTGAGCACGGTGCTGGTGCTGCGCGATCAGGCCAGCGGCCAGCCGCTGGCCGACCCGGTGGAAGCCTGCCTGCGCCAGGGCCAGCCGGTGTTTCTCCAGCCCGGCGCGGTCCTGATCGGCCGCGATGGCCGTGCGGTGCCGGTGCTCGATTCGGCCGCCCCGGTGCGTGCCGGCAACGGCAGCGTCATCGGCGCCGTGCTGGTGTTGCAAGACCTGCGCGACCTGCCTCCTTCGCGGCCCGGCGCCATGCCCGCGTCGCCGCCCGCCCGCTGAGGCGCCCCCGGCCGTCGCGCTATCCCCCTCGGTCACTTCCCCTTGGCGCAGCGCGCCCGGTCAGGTGCTGGTTTGACAACTTACTTACTAGTAAGTATTGTCGTGGCACAGGCTAACACGATAAAAAACCGCCACACCAACACGAGGAATTTCCCATGACGGCTTACCCGCAGCTCTTGGCCCCGCTCGACCTCGGCTTCACCACGCTGAAGAACCGCGTGCTGATGGGTTCGATGCACACCGGACTGGAAGAGGCGCCGCAAGGCTTCGAGAAGATGGCCGCGTTCTACGCCGAACGGGCGCGCGGCGGGGTCGGGCTGATCGTCACCGGCGGCGTCGGCCCCAACCCGGAAGGCTGCGTGGCCGAAGGGGCGGCGATGCTGGCGCATGAAGCCGAGGTGCCGCAGCACCGTCTGGTGACCGAGGCGGTGCACGCCGAGGGCGGCAAGATCTGCCTGCAGATCCTGCATTCCGGCCGCTACAGCTTCCAGGAGCAGTGCGTGTCGGCCTCGCCGCTGATCGCGCCGATCAATTTCTACAAGCCGCGCGAGCTCTCCGAAGAAGACATCTGGCGCACCATCGCCGACTTCGCACGCTGCGCCCGTCTGGCGCAGCAGGCCGGCTACGACGGCGTCGAGGTGATGGGCTCGGAAGGCTATCTGATCAACCAGTTCATCGCCCGCGCCACCAACCAGCGCCGCGATGGCTGGGGCGGCAGCTTCGACAACCGCATCCGCTTCGCCATCGAGACCGTCAAGGCGGTGCGCGCCGCCGTCGGCCCCAACTTCATCATCATCTACCGGCTGTCGATGCTGGATCTGGTCAAGGATGGCAGCATCTGGGACGAGGTGGTGCAGCTCGCCAGGGAGATCGAAAAAGCGGGGGCCACGCTCATCAACACCGGCATCGGCTGGCACGAGGCGCGCGTGCCGACCATCGCCACCATGGTGCCGCGCGGCGGCTTCGCCTGGGTGACCAAAAGGCTGATGGGGCAGGTCGGCATTCCTCTGATCACCACCAACCGCATCAACACCCCGGAGGTGGCGGAAGAGATTCTCGCCAGCGGCTGCGCCGACATGGTGTCGATGGCGCGGCCGTTCCTGGCCGACCCGGAGTTTGTGAACAAGGCGGCGGCGGGGCGGGGCGACGAGATCAACACCTGTATCGGCTGCAACCAGGCCTGTCTCGACCACATCTTCCAGGGCAAGCTCACCAGCTGCCTGGTCAACCCGCGCGCTTGCCGCGAGACCGAGCTGAACCTGGCGCCGGCGGCGACGCCGAAGCGGCTGGCGGTGGTCGGCGCCGGGCCGGCCGGGCTCGCCTGCGCCACCACGGCGGCCGAGCGCGGCCACGCCGTGACGCTGTTCGACGCCGCCGGCGAGATCGGCGGCCAGTTCAACGTCGCCAAGAAGATTCCGGGCAAGGAGGAGTTCCACGAGACGCTGCGCTACTTTGCGCGCCGCCTCGAGACGACCGGGGTGACCGTGCGCCTCAACACCCGCGTGCAGGCGGACGACCTCAAGGATTTCGACGAGGTGATCCTCGCTACCGGCATCGCGCCGCGCCTGCCCGCCATCCCCGGTATCGAGCACCCGAAGGTGCTGAGCTACCTCGACGTGCTGAAACACGGCAAGGAGGTTGGCCGAAGCGTGGCGATCATCGGCGCCGGCGGCATCGGCTTCGACACCGCCGAGTTCCTCACCCACGAGGGTACGTCGAGCTCGCTGGATGCCGCGGCGTTCATGCGCGAGTGGGGCGTCGACATGTCGGGCGAGACGGCCGGCGGCCTCGCGCCGCAGGGGCCGCAGCCGCATCCCAGCCCGCGCCAGGTCTACCTGCTGCAGCGCAAGACCAGCAAGGTGGGCGAGGGGCTGGGCAAGACCACCGGCTGGATCCACCGCGAGAGCCTGAAGATGAAGCGGGTGCAGATGGTGTCCGGGGTGAGCTACGACAGGATCGACGACGCCGGGCTGCACGTCACGATCAAGGGCGAGCCGCAGCTGCTGGCGGTCGACAACGTGGTGGTGTGCGCCGGGCAGGACCCGCTGCGTGAACTCGTGGCGCCGCTCCAGGCCATCGGCAAGACCGTGCACCTGATCGGCGGCGCCGACGTGGCGGCCGAACTCGACGCCAAGCGGGCGATCGATCAGGGGGTGAGGTTGGCGGCGGTGATCTGAGACGGCTTCGGCCAACCTGTCGAGGTTGGCCGAAGCGGCGATGGGTTACGGCGTCGCCGCCTTCACCCATCCTACGGAATCGGTGGACTGCGTACTGTCGCGCCAGCTCAGCAGCTGTGCCGCCACCGCGATGGCGATCGAGGTCGGGTCCTTGGCGCTGATGCCGGGCAGGCCGATCGGGCAGGCCATGGCGGCGAGCCGTTCCGGCGCGATGCCGCGCGCGGCGAGGCGGTGTTCGAAGCGGGCGCGCTTGCTCTGCGAGCCGATCAGGCCGAAGAAGCCCACGTCGTCGCGGCGCAGGATGTGCCAGGCCAGTTCCAGGTCGAGGTCGTGGCGGTGCGTCATCACCAGATAGGCGCTGCCGGGCGCGGCGTTTGCCACGTCGTCGGTCGGTTCGTCGCTGACGATCGCGTCTACGTTGTCCGGCAGCGGGGCGGCGAAGGCGTCTTCGCGCTGATCGACCCAGCGGATATGCAGGTCGCTGCCGGCCAGCACCCGCACCAGCGCCTGGCCGACATGGCCGGCGCCAAACAGTGTCAGTTCCCGGCGCCAGGCGCGGTAGCGCTGCTGCCAGTGCCCGTCGTCCGCGCCGCCGGACCGCAGCGTGGTGCTGTCGCCTTCCGTTTCCACCGTCCAGTCCGAACCCGCTGCGCCGGCGGCCAGCGCGCGTGCCAGAGTGGCGCCCTGGCGCAGCGCCTCGGCACGCCGGCGCCAGGCGTCGCGTTCACGTGCCGCAACGCGTTCGAACAGCAGCCACACCACGCCGCCGCAGCACTGTCCCAGGCTCGGCCCGAGGGCAAAGCGCAGGACCTCCGGCGCTTGTGGCGCGCTGAGCAGGCGGGCGCGGGCGTGGGCGATGGCTTCCCATTCCAGATGGCCGCCGCCCAGGGTGTCGGCTGTCTGCGTCAGGTTCAGCGCCAGCGTGGCGCCGGCTTCGCGCGGCGCCGAGCCGGCCACCTTGAGCACGCTCACCAGCTCGGCGTCGCCGTCGGCGAGCAGGGCGGGCAGGGCGGCGAGCCAGGGCGGCATGTCAGGCTCCCGGGCGGTAGCCGATGGCGTCGAGCGCATCGAGCACCGCCTGTGGCGTGGCCGGGGCGGCGAGCGGCACGCGCTGGCCCGGCGCGGCGCAGTAGCCCAGGGCGTCGCGGATGGCGAAGAACACCGACAGCGCCAGCATCAGCGGCGGCTCGCCCACCGCCTTGGAGTGGTGCAGTCCTTCCTCGATGTTGGCGTTGTCGAACAGCGTGACCGTGAAGTGCTCCGGCACGTCGTAGGCGGTGGGAATCTTGTAGGTGGACGGCGCGTGCGTGGCGAGCCGCCCGTCCGGCTGCCAGCAGAGCTCCTCGCTGGTGAGCCAGCCCATGCCCTGCACGAAGCCGCCCTCGATCTGGCCACGGTCGATGGCCGGGTTCAGCGAGCGCCCGACGTCGTGCAGGATGTCCACCGCCAACAGCCGCGTCGCCCCCGACAGCGTGTCCACCGCCACCTCGCTCACCGCCGCGCCGTAGGCGAAGTAGTAGAACGGCCGGCCCTGGCGCGTGTCGGCATCGTAGTGGATCTTGGGTGTGCGGTAGAAGCCGGCCTCCCACAACGGCAGGCGGCGGCGGTAGGCCAGCGTCACCAGCTCGGTGAAGTCGAGCCGGTGTTCGCCGGAGCAGACCTGTCCCCCTTTGAATTCGACCGTGGCGGCGTGGCAGCCGTAGAGCACGGCGAACAGCGCGGCCAGCCGGGTGCGGATCGCCCCGGCGGCCTGGCGCGCGGCCTGGCCGTTGAGGTCGGCGCTGGAGGAGGCGGCGCTGGCCGAAGTATTGGGCACCTTGGCGGTGTCGGTGGCGCCGATGCGTACCCGCTCCAGCGGCAGCCCCAGTTCCTCGGCCACCACCTGCTGCACCTTGATGTGCAGGCCCTGGCCCATCTCGATGCCGCCGTGGCTGACCAGCACGCTGCCGTCGAGGTAGACGTGCACCAGCGCGCCGGCCTGGTTGTAGTGGGTGGCGGTGAAGGCGATGCCGAACTTGACCGGGGTCAGCGCCAGGCCGCGCTTGAGCACGGGGCTGGCGGCATTGAAGGCGGCGATGGCGTGGCGGCGTTCCGGGTAGTGGCTGTCGCGTTCCAGCTGGTCCACCAGCTCCGGCAGCACGTTGTCCGCCACGGTCATGCCGTAGTGCGTGGTGTCGCGCGGCGCCGCGCCGTAGAAGTTGGCGCGCCGCACCACCAGCGGGTCGCATTGCAGGGTGCGCGCGATGTCGTCGAGCACGCTCTCGATGGCGAACATGCCCTGCGGCCCGCCGAAGCCGCGGAAGGCGGTGTTCGACACCGTGTGCGTCCTGAGGCGCAGGTTGTGCAGCGTCACCGCGTCCAGGTAGTAGGCGTTGTCGACGTGGAACAGCGCGCGGTCGTTGACCGGGCCGGACAGGTCGGCGGAATAGCCGCAGCGCGCCGCCAGGGTCAGCTCGAGGCCGTGCAGGCGGCCGCTGTCGTCGAAGCCGGCGTCGTAGTCGTAGGCGAAGTCGTGGCGCTTGCCGGTGACGGCGATGTCGACGTCGCGGTCCAGGCGCAGCTTGACCGGGCGGCCGGTGCGCTGCGCCAACAGCGCCGCCAGGCAGGCCCACTGCGCCGACTGCGTTTCCTTGCCGCCGAAGCCGCCGCCGATGCGGCGGCACTCGACCGTCACCGCGTGCGCCGGCAGCCCGAGCGCCTCCGCCACCAGTTGCTGCATCTCGCTGGGGTGCTGGGTGGAGCAGTAGAGCTGCAGGCCGCCGTCGTCGCGCGGCACGGCGTAGCTGACCTGCCCTTCGAGGTAGAAGTGCTCCTGGCCGCCCACGCTCAGCTGCCCCTGCAGGCGGTGCGGCGCCTGTTGCAGGGCGGCCGCGGCGTCGCCGCGTTGCATCTCCACCGGCGGCAGCACGTAGTCGGCGGCGGCGCGCGCGCTGGCGATGTCGAGGTGCGCCGGCTGCGTCTCGTATTCGGCCCACGCCAGCCGTACCGCGCGCCGCGCGATCTCGACGCTGTCGGCGGCGACGGCGAACAAAGGTTGGCCGAAGAAGCTCACCTCGCCCGCGCACAGGATCGGGTCGTCCGGCTCGATCGGGCCGCAGCTGGTGCCGTGGCACAGGTCGGCCGCGGTGAGCACGGCGCGCACGCCCGGCAGCTGCCGCACCGTGTCGAGATCGAGCGCGCTGAGCCGGCCGTGGGCGACCTCGGCGCAGCCGAGCGCGGCGTGGAGCGTGCCGGGCAGTTCGGGCAGGTCGTCGGTGTAGCGGGCACGGCCGGTGACGTGCAGCCGGGCGCTGTCGTGCGCATAGGGCAGGCCGACGTGGTCGTGCGCGGGCGGTGGTGGCGTGCTCATAGGGTTTCCTCCGGCGCGGGCAGCGCGATCGGCTCCAGCTCGTCGAGCTGCAGCGGCGTCATCCCCTGGCTGTCGAGCCAGGCCCGCCACAGCAGCCGGCGTGCCAGGCGCTGACGGTGGTCGGCGCGGCCGCGCAGGTCCGACAGCGGCGAAAAGTCGTGTTGCAGTTCGTTCATCGCCGCCTCCACCGCCACCGCATTCCACGGCCGCCCGATCAGCGCCGCCTCGGCCTGGGGCGCGCGCGACGGCACCGCTGCCATGCCGCCCAGGGCCAGCCGGGCGTCCTGCACCACGTCGTCGCCGTCGCGCGTGATGGCCAGCGCCAGGAACACCGTGGCGATGTCCTGTTCGTAGCGTTTGGACGCCTTGTAGGCGCGGATGAACGGGGCTGGATCGTGGCGACGCGGCACCAGCACGGCGCGCACGAACTCGCCCGGCGCCAGCGCGTTGTGCTGGTAGCCGAGGTAGAAGTCTTCCAGCGCCAGCTCGCGTTCGGCGCCGAGGCGGTGCAGCCGCAGTCGTGCCCCCAGTGCGATCAGCGCCGGCATCGAATCGCCGATCGGCGAGCCGTTGGCGACATTGCCGGCCAGGGTGGCGGCGTTGCGGATCGGCGGCGAGGCGAAGCGCCGTGCCAGCTCGGCCAGCTCCGGGTACTCGGCCACGAGCGCGGCGAAGGCGTCGGTCAGCGTCACCGCGGCGCCGATGCGCAGCCACTCGGGGTCGTGCTCGATGGTTTTCAGCTCGTCCACGTGCGCCAGCGCAATCAGCTCGGGTAGCTCGTGCAGCTGTTTGGTGACCCACAACCCGAGATCGGTGCCGCCCGCCAGCAGCCGCGCCTCGGGGACGGCGGCGTACAGTTCCGCCAGCTCGGCCAGGGTGCGGGGGCTGCGCAAGCGGGCGCCGCCGGCGCGGTAATCGAGCGCCGGGGCCGTGGCCAGCGCCTGCAAGGCGGCGACGATCGGCTCCGGGTCCGGCAGGCAGGGCGGCGCGGCGCAGGCGGCGACGCCGGCGTCGATGATGGGGCGGTAGCCGGTGCAGCGGCACAGGTTGCCGGACAGCGCGTCGATCACCTCGGCGCGCCCGGCGCCGGGGTGCTGGCTGGCGAGCGCGAACAGCGACATCACGAAGCCCGGGGTGCAGAAGCCGCACTGCGAGCCGTGCTGCTCGACCAGCGCCCGCTGCACCGGGTGCAGGCCGTCCGGCGCCAGCGCGGCCAGGTCCTCCACCGTCAGCAGTGCCTTGCCATCGAGCGCCGGCAGCAGCATCAGGCAGGCGTTGACGTTGCGCCAGACCAGCTTGCCGTGGCGCAGCTCGCCCACCGCCACGGTGCAGGCGCCGCAGTCGCCCTCGGCGCAGCCTTCCTTGCTGCCGGTGGCGTGCCGCTCGTCGCGCAGGAATTGCAGGACGGTGCGGGTGGGGGGCTGCTGCTGCACCCGCACGATGTCGCCCTGGTAGTAGAACTGGATCGGCCGTTGTTCCATGCTGTGCTGTCCGCTGGGCTGCCGGGCGGCGGCCCGGTTTCTATAAAGATAGTCGGGCAGGCGAGGCTTGCCAGCTTGGGGCGCTGCCCGGCCCGGCTGCTGGGCGGCGGGTCAGTGGGGGACAGTGCCTCGGTAAACGTCGCGCGCCGTACCCGGCAAAAGACGAGCCACACCACCTGCACGGGGCAAAGCAACAGCACCAGCGCCATGGCCAGCGTCGCCGGCGCGACGCCATGGACGTAGAGCACGCCGCCCGCCACCGCGACCGAGAGCGCGGCGCAGCCCAGGTACGCCAGTCGTTGCATCGCCATGCCATCCTGCGCTCAGAGCCCGATACGCGCCCGCTTGAGCAGCGCCGAGTTGACGATCACCGACAGCGAACTGAGCGCCATCGCCGCCGCGGCCAGGATGGGGTTGAGCAGGCCTAGCGCCGCGACGGGAATCCCGATGCTGTTGTAGATGAAGGCCCAGAACAGGTTCTGCTTGATCTTGCCCATGGTGGCGCGCGACAGCTGGATGGACGCCACCACGTCGCGCACGTCGTTCCGGATCAGGATGATGCCGCCGGTCTCCTTGGCCACGTCGGAACCGGAGCCGATGGCGATGCCGATGTCGGCGGTCGCCAGGGCCGGCGCATCGTTGACGCCGTCGCCCACCATCGCCACCACCTCGCCCGCGTCGCGCAGCTGGCGGATCACCTTGGCCTTGTCCTCCGGCAGCACCTCGGCGATCACCTGCTCGATGCCGATCTGCCGGGCGATCGCCTCGGCGGTGCGCCGGTTATCGCCGGTCAGCAGCACGACCTTGATCCGCCGCGCCGCGAGGGCGGCCACGGCCTGGGCGGCCTCCGGCTTGAGCGTGTCCGCCACGGCGATCACGCCGATCAGGCGGCCGTTGTCCCCCACCAGCATGGCGGTCTTGCCGTCCGCCTCCAGGCGCGCCAGGGTCTCCGCCGCCGCGTCGATCGCGATGTTTTCCCGGGCGAACAGGCGGCGGTTGCCGAGCAGCACCGTGCGCCCCTCCACCACGCCCTGGATGCCGTGGCCGGCGATGCCGGTGATGGTGCCGGCCGGCGCCAGCGACAGGCGGCGCTGCCGTGCCGCCCTCACCATGGCTTGCCCCAGCGGGTGCTCCGAGCCGGTTTCCACCGCGGCGGCCAGAGCCAGCACCTGCGCCGCGTCGTGAGTGTCGAACGGCACGACATCGGTGACGTTCGGCTCGCCGCGCGTCAGGGTGCCGGTCTTGTCGAACACGATGGTGGTGAGCTTTTCCGCCCGCTCCAGCACCTCGCCGCCGCGGATCAGGATGCCGCCGTCCGCCCCCTTGCCGACGCCGACCATCAGCGCCGCCGGCGTGGCGATGCCCAGCGCGCACGGGCAGGAAATGATCAGCACCGCGATGAAGGCCAGCAGCCCTTGCGGGAAGTGGCCGGCCAGCCACCAGCCCAGGAAGGCGAGCACGGCGACGCCGACCACCGCCGGCACGAAATAGCCGGTGACGGTGTCGGCCAGGCGCTGGATCTGCGCGGTGCTGGCCTGGGCCTCTTCCACCATGCGGATGATCTGCGCCAGCGCGGTGTCGGCGCCGATGCGGGTGGCGCGGAAGGCGAACACGCCGGCGCCGTTCAGGGTGCCGCCGATCACCGGTGCGCCGGGGCGCTTCGCCACCGGCATCGATTCGCCGGTGAGCATCGACTCGTCCACGTTGGACTGTCCTTCGATCACCTCGCCGTCGGTCGGCACCTTCTCGCCCGGTTTCACCAGCACCGTCTCGCCCACCATGATGCTCTCGGCCGGGATGTCGGTTTCCACGCCGTCGCGCCGCACGTGCGCCGTGGCCGGCTTGAGGTCGAGCAGATGGCGCACCGCCGCCGACGACTTCTTCTTGATGATCTCCTCCATGTAGCGCCCGAGCAGCACGAAGGCGATGATCACCGCCGACACTTCGAAATAGACGTCGCGCTCGGCCACCTTGACCGGCAGGATGCCCGGGAAGAACAGCACCGCCACGCTGTAGAAGTAGGCCACCGAGGTGCCCAGCGCGATCAGGAAATCCATGTTGATGTTGCGGGTGCGGATGGCGTTCCAGGCGCCCTTGTAGAAGCTCCAGCCGCCGATGAACTGCACCGGCGTCACCAGCAGGAACAGCCACATGCCCCAGGTCAGCCAGGGCAGGGCCGGAATCGGCGCCCACGACAGCAGCGTGGCGCCGGCGGCGAGCGCCAGGAAGGCGCCGGCGCGCAGCATGGCCAGCGCCAGCACGCCGGTCAGCGCGATGGTGACCCGCGTCTTCATCGCCTTCAGTTCGTGCTCGGGCGACTCGAAGGTGCGCAGGCAGCTGTCGCTGCAGAAGTAATAGGTGCGGCCGCCGCGCTGGGTGCTGAGCGCGCTGGCCTTGTCCACCAGCATGCCGCAGATCGGGTCCTTGGCGCGGCCGCTGGCGCCGCTCGCTGCGGCCGGTGGCATCGCCGCGGCCGCGGGCGGGGGCGTGCTGGCGCTAACGGGGGCGTAGCGCTCCGGCGCGGCGGCGAACTGCTGCTGGCAGTGCGCCGAGCAGAACCAGTAGCGTTGTCCGCGGTACTCCTGGCTGGACTGGGCCGTGGCCGGGTCGATCTGCATGCCGCAGACCGGGTCGCTGACGCGTGCCATCATCATTCTCCTTTCAGTGCGCCGCTAGCGGCGGCCGTGCAGCCGCGTGTGCAGCCACGCGAACACCGTGCCGACCACGAATCCCCATACCGTCAGCACGACCAGCGGGTAGAGGAAGACGGCGAGCGTGAACGGGGCCGGACTGGCCAGCTTGTGAAAATCGAGGCCGTGGAACAGGGCGTTGAGGAAGTCGATGCCCTGCGCGGGCCACTGCCGGTAGAGGAGGGCGCACACGATGTAGCTGAACGCTAGGGTGAGGGCCAGGGCGAGGCCGGTTTTCCAAGGGGGGAACAGGGCCATGGCAGACTCCTTGCCTGGTGAGGGGTGGCAACAGGCCGGCCGGCGCCACGCCTCGTCGCGGCATGAGCTTGCCGCCGACGGCAACACGGCGCGCGCTCCGGTCATCCGGAGGGCGCGGACGCTACTGGTTGAAACGCTGGAACAACCGGAGCAGGAAGGAAGGGGGCGAGGTGGCCGGCCACGCCGCCTGGCGCGGCCGGGAGGTCTGGCCGTGGCGAAAGAGGGGCGGGAGGATCATGGGCAGCAGCAGCCACAGCAGCAACACGGGAGTCGCCAAGGGAGCGGCCGGCGCCGGCTGGGAGGTGCTGGTCGCGCTGCCCAGGCTGGCGCACCAGGAATGGCAGGCGGGATGGTGCGAGGCCGGCGCCGGAGCGGCCGTGTCCGGCGGGGCGGCGCTCAGGACGGCCGGGCTCGCCGCCAACGGTTCCTCGGCCAGGCAGCCCTCGAGAGCGCCCGCCGCGCAGGCAAACACCCACAGCGCCAGCAGCAGGCGGCAGAGGAGCTGCAGGGGGCGGCGGGAGAGGAACATGGCGGGGCCATCCGCAGAGGGGTTTCCCTCACTATAGACACCGCGGCGGCGTGCATCGCGCCGTCTATCGTTCCCAATAGCCGGGGGTGTTGTAGGTCTTTTTCAGGTAGTCGATGAAGAAGCGCACCTTGGCCGGCAGGTGGCGCTGTTGCGGGTAGACCGCCTGGATGTCGTAGGCCGGCACCGCGAACGCGTCGAGCACGGTGACCAGTTCGCCGCGCTTCAGCTCGCCCTCGATCTCCCAGGTGGAGCGCCAGCCGATGCCCAGGCCCTGCTTCACCCAGTTGTACAGCAGCTCGCCGTCGTTGCAGTCCAGGTTGCCACCGACCTTCACCGCCACCAGCCGGCCGTCCTTCAGGAAGGACCAGCCGCGCGGCTGGCCGCCCTGCAGGTTGAAGGCCAGGCAGTTGTGCTGGGCCAGGTCCTCCAGGCTGTGCGGGACGCCGTGCTGCGCGAAGTACGCCGGCGTGCCGCACACCACGCGGCGGTTGCTGGCCAGCTTCACCGCGACGTAGTTGGGGTCGGTGACCTCGCCGATGCGGATCGCCATGTCGTAGCCCTCGCGCACCAGGTCGACCACGCTGTCGGTGAGGTTGAACGAGAGCTTCAGGTCGGGGTAGAGGGTCTGGAAGGTCTGGCCCAGCGGCGCCACGTGGCGCCGCCCGAACGCCGCCGGCGCTGACACCACCAGGTGGCCGCGCACCAGGTTGCGTCCGGCCAGCAGCGAGGATTCGATGTCGTCAAAATCCTTGAGCAGCTGGCGAGCCTGGTCGAGGAACTGCTCGCCCAGGTCGGTGAGGTGCAGGCCGCGCGTGGAGCGGTGCATCAGCTTGACGCCGAGGCGATCCTCCAGGCTGTCGAGGCGGCGCCCCATCACCACCGGCGTCACCCGCTCGGCCTGCGCCGCGGCGGCGAAGCTGCCTTTTTCGGCCACCAGCACGAAGCTCTTGAGTTCCGTGTATCGGTCCATCCTCACCTCTCCTCGGGGGCTAGCGGCTTCGGCCAACCGCGATCAGGCCGTCGCCGGGCGAACTGGGCGAGGCCGCGTAATGCTGCATCGGCATGCGTCCCGCCTCGTGGGCGAGCCGTCCCGACGCCACGGCCAGGCGCATCGCCCGCGCCATGGCGACCGGGTCGCGGGCCTGGGCGATGGCGGTGTTCATCAGCACGCCGTCGCAGCCCAGCTCCATGGCGATGGCGGCGTCGGAGGCGGTGCCCACCCCGGCATCCACGAGCACCGGGATGGAGACGGCGTCGATCACGAGGCGCACGTTCCAGGGGTTGAGGATGCCCATGCCGGAACCGATCAGGCTGGCCAGCGGCATCACCGCCACGCAGCCGATATCCTGCAGGCGGCGCGCCTGGATCGGGTCGTCGGCACAATACACCATCACCTGAAAGCCGTCACGGACCAGCACCTCGGCGGCCCGCAAGGTTTCCGGCATGTTGGGGTAGAGGGTGCGCTCGTCGCCCAGCACCTCCAGCTTCACCAGCGCGTGGCCGTCCAGCAGCTCGCGCGCCAGGCGCAGGGTGCGCACCGCATCTTCTGCGGTATAGCAGCCGGCGCTGTTGGGCAGGTAGGTGTAGCGCTCCGGCGGCAGCACCTCCAGCAGGCTGGGCTCCCCCGGCGTTTGGCCGAGGTTGGTGCGGCGCACGGCGACGGTGACGATTTCCGCTCCCGAGGCCTCCACCGCCTGCCGCGTTTCCTCCAGGCTGCGGTACTTGCCGGTGCCCACCAGCAGGCGCGAGGCGTAGGCCCGGCCGGCGATGACGAGCGGCTGCGGGGTGTTGTCCTGCGGTGCCATGTCAGCCTTCCCCTGCCACGCCGCCGGGCAGGTGCACCACGTGCAGCAGGTTGGTGCTGCCACGTTGGCCGAAGGGAATGCCGGCGATCACCACCACGCTATCGCCGGGCGCGGCGACCCGCTCGCGCAGCGCGGCGTCGCTGGCGTGGGCGATCATCTCGCCCACGTCCTGCACCTCGTCGAACGGCACCGGATGGACCCCCCAGACCAGGGCCAGGCGGCGCGCGGTGGCGAGCTGCGGGGTGAGCGCCAGGATCGGCGCCGCCGGGCGCTCGCGGCTGGCGCGCAGCGCGCTGAAGCCGGAGGAGGTGAAAGCCACCGTGGCGGCGGGTTGCAGCAGCTCGGCGACGCGGCGCAGGGCGCAGCAGATGGCGTCCGGGGTGTTGGGCCGGGCCGGGGTGTGGCCGGCCGCCAGTTCGTGGCGCCAGGCCGGGTCGTGCTCCACCTCGGCGATGATGCGGTCCATGATGGCGACCGCCTCCACCGGGTACTGGCCGGAGGCGGATTCGGCGGACAGCATCACCGCGTCGGCGCCCTCGTACACCGCGGTGGCGACGTCGGAGGCTTCGGCGCGGGTCGGCACCGGGGCCACGATCATCGATTCCAGCATCTGGGTGGCCACCACCACCGGCCGGCCGGCGGCGCGGGCGGCGCGCACGATGCGCCGTTGCAGCACCGGCACCTGCTGCGGCGGCAGTTCCACCCCGAGGTCGCCGCGCGCCACCATGACGCCGTCGGCCAGCGCCACGATTTCCTCCAGCTGTTCGATGGCGGCCGGCTTTTCCAGCTTGGCCATGATCCAGGCCTGGTCGCCGATCAGCGCGCGCGCCTCGGCGATGTCCTCGGGACGCTGCACGAACGACAGCGCCACCCAGTCGACCCCCAGTTCCAGGCCGAAGGCGAGATCGGCGCGGTCCTTCGCCGTCAGCGGCGAGATCGGCAGCACCACGCCGGGCACGTTCACCCCCTTGCGGTCGGACAGCGTGCCGCCCACCAGCACCGTGGTGTCGGCGAAATCGGGGCCGAAGGCCTCGACGCACAGGCGCAGCTTGCCGTCGTCGAGCAGCAGCTCGGTGCCGACCTCGAGCGCGGCGAAGATTTCCGGGTGCGGCAGGTTGGCGCGGCCGGCGTCGCCCTCGGCGGGGTCGAGGTCGAGGCGGAAGCGGGCGCCGGGTTCGAGCAGCGCCTTGCCGCCGGCCATGCGGCCGATGCGCAGCTTGGGGCCTTGCAGGTCGAGCAGCACGCCGATCGGGCGGCCCAGTTCCTGCTCGACCTCGCGGATCAGGCGCAGGCGTGCGGCGTGGTCCTCGTGGTTGCCGTGGCTGAAATTGAGCCGGAACACGTCGGCGCCGGCTTCGGCCAACGTGCGGATGCGCTCGAGCGTGGAACTCGCCGGCCCGAGCGTGGCGAGGATGCGGGCACGACGCTGGCGTCTCATGCGACCTCCCACTGGCCGATGACGGCGGCCACCCCGGCGCGGGCGACCTGGGCGTCCTCGCCGGCCTTGACGCCGGAAACCCCGACCGCGCCGATCACTTGGCCGCCGACGACGATCGGTTCGCCGCCTTCCAGCGGCACCACCGGCATCGCCAGCGCGGCGAAGCGGCCGTTGTTCACCATCTCCTCGAACGCCTTGCTCGGCTTGCCGCTGAGCACGCAGGTGCGCGCCTTTTCCGGCGCCACGGCGGCGCTCATCAGCGGCGCGCCGTCCATGCGCTGCAGCCACAGGGCGTGGCCGCCGGCGTCGCATACCGCGATGCTGACCGCCCAGCCTTGTGCCGTCGCCTCGGTTTCGGCGGCGGCGGCGATACGCTTGACCTCGTCCAGGGTCAGTGCCTTGATGTCTCTCATCATCAGTCTCCTCTTCGAGTCCATCCCATTAGGCGGCTGCGCCTTCACAGTTTGAGCGTCGGCGGACTGCGTGCGAATCTTCGATTCGCTCAGCGATCGGAATCCTCATGTACTCCGTGTACATTCCGGTTCCTGCGCTCCGGCGACACTCAACCTGCCTTGGCTCGCTCACCTACTGGAATAGACTTTGTAGTTAATAATGGCTTGCCGCTCAGGTGAGCAGGATGGCGCGGAAGTCGTTCACATTGGTCAGCGTCGGGCCGGTGATCAGGGCGTCGCCCAGCGCTTCGAAGAAGCCGTGGCCGTCGTTGTCGTCGAGGCGGTCGCGCGGGCGGATGCCGGCGGCCCAGGCGCGCGCGAGGGTGTCGGGGGTGATGAAGGCGCCGGCGATCTCCTCCTGCCCGTCGACGCCGTCGGTATCGCCCGCCACGGCGTGGATGCCCGGCGCGCCGTTCAGCGCCACCGCCAGCGACAGCAGGAACTCGACGTTGCGGCCGCCGCGGCCCTGGCCGCGCACCGTCACCGTGGTCTCGCCGCCGGACAGCAGCACGCACGGCAGCGCCGCCGGCTGGCCACGGTGCTTCACCTGCAGCGCGATGCCGGCCATGACCTTGCCGACGTCGCGCGCCTCGCCCTCGATGCTGTCGCCGAGGATCAGCGCCGGCAGCCCGGCGGCGGCGGCGACCGTGGCGGCGGCCTCCAGCGCCATCTGCGGCGTCGCCACCAGGTGGGTGCTGACGCGCGCCAGGCGTTCGTCGTCCGGCTTGACGGTCTCGCCGGCGCCGGACTCCAGCAGGCGGCGCGCGCCGGCGGGCAGGGCGATGCCGTAGCGGCGCACGATCTCCAGCGCGTCGGCGCAGGTGGTGGGGTCGGCCACCGTCGGGCCGGAGGCGATGTCCATCGGGTTGTCGCCGGGCACGTCCGAGATCAGCAGGTTCACCACGCGCGCCGGATGGCAGGCGGCGGCGAGCCGCCCGCCCTTGATCGCCGAGAGGTGGCGGCGCACGCAGTTCATTTCGGCGATGGTCGCGCCGGAGGTCAGCAAGGCGCGGTTGATGGCCTGCTTGTCCTCCAGGCTGACGCCGTGGCCCGGCAGCGGCAGCAGCGATGAGCCGCCGCCCGAGATCAGGCAGATCACCAGGTCGTCGGGCGTCAGGCCGCGCACCGTGTCCAGCAGGCGGCCCGCCGCGGCCAGCCCGGCGGCGTCCGGCACCGGGTGGGCGGCTTCGACGATCTCGATGCGCTGGCACGGCACGGCGTAGCCGTAGCGCGTCACCACCAGGCCGGTAAGCTCTCCCGGCCAGTGCCGCTCCAGCGCCCGGGCCATGGCGGCCGAGGCCTTGCCGGCGCCGATGACGATGGTGCGGCCGCGTGGCGGTTCGGGCAGGAACGGCGGGAGGCAGTGCTCGGGCTGGGCGGCGTTGACGGCGGCGGCGAACATCTTCGCCAGCAGGTCGCGAGGAGGCGTGTTCATCGGCGGGTGTCCTTTGCTTTCAGAGCTCACCGAGGTCGGTGAAACGGATCGGCTGCGCGCCTTTCCACAGCACGGTGCGGCCCATGTCCATCAACTGATCGGCGCCTTCGACCACGGTCAGGAAGTGGTTGCCGGCCAGCTGCCCCATCTTGCTGGCGAACTGGCTGCTGCCGTAGGCGAACAGGATCTCGGTTTCGGAAAAGCCGCCCGGGTAGAGCAGCAGGTCGCCGCGCGAAGGGTGGCTGGTGTGGTTCTCGAAGCCGAGCCCGGTGTCGAAATCGCCGAGCGGCACCCACACCGCCTCGCCGCTCCAGCGCGAATGGATCACCTGGTTGGAGAAGGGCAGCAGCTTCAGGAAGGCGGCGCAGGTGCGCGGCGCGGCCTCCTCTTCCAGCCGCGCGACGAAACGGTAGGAACCGACATCGATGGACAGGTAACGCATGGGGTCTCCTGGGGGCTATGGGGCCGGTCGATGCCGGCCCTTCTTGGAACCTGTTTACGATCTTGCTGCGCATCCCTGATCGGGAATCCTCATGTACTCCAGTACATTCCGGTTCCTGCGCTGCTCTTCACCCCGCTGAGGGCTGCTCGCGACAGATCGTGAATAGGTTCTGACAACACTTATTGGCCGATCTCGAAGTTGGCCATCTTCTCCAGCGCGCGCACCATCGCCGAATGATCCCAGCCGGCGCCGCCGTGCGCCGCGCAGGCGTTGAACAGTTCCTGCGCGGTGGCGGTGTTGGGCAGCGACACGCCGAGCTGGCGGCCGGTGGCGAGCGCCAGGTTGAGGTCCTTCTGGTGCAGCTCGATGCGGAAGCCCGGATCGAAGGTGCGCTTGACCATGCGCTCGCCGTGCACCTCCAGGATGCGCGAGTTGGCGAAGCCGCCCATCAGCGCCTGGCGCACCTTGGCCGGGTCGGCGCCGGCCTTGGCGGCGAGCAGCAGCGCCTCGCCCACCGCCTCGATGGTGAGCGCGACGATGATCTGGTTGGCCACCTTGGTGATCTGGCCGTCGCCGTTGCCGCCGACCAGGGTGATGTTCTTGCCCATCAGCTCGAACAGCGGCTGGACCGTGGCGAAGGCGGCTTCGCTGCCGCCCACCATGATGGTCAGCGTCGCCGCCTTGGCGCCGACTTCGCCGCCGGATACCGGCGCATCCAGATACTCGCAGCCGAGCTCGTTGATGCGGCGCGCGAACTCCTTGGTGGCCACCGGCGAGATGGAGCTCATGTCCACCACGATCTTGCCGGCGCTGAGGCCGGCGGCGACGCCGTTGGCGCCGAACAGCACGTCTTCCACGTGCGGGGTGTCGGGCACCATGGTGATGACGATGTCCGCCTGGCGCGCCACCTCGGCGCCGCTGGCGCAGACCCTGGCGCCGGCCTCGAGGATGGCGCCCGGGGTGTGGCCGCGGGTGTAGGTGAAGACGGTGTGCCCGCCGGCGATGAGGTGGCCGGCCATGGGGGCGCCCATGATGCCGAGGCCGATGAAGCCGATGTTTGCCATGATGTGTCTCCGTTTTATGCGATTGAATCCTGGAGCCGTTAACAAAGCCCAGTGCAACGGTCTTGGCTAGGCGCGCGGCTGCAGGCAGTACAAGTAGTACGGCAAAGCCGCGCAACAACGCCAAGAGGGTTTTGTTAGCGGCTCTTAGTTGGTCAGAGCCTTGATCCAGCCAAGCCCGTCGCGGGTGCTGCTGGCGGGCTTGTACTCGCAGCCGATCCAGCCGTCGTAGCCGAGCTGGTCGATGTGACGCAGCAGCCACGGGTAGTTGATCTCGCCGCTGCCCGGTTCGTGGCGGCCGGGGTTGTCGGCGAGCTGGATGTGGGCGATGCGCGGCAGGTATTTCGCGATGGTGCCCGCCAGTTCGCCCTCCATGCGCTGGGCGTGGTAGATGTCGTACTGGATGAACAGGTTGTCCGAGCCCACCGCGTCGAGGATCGCCGCCGCCTGTGCGGTGCGGTTGAGGTAGAAGCCGGGAATGTCCCAGGTGTTGATCGGTTCGATCAGCAGGCGCAGGCCCGCCCGCTGCAGCTGGGCGGCGGCGAAGCGCAGGTTGGCGACGAAGGTCTCGTGCAGCGTGTCCTGCGGCACCCCGGCCGGGGCGATGCCCGCCAGGCAGTTGAGCTGGGTGCAGCCCAGGGCGCGGGCGTAGTCGATGGCGCGGCCGACGCCGTCCTGGAACTCGTCGACCCGGTCCGGATGGCAGGCGATGCCGCGCTCGCCGGCTTCCCAATTGCCGGCGGGCAGGTTGTGCAGCACCTGCACCAGGCCGTGGCGCGCCAGCTGCTCGGTCAGGACCTCCTTGGCGAAGGCGTAGGGGAAGAGGTACTCGACCCCCTGGAAACCGGCCTCGGCGGCGGCCTGGAAGCGCTCGAGGAAAGGCAGCTCGGTGAAGAGCATGGTGAGGTTGGCGGCGAATTTCGGCATGGTGTCCTCCTGATGTCTGGACGCGGCTCAGTCGAGCAGCGCGATGGCGGTCGGGGCGTCGGCGCCGCGGGCGGCCAGTTCCTCGAACTCGTTGACGGCGTTGATCTCGGTGCCCATCGAGATGTTGGTGACGCGTTCCAGGATGATCTCCACCACCACCGGCACGCGGAACTCCTCCATCCAGGCGCGGGCCTGGGCGAAGGCGGGCTGGATTTCCTCCGGCCGGCGCACGCGGATCGCCTTGCAGCCCAGGCCTTCCACCACGGCGACGTGGTCCACGCCGTAGCCTTCGGTCTCGGGAGCGTTGATGTTCTCGAAGGCGAGCTGCACGCAGAAGTCCATGTCGAAGCCGCGCTGCGCCTGGCGGATCAGCCCCAGGTAGGCGTTGTTCACCACCACGTGCAGGTAGGGCAGCTTGAACTGGGCACCGACGGCCAACTCCTCGATCATGAACTGGAAGTCGTAGTCGCCGGAGATCGCCACCACCTTGCGCTCGGGGTCGGCGGCGCACACGCCCAGCGCGGCCGGGATGGTCCAGCCCAGCGGGCCGGCCTGGCCGCAGTTGATCCAATGGCGCGGCCGGTAGACGTGGAGGAACTGGGCGGCGGCGATCTGCGACAGACCGATGGTGCTGACGTAGCAGGTGTCGCGGCCGAAGGCGCGGTTCATCTCCTCGTATACCCGTTGCGGCTTCATCGGCACGGCGTCGAAGTGGGTCTTGCGCTGTAGCGTGCGCTTGCGGTCCTGGCACTCGGCGACCCAGGCACTGCGGTCGGGGAGCCAGCCGGCCAGCTTCATCCCCCGCGCCACTTCCAGCAATTGGTCGAGCGCCGCGCCGGCGTCCGAGACGATGCCGTAGTCGGGGCCGAACACCCGGCCGATCTGGGTCGGCTCGATGTCGATGTGCACGAAGGTGCGCCCTTCGGTATAGACCTCCACCGAGCCGGTATGGCGGTTGGCCCAGCGGTTGCCGATGCCGATCACGAAGTCCGACGCCAGCATCGTGGCGTTGCCGTAGCGGTGCGATGTCTGCAGGCCAACCATGCCGGCCATCAGCGGATGGTCGTCGGGGATGGTGCCCCAGCCCATCAGCGTGGGGATCACCGGCACGCCGGTGAGCTCGGCGAATTCCTGCAGCCGCGCCGCGGCGTCGGCGTTGATCACGCCGCCGCCGGCGACGATCAGCGGGCGTTGGGCGGCGTTGAGCATGGCCATCGCCTTCTCGGCCTGGGCGCGCGTGGCGGCCGGCTTGTGCAAGGGCAGGGGCTCGTAGGTTTCGATGTCGAATTCGATCTCGGCCATCTGCACGTCGAAGGGCAGGTCGATCAGCACCGGGCCGGGACGGCCGGAGCGCATGATGTGGAAAGCCTGCTGGAACACGCGCGGCACCAGCGCCGGCTCGCGCACCGTCACCGCCCACTTGGTGACCGGCTTGGCGATGGCTTCGATGTCCACCGCCTGGAAATCCTCTTTGTACAGGCGGGCACGCGGCGCCTGGCCGGTGATGCACAGGATAGGTATCGAATCCGCCGACGCCGAATACAGACCGGTGATCATGTCGGTGCCGGCCGGGCCGGAGGTGCCGATGCACACCCCGATGTTGCCGGCGCGCGCGCGGGTGTAGCCCTCCGCCATGTGCGAGGCGCCTTCCACGTGGCGCGCCAGCACGTGCTGGAAGCGGCCATCCTTCTTCATGGCCGAATAAAGGGGATTGATGGCGGCGCCGGGCACGCCGAACACGGTGGCAACACCTTCCTTGCGCAATACCGCCGCGGCGGCATCCACTGCTCTCATTCGGGCCATTTGTCTTCCTCCTGGGGTGGGTTTGCTTGACTGATGGCCACAGCATAGGGAGAAAGACTAAGTGGTTGAATTGCCGGGGGTCTCGGTTCTGTCGATACTTTTAGTATCTACTCGCCCGGCCGCGCCTCCCCTTCTCGCTGAAAACGCCGGTGCTGCTGTCGCCTACCGTGAACGCCGTACTGCCGCCTTGCCGCCGCAGGCGCCGTCCCGCGGCGGGAGGTGTCGCGCGATGCGGGGCGCCCGCCCTTGCTGGCGATACCGCTCCAGCCGTGCTGTCGGGGCGAGCGCTGTCATCGTCGGGGAAGGGGGGGCGTGCGTGTAAAAATTGTATACGTATAGGACTGAAATTGTTTTTGGCCGGCGCTGAGCAGGCGGCTTGCGGCGTGCCCGTTGCGGGCTGGCCTCGTGCACGGCGCAAGGCAGGAGGTGCACACTGGCAACGCGTATCGTAGGTAACTAGTGTATGTACACAAAAAATCATTGAATTGTGTACAAGGCAATTCTAGACTGTTGGCAACGATGGGCCGTCCGAGCTTGTCCCACTGGAAGGCTGAAGATGGGAAAACGGGCTTTCGCCGACCGAGGACGGGCTCCCGCCTACATACCAAGGAGACAACCATGCTGATACGCGTCATCAACCCCAACACCACCCGCAGCATGACCGAAAAGATCGGCGCGTCTGCCCAGCGCGTGGCTGCGCCCGGCACGCGCATCGTCGCGGTGAACCCGGACAGCGGTCCGGTCTCGATCGAGAGCCATTTCGACGAGGCGATCAGCGCGGTCGGCGTCGCCGAGGAGGTGCGCAAGGGCGAGCGCGACGGGGCCGACGCCTACGTCATCGCCTGTTTCGGCGATCCGGGCCTGCTCGCCGCGCGCGAGCTGACGCGCGCCCCGGTGATCGGCATCGCCGAGGCCGCCTTTCACCTGGCGACGATGATCGCGACGCGCTTCTCGGTGGTCACCACGCTCGGGCGCACCGGCATCATCGCCGAGCACCTGCTGCAGTCCTACGGTTTCGCCCACCACTGCCGGCGCGTGCGCGCGGCCGAGATCCCGGTGCTCGATCTCGAGGACGACGGCGCCTGCGCGCTCGAGCGCATCGTCGCGGAATGCCGCCGCGCCAAGGCCGAGGACGGCATCGGCGCGATCGTGCTGGGCTGCGGCGGCATGGCCGATCTCGCCGACGAGATCCGCGAGGCGGTCGGCCTGCCGATCGTCGAAGGCGTCACCGCCGCGGTGAAGCTCGCCGAGACGCTGGTGAGCCTCCGGCTCGGCACCAGCAAGCACGGCGATCTGGCCTTCCCGCCCGCGAAGCGCTTCACCGGCCAGTTCGAACACCTGAGCGCCCAGCCGGGTTCCTGAGCCTCTCCCGCCGCGGCTGTCGTCAACGGGGCCAGCATTTGCCGTCTCCGCCGTCTATTAACAACGGTATGAGCCTGCACGCGTCAGCGTGCCGGGCCCGGCCCCATCGGCACCACGACGACGCATCGCGAGGAGGAACCCTTCATGACCACCACCGCCCACAGTGCCACCCGCAGCACACCGCAACCGGTCATCGCCGGTGCCGACCCGCGCCTCTACAACGACGACCTCGCGCCGGTGCCGCAGAGCGCGCGCACCTGGAACGGCTACAGCATCTTCGCGATGTGGATGTCCGACGTGCATAGCGTGGGCGGCTATACCTTTGCCGCGAGCCTGTTCCTGCTCGGGTTGTCGGGCTGGCAGGTGCTGGCGGCGCTGACGCTCGGCATCCTGCTCGTCAACCTGCTGATGAACTGGGTCGGCAAGCCCAGCCTGGTGCACGGCATCCCCTTCCCGGTGATGGCGCGCGTCAGCATGGGCGTGATGGGCGCCAACCTCGCGGCGGTCATCCGCGGCGTGGTCGGCATCGTGTGGTACGGCGTGCAGACCTACTTCGCCTCCAAGGCGGTGGCGACGCTGGTGCTGCTGTTCTTCCCCGGCGCCGTGGCGCTGCGCGACACCAGCTTTCTGCGGCTCGACCTGCTCGGCTGGGCCTGCTTCATGTTCATGTGGTTCTTCCAGCTGGTGATCTTCCAGCGCGGCATGGAAACGATCCGCCGATTCGTCGATTTCTGCGGCCCGGCGGTGTATGTCGTGATGTTCGTGCTGATGGGCTGGATCCTGTCGCAGGCGGGCCTCGGCGCGCTCGACCTGACGCTCGGCGACAAGGTGCTCACGGGCAGCGAATCGGTCACCGCGATGGGCAGCGCAGTGCTGCTGGTGGTCAGCTACTTCGCCGCGCTGCTGCTCAACTTCGGCGACTTCTCGCGCTTCGGCAAGAACGAGCGCCAGATGAAGATCGGCAATTTCCTCGGCCTGCCGGTGAATTTCATCGTGTTCTCGATCATCACCGTGATCGTGACCGCCGGCAGCTCGACGGTATTCGGCGCGATGATCATGGACCCGGTCGACATCGTCTCGCGCATCGACAACAAGCTGGCCGTCGTGATCGGCAGCCTGACCTTCGTCGTCGCCACGATGGGCATCAACATCGTCGCCAACTTCGTCTCGCCGGCCTACGACATCGCCAACCTGTTCCCCCGCCACGTCGACTTCAAGCGCGGCGGCCTGATCGCCTCGATCCTCGCGGTGCTGGTGTGCCCGTGGATCTTCGTCGACAGCCCGAAGGCGATCACGGTCTTCGTCAGCGTGTTCGGCTCCATCCTCGCCCCGCTGTACGGCGTGATGATGGCCGACTTCTACCTCGTCAAGAAGCAGGTGGTGCAGGAGGCCGAGCTGTACACGATGGCGCCCACCGGGCGCTATCACTACGACGGCGGCTGGAACAAGGTCGGCCTGGCGGCGCTCGCGCTGTCCGGCACGCTGTCGGTCGGCTGGGAGCTGGCGACGCAATTTTTCCATCTGTTGCCCGAAAACAACTTCGGCTGGGTGATCGGTGCGCTGGCCGGCGCGCTGATTTACCTGGCGGCGATGCGCGCCGCGCGGCGCACCTGAGGCAACGGCAATCATGACGCCGGGCGCCCACGGTGCCGGGCGCGAAACAGTGCAGGAGAAACACATGGCCATCACCAAGGATTACCCCCGCGACCTGGTCGGCTACGGCCGCAACCCGCCGTACGCCAACTGGCCCGGCCGCGCCCGCGTCGCCGTCCAGTTCGTGCTGAACTACGAGGAGGGCGGCGAGAACTGCGTGCTGCACGGCGACCCGGCGAGCGAGCAGTTCCTGTCCGAACTCTTCAGCCCGCCGGCCTTCCCGGACCGCCACATGTCGATGGAAGGCGTCTACGAATACGGCTCGCGCGTCGGGGTGTGGCGCTTCCTGCGCGAATTCGAGCGGCGCGGCCTGCCCCTGACCGTGTTCGGGGTCGCCATGGCGCTGGAGCGCCACCCCGAGGTCACCGCGGCCTTCCGCGAGCTGGGCCACGAGATCGCCGGCCACGGCTGGCGCTGGATCCACTACCAGAACGTCGACGAGGCGACCGAGCGCGAACACCTGCGCATCGGCATGGAGATCATCGAACGCCTCACCGGCGAGCGCGCGCTAGGCTGGTACACCGGGCGCGATTCCCCCAATACCCGCCGCCTGGTGGCCGACTACGGCGGCTTCCTGTACGACTCGGACTACTACGGCGACGACCTGCCGTTCTGGATGGAGGTGCAGAAGACCGACGGCGCCACGGTGCCGCAACTGATCGTGCCCTACACCCTCGACACCAACGACATGCGTTTCTCCCTGCCGCAGGGCTTCTCGCACGGCGACGAGTTCTTCGACTACCTGCGCGACGCCTTCGACATGATGTACGCCGAGGGCGAAGAGCGTCCGGCGATGATGTCGGTCGGCATGCATTGCCGGCTGCTCGGCCGTCCGGGACGTTTCCGCGCCCTGCAGCGCTTCCTCGACCACATCGAGAAGCACGACCGGGTATGGGTGTGCCGCCGCGTCGACATCGCCCGCCACTGGCACCAGCATCATCCCTACGCGCCGCAGGGCTGAGTCCCCTTCGCCGAAAGGAAAAAGCCGGCCGTCGCAAGACGGGCCGGCTTTGTTTTGGCCTGCGGGCGGTGTCGGGCGCCGTTGTCCTTAGCGCATGGCCCCGGTCAGGAGCAGGTAGCCCGGCAGCCAGCCGGTCAGCACGCCCTGGACGATGGCCATGCCGGCGGTGAGCCTGACCACCGGTTTCTGCAGCGCCAGCAGCAGGAAGAACAGCAGCCACAGCACGGCCCACGCCAGCCAGGACAGGCCGAACCACCAGTCCCAGGTGGACGCGGCGAGGCGCAGGGTATCCACCGCCACCGGCAGCGCGGTGATCGCCACGAACAGGCTGAACCAGCCCAGTCCGCGGCCGTCGGCGCCGTTGTGGCGGTTGATGGCGACCCACAGGTAGGTGAAGGAAAACAGCAGGGAGAGGGCGCCCGCCTTGATCGACGCGGCGTCGGCCCCCTCGCCGAAGGCGAGCTTGAGGGCCACCAGCAGGGTGAGGCCGCCGGCAAACAGGTTGATCACGGATATCTCCCTGTCGCCGATGCGCCCCAGCATCCACAGGCCGTTGAGAATCAGCACGGCTCCTACGTAGAGGAGCGCCAGACCGAGCAACATGGCGCGCTACCTTTCGCGGTTCGGCCAACCTGCGCCCGGCGCGCCCCCGCCTCGGCGGGCGGGGCTGGCGCGGGCGCCGTCGGCAACGATGTTAGGCATGATCGGTGCTCCCGCTGCTCAGGCCACGCCGGGAATCACCCCGACGGCGTCGAGCTGGACTTCGTCGCAGTTGTGGCCGGTGCCGCTGCGGTCCACCACCAGGAAGTCGCATACCGCGTCGAGCGCCAGCAGCGGGTGGTGCCACACCCCGGTGCGGTAGTTGACGCCCTGGTCGGCGCGGGCCAGGAAGACCCGCAGGTCTGCCGCCGCCGGAGGCGCCCCCGCCGGCGCCACCACCACCAGGTAGGGACGGCCGGACAGGGGAATGAAGGCCTGGCTGCCCAGCGGGTGGCGCTCCATCATCTCCACCCGGAACGGCAGCGCGCGCGGCTGGCCGCGGAAGATGGACACGATGGCCCGGCCCTCGGGCCCCGGCTCGACGCTGGCCAGGTCGTGGTAGCGCTCGGTGTTGCCGCCGTTGATGGGGAAGTGGCGCACCGCCTCCGACGCCTCGATGACGTCGCCGAAGGGGGCGAAGGCTTCCCGGCTGAGCGGCTCCACCTTGAGGTCGAGGGTCTTCATTTGGCCACCCGGCCCCACAGGCGCAGGCGCGAGACGCCGCCGTCGGGGAAGATGTTGAGGCGCACGTGCGTCACCGGGCCGAGGCTAGCCAGGTCGGTGAAGGTGTGCACCGCGTCCATCGACAGTTTCTGCTCCGGCAGCAGCACCGGCCAGAACATGCTCTGGGTGGTGGCGGACTGGTCGGTACCGCCGCTGACGAAGGCCGCCTGCAGCGAGCAGGCGTCGGGATAATTGCCTTTGTAGAAGGCGGTATCCAGCTCGATCTTCTCGATGATGCCGGGCGCGCCCAGTTCCAGCACGCACCAGTCGTTGCCCGGTTCGCGGCGGCGGCGGGTCTCCCAGCCGTCGCCCATGTTCAGGCCGCGGCCGGGCAGCAGCATGTTGCTGGCGGAGGAGCCGAAGCTGGCGTCGTTCCAGGCCACAGGGCGGCCGCCGTTTTCCAGCGCGACGAGGTCGACCAGCTGGTCCGGGCCGGCGCTCTCCAGGCCGCCTACCGGCTGGCCGTACACGCGCAGACGGGCGATACCGCCGTCCGGGTAGATGTTGACGCGCAGGTGGGTCCAGACATCGCCGCTGGCGCATTGCAGCAGGTGATGGCTATTGGGGCCCAGCGCGGTGGCGGGCAGGATCTCGGTCCAGGCGGCGGCCTTCAGCGCTTCCACGTCGTCGCTGGCGGACACGGTGGCCTCGATCGACACCGCCGGCGGGTAGTTGCCGGTGAAGTGGCTGGTGTCCACGTCGAAGCCGCGGATCACGCCCTTCACGCCGAGCTTCACCAGCGCCCAGTCATAGCCGGCCACGCGCTTGCGGCGCGACTCCCAGCCATCCATCCACTTGCCGTTCTCGTCGAACTTGCCGGGCACGAACTGGGCCGGTTCCGGGTTGAGCATGCGCGAGACGTCGGCGAAGAAATCGTCGGACGCGTACAGGGCCTGGGCGCCCAGGCGCGGGTTGGCGAGGTCCACCGAGCGGCGCGCCCAATCGGGCAGCTCGGCGGGTGGGGCGATGACGGTGGGTCCGGTGGCGTGGGCCATGATGGGTTCTCCTTGCAGTGTTCAGTGAAAGTTCGTGAGGGACGCGCCGGCTTGGCGCGTCCCTCGGGGTGTCGAGCGTTCGATCAGATGCGTGTCTGGGGAGCGGCTTCGGCCAACATTTCGGCACGGGCCGGGGCGCGCAGATCGACCTTGATTTCGCCGTTGAGCACCTGGGTGGCGCGTTCGCGGTCGATATCCTTTTCCCACACGCCGACCACCACGGTCGCCACGCAGTTGCCGATCATGTTGGTCAGCGCGCGTGCCATGCCCATGAACCAGTCCACCGACAGTACCAGCACCAGGCCGATGGCGGGGATGGCCGGGATGGCGCTCAAGGTGGCGGCCAGGATCACGATGGCCGAGCCCGGCACGCCGTGGGCGCCCTTCGAGGTCACCAGCGAAATGGCGAGGATGGTGAGGAGGTCGGTCAGCGACAGCGGCGTGTTGGTGGCCTGGGCGATGAACACCGCCGCCAGGGTCAGGTAGATCGAGAAGCCGTCGAGGTTGAAGGAGTAGCCGGTGGGGATCACCAGGCCCACGGTCGAATCCTTCACCCCCATCAGCTCGAGCTTGCGCATCACCTGGGGCAGCACTGCGTCGGACGAGGCGGTGCCCAGCACGATCAGCAGTTCCTCGCGCAGGTAGCCCAGCAGCTTGAAGATGTTGAAGCCGGCCAGGCGCAGGATGATGCCCAGGATGCCGACCACGAAGATGCTGCAGGTCAGGTAGAACAGCGCCACCAAGAGGCCGAGCTGCTTGAGCGAGCCGATGCCGTACTTGCCCACGGTGAAGGCGATGGCGCCCATCACGCCCAAGGGGGCGAGCTTGACGATGAAGCCGATCAGCTTGAAGAACACCTGGCCGAGGTGGTCGATGGCGACGGTCACCGGGCGGCCGCGCTCGCCGAGCGCCGCGACGGCGCAACCGAACAGGATGGCGATCAGCAGCACCTGCAGGATGTCGCCCTTGGCGAAGGCGTCGCCGAAGGTGGCGGGGATGAGCTTCATGATGAAGTCCACCGCCGTCAGGTGGCCCACCTGGGAGACCCGCTCGCTATAGTCGGCCAGCGCCGAGGCATCGAGGGTGTGGGGGTCGATGTTCATGCCCGCGCCTGGCCGCAGGGTCTCGGCCAGCAGCACGCCCAGCGCCAGGGCGAAGGTGGTGACGATCTCGAAGTAGAGCAGGGCCTTGACGCCGACGCGGCCGACCTTCTTCAGGTCGCCGGTGCTGCAGATGCCGTGCACCACGACGCAGAACACCAGGGGTGCGACCAGCATCTTGATGAGCTTGATGAAGCCGTCGCCCATCGGCTTGAGCTTGGTGGCGAAATCGGGCCAGACGATGCCGACGATCACGCCGAGAATCAGGGCGATGACGACTTGCCCGAACAGGGTCTTATGGAAGCGTTTGTACATGGTTCACCTCGCAAACCGGATCGAAAGGGGGTTGCCGTGCGCAACCGGGGTCTTGTCGAAGGGATGACGGGAGGGGGTGAGTTCCATGCTCACGGGGTTGTTGCGCAATGCCGCGGTGGCGGCATGCGCTGCTCTTGTTCGGGCCATCTGCTTCTCCTTGGTGTAAATAATTATTAGCTTGGTTGGAACAGCTTAGGGATAAAGCGGAAGCGCTTGAATTCCCTCCGGCATCGGTTCTGTCGATAGTTTTGCTATCGACTTCCTGTCGGCCGGCTTCTCTTCCCGAGCCGGCCGGGAGGGGGTGCTGAGCCACCTGGTGCTTGCCGAAGCGGGACGGATTCCGCGTCGGACGGCTCACCTTTATCCGCCGGCCGGAGTACAGCGGCGCCGGGGACGTGGTGTTATATTCTTTCTGACATGTTAGTTTGAATTTTTCGAATTTTGCAACAAAAATGTCTTTATGGGTTTGCCTGGTGTGGCAGGTGGAATTTGCTGCCGGCGAAGCCTGATGTGACAATTGCCGCTCGACGAAATGGATGGGGACGAAAAACATGCAGGAGCCTGAAGGTTTGCTCTTGGCCGACAAGGCCTTCCTGGCGCTGCGGGAACTGCTGACCGGCGGTGGCCTGCGGGCCGGGCAGTTCGTCTCGATGTCGGACCTGGTCGGGGTGATCGGGCTGCCGCTGGCGCCGGTGCGCGAAGCGGTCAAGCGCGCCGAGTCGGCCGGTTACGTCCGCGTCCTGCCCAAGCGCGGCGTGGCGGTGATGGAGGCGACGCCGGAGCTGGTGCGCGAGTGCTTCCACCTGCGCACCGTCTTCGACCAGGAGGGCGCCCGGCTGCTGGTGCGCCGGCACGCCGCGGACACGCTCGGCGAACTGCGGCAAAAGCATCAGCAGGTGCTCGACGCCGCGCGTGCCGGCATCACGCCCTCGCTGCAGCGCGAGGCGATGGCGGTGGATTGGGCCTTGCACAGCGCCCTGTCCAATGTCCTCGACAACGCCAGCATCCGGGAGATCTACGCGCGCAACCGCGACCGCATCCTGGTGATGCAGCATTCCCGCCCGCTGCTGCCCGACCGCATCGTGCCGGCGATGCAGGAGCACCTGGCGATCATGGACGCGATCGCCGGCGGCGACGAGCAGGAGGCCGCCGGCCAGGTGCGCAACCATTTCCGCCAGACGCTGCGCTGGTGGGGCATCATCGACGCGGCCGAGGCGTCCTGAGTGTGAGCAGCGCGCCGGCGCCCGCTTCGGCGGACGGCCCGCTTGCCGCTGGTGTCGCCACTCCTCCGTCCCTCCTTACCCACTTCCCCCGCGCCGCGGTCGCCAAGGCGTAGCCCGCGCTCCGGCCATGCCGTGTCGCTGGTCGGCCCCGCCGGCCCAGGTTGGCCGAAGCCGCTGCGGACGGGTTCTCCGTGGCCCGGGGTGCCGGGCCGGCGCTCAGTCCGGCGCCCCGGCGGCGGCCCATTCGACGACCAGGCGGCGTTCGGCGTCGGTCATGTGCGTCAGGTTGCCGAGCGGCATGGTCCTGCTTTGCACTTGCGCCGCCAGGCGCGCGGCGTTGCGCTTGATCTCGGCCGGTTCGTCCAGCCGCACCCCGGCCGGCGGCGCCGAAAACCCGGCAAAGCTCGGCCGTGCGGCATGGCAGGCGACGCAGCGCTGCGCCAGGATGGCGCGCACCTGTTCAAGGTTGGCCGAAGACCGTGTTTCCCCCGCCGACAGCACGCCGGACGGCGCGCCGGCCAGTGCCACCAGCAGCAACAGCGCCACGCCGGCGGCGGGAAAGCGCCAGTCGACGATGCCACGGTGGCGCAGGTTGAAGAAGTGGCGGATCAGCACCCCGGCGGCGCCGATGCCGGCCAGCAGCGCCCAGCCGTAGCGGTGGCCGTAGGTGAAGGCGAAGTGCGGGCTGATCATGATGAACAGCACCGGCAGCGTGAAGTAGTTGTTGTGCACCGAGCGCTGCTTGCCGCGCCGTCCCGGCTCCGGGTCCGGCGTCTCGCCGCGTGTCAGGGCCGCCACCATGACGCGCTGGCCCGGGATGATGACGAAGAACACGTTGCCGGCCATCAGCGTGCCGATCACCGCACCGCAGAGCAGATACACCGCGCGCGCCGCAAACAGCTGCGACAGCCCCCAGGCCAGCGCCACCAGCAGCAGGTAGACGCTCAGACCGAGCCAGCCGTCACGCCGTCCGAGCGGGCTGCGACACAGGCCGTGGTAGACCAGCCAGGCCCCGCCCAGCGTCAGCAACGCCACGGCCACCGCCAGCGCCGGGCTCAAGCGCGCCACGGCGCTATCGACCAGCATCACCTCGGCGCGCGCCAAATACAGCAGCGCCAACAGCGCGAAGCCCGACAGCCAGGTGGTGTAGGCCTCCCACTTGAACCAGTGCAGCCTGGACGGCAGCACGGCTGGGGCAACCAGGTACTTCTGCGGGTTGTAGAAGCCGCCGCCGTGCACCGCCCACAGCTCGCCGCCGACGCCGCGCCGCTGCAGTTCCGGGTCGGTGGGCGGGGTCAGGTGGTTGTCGAGCCAGACGAAGTAGAACGACGCGCCGATCCACGCCACCCCGGCCACGAAGTGCAGCCAGCGCAGCAGCAGCGCCAGCCAGTCGAGCAGGTAGGCAACCACGCTCAGCTCCCGCGGTAGCTGCTGTAGCCGTACGGCGCCAGCAGCAAGGGGATGTGGTAGTGCGCCGTGGTATCGCTGATGCCGAAGCGGATCGGCACCACGTCGAGGAAGGGCGGGTCGCCCAGGGCATGGCCCTGAGCGCGCAGGTAGTCGCCGGCGGCGAAGTGCAGCTCGTACACCCCCGGCTGCAGCGCCGCGCCTTCCAGCAGCGGGGCGTTGCAGCGGCCGTCGGCGTTGGTGCGGGTAACCAGCAGCCGGCGCGGTTGCAGGCCGTCGATGCGGTACAGGCTCACGACCAGCCCGGCGGCGGGGCAGCCGCGCGCGGTATCGAGCACATGCGTGGTGAGACGGCCCATGGCGTGGCCTTTCTGTCGGTCATGACGATGCTGTCGGGAAAGCAGCGCAGTGGCCAGCTTCTATTATGGTTATAACCGCATGGTGATGATTCGCCGCGTTGGCGGCAGGGAGGACGCCATGGATAGCCCTGACAACCGGCGCTGGACGCCGGCGGACTTGTCGGCCCTGGAGCGCGACGCTTTCGTCGCCGCGCTCGACGGCGTGTTCGAACAGACGGCGTGGGTGGCCGAGCGCGCCTGGGAACAACGCCCGTTCAGCACGCGCTTTGCGCTGTGGCAGGCGCTGGTGTCCGCCATGCTGGCCGCCTCCCACGAGGAACAGCTGGCGCTGATCCGCGCCCACCCCGAACTGGGTACACGTGCCCCGCTGAGCGCGGCCTCGGGCGGCGAGCAGCAGGCCGCCGGCCTGCGCCAGGAGAGCGCCGACACCGCGCGGCTGGCCGAACTCAACGCCCACTATCGCGCGCGCTTCGGCCATCCCTTCATCGTCGCCGTGGCCGGGCTCGGCCGCGAGGAGATCCTCGCCCAGCTCGAGCAGCGCCTGCACGACCCCCCGCAACAGGAATTCGCCCGCTGTCTTGGCGAGATCGGCCGTATCGCCGCGCTGCGGCTGGCGCAGCGGGTGAGTAGTGCTTAGGCGTGCCGCCTCCGCCCCGCGGAGCCTCCGCGCGGAGTCGTCCTTCCCCCGGTGAGGGGGCCGTCTGCAGGCAGCGGCTGCGCGGGTGGGCGTGCGGCCGGCTAGGCCGGCGTTTTCGGCGGCGAGGCGTCGCCGGTGGAAATGTCCCGCCCCACCCGACGCAGATGCTGCTCGACGTAGAAGGCCGCCGCCTGCTCGTCGCCGCTGACGATCGCCTCGTAGATCAGCTGGTGTTCCGCCACGTACAGGCTGATGCGTTCCTCGTCGTAGATCCCGTCGTCACGCAGTCGCTGCCACAGCGGCTGCTCCATGGCTTTCGCGATTTCGTCGGCGATGCGCACCATCAGCGCATCGCCGGTCATCACGGCCAGCTGGCGATGGAACAGCCGGTCGCTCTCGCTCCACAGCGCCTGCTGTGCCTGGATGTCGATGTTCTTGACGTTCTTCATCAGCGCCAGGTAGTGCTCGGCC